>JAYREU010000034.1:0-18078 GCA_041908765.1 Candidatus Absconditabacterales bacterium
GAGGAGTTTCCTGTGCCGCATTGGCATCAGCTGCCGATGTCATAGATGCAGCTAGGGTAGCACTAGATGAAAGGCGAGTATCGACTTGATCATTTTGATCACACAGATATGATCCCAAAATGAAGCTTACCGTCATGGTGCACACAAATAATATTATTTTCATATGAATATTTTTTACCTGCTAATGAACTACTAGCTATATTTTTTATAAGTAATTTGTATTAAATGTCAATATGAGATTGACATTTTGTGCGGTGACTTGCAATTGCACGTATGAGCAATAGAATGGGGATTGTTTACGTCCCAAGCGTCTCGTATGCAACCAAAGCGCTACTGATTTCTCGGAGATATTCGCCCACCCAGGTCGAACGAGTTTCGTTGATTACAAACACACTTTTTGCAGAGACCTACGACGCGTCTCATACGCTTGTTGCAACGCAACGGCATCATCCAAGTAGTTTTTTGGATCGTCCAACCACTGCTGCATGCGGTGATCAAACGGACCCAGCGTCATCCACAGGTCGTAGAAAGTCGTCTTTATAAGCGCCTGGTGCATTGATTTCAGCAGAGTGAACGAGGCAAAGTACATCACCTTCCCGCATCACGAAATACACAAGGGTATACATCGTGGAAAAAAAATGTACCAATCTCGCTCTATGAAGACCTAGCGCCATTATTACAAAAGAGATGAGGCACACGAGAGGCAACCACCACACCACCTATCTGGTGACAATCAGGAGGGACGAGCAGTGGTATCCCCAAACGTATCCCCATGGTCAACGCATGCAAACAAGCCAATAGGCGAGCTAATCTCATGGTGCTCGATTACGTTGCACGTCACACTCCGTGACAACGTTTGTTCAGCGGATTATTTTTGCCCCAAGTAGGGACGTATATACGTGAGCAAACACCAAGATGAGCAGAAGAATATGGTGATGTTTCAAGCTTTCACGTCAAATCCCAAGGCAAGCGAGTACAGGGAACGTACGCATATGATCCCCTGATTTTGGTGGCGGATGCACGCGACAAGATTGCCTTCTATGCATCTACCGTGATAGAGCAACAGATCTCCTGTATCATGGGTGCTACGATTTGGGTAGAAGAAATGCTCAAACAAGTCTACGCACAGCATGGTCACACCGATGCATATACGCTCTGGGTCAATCGTATCGATGCGGTATTGTGTGGCTGAATGCCAATTGATCCACGTCTTCCTAGTTTTGCATCTCTGGGTATACCTGCGCACAAAATATGGGGTATCTACAACTCCGCAGAAGGTATGTGGAGTCACGAAGTTCGTCATCTACAAACTCCAACCACATGAAGACGATACCGTAGGTTCACCAATACGCATTTGGTTGAGTTTACGCCGATTGATAATGTCTGAGGAGATGGACGTTTAATTGATGTACAGAACGTGCGAAGGAGTGAAGATCTTCTTGCTGAACCTGAGTTACTAGCTCAGGCATGAAATCACTTTTTCCCTATTGTCACAACCTTCGGTCTCCCCCGTTATTTGCTCCAAGATACCTTGGAGTTGGCAGTAGCATATGAAAATGAGAGCACACCTATCCTGATAGAAACCATCTTGGGCAGAGAGCATGGCATGAACGAACGAGGAGAGGAACTCATGGAAGGCAACATCGAGCAAGCATTTACGCAGTTGCGTACTTCGGGGTATGAGCTGGGTGAGTATGCATTGTGTGCACAAAGCAGGTGAGTAGGTAACGAAGAAGTGAGAAATCATCAGCGAGTAGTCGAGTCTTCGTACGAAGTCGATGCTGAACGTTTGGCGGATACAATCGATGAAACACTACAGTCACTCGCGCATGATTATCAAGCAAAGCGTCAGAGTGGCATTATCAATAGAAGACCTACCATGCTCGTAGTCAAACCAGGTGCACTGCTTGCCTACGTCACCGAAGTCAAAGGTAAATATGGAGGACAAGCTAAAATCAAACATATCTATACGGGAGTGCATAATGCAGCGTTTACAGAACTCTACACGCGATGCCTGTCACACCAACTGCACACATAAAATCTGAGGATTGCTTGCTTTCGTGTGTCGCTCCGCTATAGTTCAACCACTTTTACAAATGTACACCTATGACTCACCATCACGCAACTGTCGCTATCATTGGTTGATGATTTGCATGACTTTCTGCCTACTGGACAATCAAGAGAGCTTCACCACAGACGAGCATAGTCCTCTTCGATATGCGCGATCACTTCACGTGGATACCGTGACTCCATGAGACCTTGGGGAGAGGTAAAGCATTAGCTAATTTACAGATATCTCTTCGCAAGAACCTCTGAAGCGATTATCATGCAGAACACATCACCCATATTCAACAACATGAAATCACGACTGCATCAGGCAAGAAATGGACGTTTGATTTTTGTGTCATCGCTACCTGATCTCGTACGAATTTTTTTGGTAAAACAGATTTCGAACAGCACGCAGTGACCTTGCGTTATCCAGAAGACGTACTGCTTATAAACAAGAAGTTGTCGACCGCACATCACGTCACCGTCGTAGGAGGTGGTTTCACTGGTATAGAAATAGCAAGTATGCTCGGCGCACGCAAACTCGTCAAAGGGACACTTCGCTTGATTCATGGCAAAGAACGCCTCGCAGATCGTATGGAACCAGCAGTTTCTCGCTTGTGCAAAAAAAGACTCGAGCAACGAGGAGTTGAAGTCATGCTTGATCAAAAAGTAACTACCATCACCCCAACGGAAGTGCATCTCGAAAGTGGTGCAATACTCGCTAGTGATCTCACTATCTTGAGCTCCGGCATCAAAATAAATGATGAATCATTTCGTGACTATCTCAATTTCGCAGGGGAGTATGCTTCGCATGAATCTCCTGATATTTTTTGGTGCGGGGATGTGGCTATCCATGGACTCTATACCACCGCTCACAACGCCATGTGTGAAGGCAAAAGAGTAGGACGCATCATCGCAGACCGCCTGCTGGGCATTACACGCACCTATCCTCCGCTCACCAATCGAGACAAACTGGCTATCGCCCTCTGACCCTACGATGGTGTGATGACCATAGGTACCAAAACCTACTATCTCCCTCGAGTTACTGGTTTCCTCAAAAAACTTGTCCAGCGAAAAGTGATGCGAGAGTTCAAAACAGGGAGGATGTTACCGTTCTAGAAATCTATTATTCGTATTGACAACTTCTATAACTTGGTTATAAGCTTTTTTCACCAAAAGAGAAAAAATGAAAAAAATGATCTTTAACAAAAAAACTCCCCTTACCGTAGGGATAGTGAGTTTATTGCCAAAAGGGCATAAGTTTGCACAGGTAGATGAAATCACCAAAAGTATTCTACAATTTTCACCTCTCCTCCACCTCACAAAAGATAATGATCCTGACATAGTCATTTCATTTCTTGAAGAGGACAAAAAAGCGAAAGTCCACATCGCCAGAAAAGGTTGTGAATCTCATTTGAGTACTATTATGGCTACGGAGAATTTGAACAATACACAAAACCCAAATATCCCTTTGGGACTGTATTATTCAATATATAAATGCCTTGCCATTGATGAGGACAGATACAAAACTTGGGCGGAGGAAAAATGGATAGAGCAGCATCGTATTGATGATACAGCCAGAACAATCTCTTACAAGGTTACCAATCTTGTAGATAAAATGCTACCAGAATTTCCGATTGCACAAGGGTATCAGCAGGCGTTGCAAAGTATGATCGGTAAAACTGACACAGATCCTCAAAAAGTAGGGGTAGAAGGTGAAGTTATCATACAAAGTATAGCAGAACAACCAGGCAATATTGAAATGAAATTGGTCTACACGCTACCAGATGGCTATTATTTGATCAAAGAGAAAAATGAACATAGCTTTCTAGATTTTCTCAGTAGCGATGAGCAAACTTCTCATAAGGTATTAGATCAAACGCATACCCTTAAGTTAAATACATCAAATCTCCTCCATGCGAATGCGCAGTTGGTTGCTCCACTGATTCATTCTCCACTAGAGTGGATGAGAATATTTCTCTTCAAGTTCTATAGCGATTGGAAGAATACTATGGAAGAAGTACAAGGATATGTGGTTGTGTCACCTGACGAGAATGGTACTCTAGCTGACCATCTATTTGTTTTGCCTGAGAATGCCGGCCTACCTATCCGTTTGCATGAAACAATAAACAATACAAAGACCAACAAATTATGTCAAAATGAGATAGCTGAAGTATTTGAAACAAGCAATCACATAGTTGGATCATGTGTAGACATTGAAATAGTATACGGAAGAGATGACCTGACCTTTGAAGTGAAATTTCATGGTCGCGATCTGGGGAGTGCTATAATACCCATTGATGCATTGCAGGATAAAGAAACACGAAAGGAAATATTTAGAGACATACAAGGTAAGCTCAGCAAAGAAGTTGTACTTCCCTTGGCAATTTATGCGCTCAAACCACAGGCAAGTGCATAGAAAATAATAGCGTACCTATTGAAGTAGTCGGAAATTCCGGCTACTTTTTTATTATACAAAACAGTTGACAAAGATGAAGTGATTGGTATAAAATGCTAGTTAGGTATCAAAAATTACTTTTAGTATGTTATGTTTTTCACATGAAAAAAATCATCGCAATATTGCTCGCTGCTACCAGTGCGCTTAGTATGTTTGCTTATGCGCTCAGTGCTGAAAAAGAACTGCAAGTACAAACAGCTACAGAAAAAATTATGGACTATCTCCTTGTCCAACCACGTGAGGTTGCCAACAATATCTTGCTCGTCCTCAAAAGTTACCAAAAAGATTTTCTTGTTTCAGGGGAAAGTGATAAGCTCGCTATAGTTACTATGCTTTTGGAGCAACTTACTCCTTTTGTGACGTGTGTCTATGCAGAGGGGACGTGGTTGGTTGAAACTCGTGAATGTGAGTTTATAGGTGAAGAGACTTGTAGAACGATGTGAGGCATGTTTGATGCATGTGCATCCGCATGTAGACATGGTGGGAGTAGTATCTGTACCTTGCAATGTGTACCCGTGTGTAGCATGCAAACAGAAACTGTTGCACCTGTAGCTGAGAAGAGCATGCGTATCACCGTGGGTCCTGCACAAAGCACCTGTTACAATATGTATAACCAACAAACTTCATGTCTCCTCGTCAGACCAGAAGGACAATTCGGATGGACGCTCATGCCAGAGGGTATTCAAGGTTTCGATCGAGATGCAGGATTTACCTATGAGCTTGAAGTATTGGTCACCAACGATGGCATGTATCATTACTTGAACACCATTAGCAAATCCATAGATCTCAGTGTGTGTAACTCCTATTTCGATGGATGTAATACCTGTACGATAACTGATGGAAAAATTGCAGCATGTACCAGAAAATATTGTGAGACACCTGTGGAGCCACGTTGTTTGGACCTCATCACTCAGTAAAACAAAATTCTTATATATGGAAATAAACATTGATGGCCCAGAACTAAAAAATGGACACACTAACCTCCTTATGAGGTCAGAAAATGGAAAACAAAAGGATGTAGTACAAACCACGCCTGATGCAAGGACGCCCTTTACGGTACCCCTCCTGCACGAACTCGCTGTGGGAGAGACGGGAAGTATCAGCAAAGACGCGGTTGCACGTGTCGGTGACAAGTTCTGGATATTGAATACGTTTGCTATATTTCCTCTCGCTTATTGGAAGGCAGGAACTATGGTCAAAATCAAACGTCTTTTGCCAGGTAAGGGAAGAAATGCTTTCTCCATAGATGGCTACAAAGCGACCATTGCTCCTCTCGTGAGTAAGTATGCCTACTATCCCAACATGTTCCTGAGATTGAGAGGATATGTGGGGCCAATTGATGCGTCGTTTGAAGTGCTCTCTGATCAAAACTGGTGGAAGTCATGTATGGTCGAAGATCTGATTGTCTCATTGTTGGAGGTAAGTTACAAGCGGACAAGGCCAGATTGGTACGAAGCAGCACTAACGTATGCTATCGAGCGTGTGGGAGCCAAAGTGATTCGCTACGAGCAAGCACTAGAACTCTTCACGCAAATCTATGGTATCAAAGCACTCGCTCCTCTATGTGAAGCGCTGGCTACTGCCATGAAAGACGATGGCAAGCGTTACAAAGAGCAGTTCGATGAGGACACCATGCGAAGAATCGTCAATGATTTTAGTGGGGTGCCCAAGCCCGTCTTTGAAAAATTTCAGGAATCCCTGAATTTGAGTCCCCATAAAATGGGGTACAGAAATAGCAATGACGGATAATGGTGTTTATAAAGGGGTTTGTGCGAATCGCACAAACCCCTTTTTTTCGTTGATATCACCTCCAACGTCCTAAGACTTTTGCCACTTGTGTTCCAAAAGTTCCAAGAGATGGCAGAGTTCAAAGGCAACTTTTTGAATACAATGACTTGCATATCTTTGAGATGTTTGTTGCTCTTGAGCTCTGAGTTCCATAGGATGGATTGCAGTTGTGACATGTTTACAATCAATGAGCAATGTATGGAGATCACGCAATTGTTTCTTGTGTGCCCAGATTTGCTTTTGTGGGAAATTATCAAGTACGGTCACCACCTCCAAGAGAAAGTCGAGGTGACTCAAATAGAATTTTCTCGTATATTCCACTGTGTCAAATGTGATAATCTGAGACCAGGCAGGTCTCGTAAACTCTCTAGCAAGCAATGCAGTTGAAAGTTTTTGATAGCTTGCACGTTCATTTGCATCCAAGAGGAGAATACATGGCATCTCTTCTTGTACTTTTTCCAGTAATGATTTACGCTCTTTGACAGGCTTTGGCTCTTTGATAGGCTTTGGTTGCTTGAGCATTTTGGGTTGCTTTCCATTTGGCGCGCGACCTATCTTATTCTTGGCATCATGAGGAGCTCAATGATTTTTTTGTATTGGTTCTTTACCCTCTGGTATGTTTGGGGACACAATGGGAGCAGGTGAAGCAGATGGAGTACTTGTACGCGAAGGTCTGGTGCCAAGTCTATTATCCTTGAGACATTCTTTGAGGGTCTGTACATACGTCAGCGTCATTGCTTTGATGTAGGGGGATACTTCAATCTCCATTTTTTCTCTCAATCTTGTTATCTCCAAAATCAACGGACGTTGCGTCTCGTAGAGTTGGCCTACTGTAGGTGGTGTACGTTTAAATACCTCAATAAGCGCCTGGCGAAATTCGTCTTCAGGAAATGCATCCTCAGGTTGATGAATGAGATGCCCCTCTAGTACTTGTTCAAGTTTGGCTTGCTGAGGGTAGGGGAGGACTTTCATGCAGGTTAAAATTAATTGAATACAGAAAAAATACTTATTTCAAATAAATAATCAAGTCAATATAAAATGTATATTTTATGAGATAACGCTTATTTCTGCGTAGGTTTCCAACAATCACGCCAATGTCTTTTCTCAACATAGACAATTTGCCATCGGCGATTCCCTATCGCGTAACCGAAAATGACTCAGGTAATGATCACGGAGAGTTGTGCCCACACAGGCAATTCACCACACCACATCCGTGCAGGTGTCTGAGGCAACATCCATTGGCCAAACTTTGCCAACCAAATCACATGCGCCACATAGCTGAGCATAATCCATAGGATGATGACCAGTATTAGGTAGATATGTTTTTTCATACTGAAAAGAAGAAACAAAGTCATTCTCATATGATCTTTTTTTTAGCGATATGCAAGTGAAATGCGCAAAGATAGTATTTACTTCTCTGTACTAAGATGATCTGAGATATTCCCTATATCATCCAATGGTAAACGTATTTATAAATGCTTCTATCTCAGGGAGGAGTCCGCCACACATTTTATTGACACCGAGGTCCATGTATTGTAGTTTTTCTTGGAGACAAGCAAGGTTGTCTTTTTGTTCAGCTACAACACGTTCGACTCGTTGATCAAACAGATGTGACGCAAGGAGAGCAGTGAGGTCGATATTTCTCTGTGCATCTACCGCGTGCGGAATCTGTGCAAGCACCTCAGCTGGGATATTACAAATTCCTTTGTTGAGGTCATCTTTGAGATCTTTGAGCCCATAGATCCATCACAAAATCTGTGGAAGCTCAGCAATATCAGCTGCATGAAAACGCGATCACAACGCCACCAAATAGGCCTGTTGCGACCCACGAAACGACTGATCATGCAACGTACACAACGCATCATACGAGAGCAGTTGTTTATCACGACGTCTCACATACTCGCTCTGCATCCCCTCCAAAAAATCTGCCAAATCAGTCCTGATCGTAGCACACCCCAATTTCTCGAGATCACCTGCGACCACTCTCGCATATTTCCCGAGGTTCGTCTGCGGTGCTAAACTACCCAGCAGATCTGCTTTGACTTGCTCAAGTAATTGTGGCACATCAGTAAATCACTGCGGCAATGGAATATCACCATCGACAATATCATCTATCTCTCTTCCTACGGGATAGGCGAGTCTGATCCCTTGTTTGGTTCTTATTCTCTGTGTAGAAATATCAAACAATCACATCAAATACGACTTCGTCACCACCCCCACATATTTCTCCCAATTTCTCAGAACCGTTCTCGTATTCACTTTGGCTATAAAAAGTTCATTTTGGATACTAGTTGCGAGGGATCACATGTTTTTCGACAGAAATAAAATGAAAAAAGTTGTAGCGAGGAAAGCAGTAGTTTATGTGTTTTTGTTTCATTTTTTCAAGTATAATTTCTTAGAAAACAAGATATTTAAGCCAAAAATCTTTGTAGTTAAAAAACTGTCAGATAATTGCTATTTTAGCTTACGAATCATGGAAATATATGTTGTTTCACCATCTAGGTAGATCTCTCTTGAAACCATTCTTCCACCTTCACTTTGAACTGTTGCAAAAAATGCAACAGTTGAGCCAGGTATGTGCAAAATTTGCACTAACCACTTTTCTCTCAAGTTCAGCACTTTTGAAAATATTTGGCGGACAGTGTCTGCCAATTTAAAGCATATTGGGATTTCATCTCGAAACCCTCATACTATCATTACGTGATATCATGACTATTTTTCATAATTATTTTTAAGTAAGTCCAAATACTCCTTGAGCTGTTAGGATTCATAGGCTCTGATCTTTTGTCTGATACATATTCATTAGCAATATATGAGAGTAAGTCACTCTCTTCTGTTGTCTGGGGCATCAGCTAGTAAGTGGTTAGTAGGCAAAAGTATGTATTTAGCGGAGAGTTTTCACATATTGATCTAGTATGAAACTATAGATTGGCAAAAAAGATCCATCAATACTTTTCTCAATAGCATTGAAATACGCCCTTCTATTTTCCGCAAAGATAGTAACTGGCACCATATCATGGGAAATGAGTATTTTATTCATCAACATCCTACCCACTCTACCATTGCCATTTGCAAAAGGGTGAATACGTTCAAATCTCCAGTGAAACTCAATAGCTAATTGGAGTGGAAACATCGTCTTTTTATGAGTTTTGTACCACTTGAGCAATGTGCGCATAGCTTCAGGGACTTTTTCAGGCTCTAGGGTGGTGGAGTTGCCGACAATAATAGGGTGTTTTTTGTATCATTTGGGATAAGGAGTCCCATCCTCTTGCATAAGTCATTTAGTGAGTATATGATAACATTTTTTGATATACGCCTCATTCCACACAAATTTCTTTTGCAAAAACTCCCACAACGCAAATGAATTTTTGATCTCCAAAATCTCATTTTGGTTGGGATATTTACTCTTCTTCTTTTCTACTATCTTCATAAAATCTTCTCTTTCAATTCTACTTCCTTCTGATCTATTTGAATTGTATACAAAGTCGAGTACAAACTGATCCAAACTTGTAAGTTTTTCAGTACAGCGAATCTCAACGTTACGCTTGAGTATCTTAGCAAGCTTATTTTGGTACCGGGGTTTAACTGAGTTTGCAAACTGTGTATAGACAGGAGCCATAATTATTTTCTCGTACAATGTTGTCTGCAGAAGTTGAGATGCTCTATGCATACTTCACATCTTACTTCATAAATATACCTGTGCATTTTGTCACAGATAGGATCAAATAATATAATAATACTCTCCTTTTTTTTGTATATGCATGACATACAGTTATACTTCAAAAACTATCACTTTATGACTCTTTTGAAGTATTTTACAAGGGCAAATTAGACCAAATCTACGAATTTTAAGCCAGAAATCATTGTACTTCAAAAACTACTAGATAATGGTCTTTTTTGATCAAACCACGCAATCGCGGAAACCAATGGCACTCTGGTTCACCACTTGGGAAACATTGAGCTGTTTGATATCCTCTACAGCACGGAGAAACGCTGTATAATTGCGCTGTATCCTCTTGTGGTTTATAGTAAATCACTGAGTGATATGTTGTTTGAGTGTTTGTGTAGCTCGTTGACGGAACTTGGTTGCTGTTCATGAATTGACTCTGTATCCTACGGCAAGAATAACATCCAAATTGTAATAAACAACGTTTCTGGTTTGTGTTTTATCAATCTGGAAGCCATGTGGAGTGGTATGTGCAAAATTTGCACTAACCACTTTTTTATCAAGTTCATCACTTTTAAAAATATTTGAAAGATGTTTAGTGATGACCGTTCTATCAACACCAAAAATTTGAGCTATTTGTGCTTGATTAGCCCAAATCGTCTCTCACTCCTTATCTCCCCTCAATTCCAATGCACCATCCAATCACTGATAGATAACTGCATCTCAAAGAAGAGAACTAGGCATATCACGCGGAGTTGTTTCCATACGAAAAAAAAGAGAAGTAAAACTTCTCCATCGTATTAGCACGCTTTGAAAAATCTAAGAATTACTGAACCACCATGAAAATTTGAAGTATGAAAATTTTCTGGATGATTCAGTTATGCTAACCGGTTTAGGTTTTGAAGGTTTGAGCTTGTGAAAAAACTTCAATTACCTAAAGCGGATTAGTGAAACTACAGAATATTTCTAGAATAAAAAAAACGTGCAGAGCACGTCGAGGGAGAGCAGGCGCGGACACCGTATGTCATTGTTTTTCTAGCAGGTCACGCAATCGCGGAAACCAATGACACTCTGGCGTTCAGCCTGTGCCGTGGAGGAGGAGGTAGTGCATGATATACTGAAAGAGTAGGATCAAATAATATTAAATTGAATCTATTAAAATCTGATAATGCTCTGGGAATACTGTTTCTATCATTTCTAATAGATACTTTATATTTTTTTTAGCTTCGGGAACCAGCGATGGATCAAAACCGGAGCCTGTAATATGTGATTGGTCGTTAGTAAACTTATATATTGCGGTCTTCTTATTTGCATCAAAATTCAGAGACCTTAACTTTTGATATATGGGTTCTCAGTTAGGTACTCTGAACATTAAAAAAGTATCAAGAACTTTTCTAGCCACATTTGGCATATGGTAAACATTTATAATCGTGTTATCTGATTCAAATTCGTAAAGTTTCTTAAATAGATAGTGATACTCAGTTTCATGGTTAAGAAGTAATGGGTCGAGTCACTTAATTTTAGCGACTCTTTTATCAGTTTCTATTATATTATCAACCATATAATAGGGTTTCTTACGAACGCCTCTGTAATAGTTATTCAACCAACCCAGCATCAATTTTAAAAAATCATAATTATGTGTCATCAGAAAAACTTGATGCGCATCCTCCACACTATTTTTCAAAAAAGAATATGCTTGAAATAAACAATTTGAATCTAAGCTTGAGACGGGGTCATCAATAACAATTATTGAATCACTAATATTAAAACCAGATTCCTTTAAAGAAACTATAAAAAATATAAATGCAATTGCAGTTTTTTCTCCATCACTGAGATTCTTGGCTAGGTTTGAACCTCTTTTAATTAGATATCCTCACTGAGAAGCAACCTCAAAACATATTTCATCTCTTCCCAAGAAGGTATTGAGATTGCTATTAATCAATCCACATGCAGTATGATGTGAAGATATCATTTTTCTATCTTCCAATAACTTTGTTGCTAAATCATTTACTTTTTGATTCAAATCGGCAATACTTGTTTGAATGGTTCTTATCTCTAACTCTAGTTTTTTAACTGGATCGGATATTTCGCTCAAATGATGAATCTTAAGTGCCTTAAGTGCATCGTCTTTTTGTATTTTATAATTCTTACTACTTTGATTGTGTTTAGCAATTATTTCATTTATCTGTTCAACTGATCCTAAAAGGTTGTTTGTTATAGGGAGTGAATATAGTATTGCTTCACTTGTCCTATGCTTTTTCTCTTTTAATATTTCAATTAATTTTTTAGTTTCCAACATAAAATTTATTTTCTCGCTTTCAAAAGTCAAAATTATAGAAGCATATTCATCCTGGTATGCCTGGTAAAGCAGAGCCTTATTATCAGGTATGAGTTTCTCTAGTTTTTCTATTCGTCAACTAAGTAATACAATTTTTTTATCAATTTCTTCCTTAAAATTTTTATCTTCAGTACTAAAGTGACTTAGTAGTTCATCAAATCTATTGGTAGATAATACATTCCCACAAAATTCACATTGGCCTAAATCATGATCTTTGTGTATTTGTACTCAAGCTTCAACCCAATCAGATATATCACTAAATTGTTTCAATCTCTGTATAACCCTGCTTTGTATAGTCTGCTTGCAAATATCACCCATATCACTCACATTCTCAGTAAGGTCGAATACAAAATCTAAATCGTTTAATTCGCCTTTATAGTCCTGATGAATAATTACTTTTAATTTATCAATTTCATCCCCACTTAAAATACATTTCTGCTGAACTCATTGAAAATCTACTTCTGCATCAGGCTTCCTGTAGTTTCTGCTTGCAACTCAGACTATGTTTTCTCATATAATTCTTGCTACATCTTTAAAAAATCTATCTTTCTCACTCTTCTTAGCTGCGAGTGTGGCTTGCTGTGCTGCTAACTTCTCCCTTAATAACTGTAGTGCTCATTCATTGGTTTCTATCATTTTTTGAAGTTCCGTATTTTCTTCTCAAAGAATAAGTATAGGTTCAGCTTTAGTTCAAACAAACTCCATATTCTTATCTATAAATTCTTGATTAAACACTCTCACTTTAGTCGTAAATGGACTATGCTGATCAAAAACATTATCATCACTGCCTTCAATCTTATACTCCATATCTGCATAATCAGTATGTCCACAGTTTTCTAATGATGAAAATAACTTAGTAAGTGTAGTTTTACCTGTTCAATTCCAACCATAGAAAAGGTTATATTTATCAAAATCTACCAAAGAACTGTCCCAGGCAAAATTGGAAAATATTCACATATTCTTAATCTCTTGAATCTTCTTAATCACTAGATTACTTTTACGCCATAAAAATATTCTGATTAGGCATTTTATACCTTCGCCTCTTCGGAAACGATTGTGATATGCAATTCCTTAAGTTGACTTTCATCAAGTGTACTCGGCGCACTCATCATCACATCCTCCGCCCTTCCACTTTTCGGAAACGCATAGATTTCACGAATGTTTGGCTCATCTTTCAAAATCATAAGGATGCGATCAAATCAGAAAGCAAATCAGCCGTGAGGTGGACAGCCATATTGGAAGGCTTCGTACATAGCGCCGAATTTTTCTTTGACGTCGGATTCGGATTTACCCACGAACTCAAAGGCTTTGACGAGGACTTCGGGGTGGTGATTGCGGATTGATCATGAAAGGATTTCGTAGCCGTTGCAGACCATGTCATATTGTTCAGAGACGATGGTAGTAGGATCTTCTCCGCGTTCAGTGACACCACGAAGTGCGTCGACACCGCCACTGACCATCGAGAACGGATTGTGGGCGAAGTCGAGTTTGCCTTCGTCGTTCATTTCAAAGAATGGGAAGTTGACGATCCAGGCGAAGGAGAGCTCTTTGTCATCAGCGAGCTTGTAGTGATCTCTGAGATGCATCCTTATTTTGTTGCCTACTTTAGCCACCGATGCGCTGGTACCGAGCATAAACACGAGGGTATCTCCGGACACGAATCCGGTTATTTTTTGTAGTGCTTCAAGCGTTGCTGGATCGACAAATTTTGCGATGCTGCCTCTCAGACCTTCTGCGTCAAGTTGAAGATAGGGGAGTCCTCCTGCGCCTGCTTGCTTCGCAACTTCTGTGAATGCGTCTATTTCTTTTCTACTCGGCAGTTGTCCCACGATACGGATTGCTTTGAATAATTCGCCTTGTGCAAGCGGTGTGGCAATGAACGTCGCCTCTGTGTTTTTGAACAAGTCGGTAACCTCTACGAAGTGACAATCAAATCTAAGATCAGGTTTGTCTGAGCCGAAGAGTTCGAGAGCACGATCATACGGGATTTTGGGGAATTGTGGATGTGAACCGGGGAGGACAACATCACGCAAATAAGACAATCTTTCTATTGGAGTAATCAGTACCTTGTCGGAGAGGACACTCGTAAGTCAAAGAATATAGTCTTGCGCAACGTTGTGCACATCGTCTTGTTCGACGAAAGACATCTCGCAGTCGACCTGATAGAACTCACAGCTATGTCTGTCAGCACGCGGATCTTCATCACGAAAACAAGGAGCTATTTGGTAGTATTTGTCCAATCATCCAATCATGAGGAGCTGTTTGTACTGTTGGGGTGCTTGTGGCAGCGCATAAAATTTCCCTGGATTGACACGGCTCGGAATCACATAATCTCTCGCACCTTCGGGCGAGCTGACCGTGAAGAGAGGAGTTTGTACTTCGGTAAATCCATTGTCTGCAAACCAATTTCTGGTGAACTTGTTCATCTCCGCTCTAAACAACACATTGTCGAGGACGGGACGTCTTCTGAGATCCAAGTATCTATGTTTCATTCTTACTTCTTCACTCGTAGCAGGATTGTCGATAATCGCAAAGGGGAGTTCTTTAGACTTACCCAAGATTTCTATCGTCTCAAGCGCAATTTCTATCTCACCTGTTGGCATATTTTTGTTGACTTGTCCCTCGGGTCTCGCGATGACCTTGCCGGTGATTTTCACACAATCTTCATGATGCAACGTTTCCACCTTTCCACTTTTCAACATTTCAACTCATATCGAAATCTGTGTCACCCCATATCTATCTCTGAGCGTCAAAAAAGTGAGTCCTCCCATATTTCTGATATTATCTACCCAACCAGACAAGATAACTGGCTGTCAGACGTGACTTGCGCGCAATTCTCCGCAGGTGTGTGAACGATGCATCCCATAAAAAATGAATAAAAAACTGCTTTGACACTACTCAAACGACTCCTGATTACAATGCAAAATCTCCCGCAGACGGTGTGGCTTTTCTCCAAATAAAAGCATATAATGGTGTTGACATTTGTATCAAAATAATTATGAATACGAATGACAGAGATCCTTAACATACCCCCCTAAGTGGTTTCACCAATTTCCTCATCAAAAAACTCATCACTATGAGCCAAGAAATGGTACACCCGGGGACATAGCTACTCCGGTCGAACACCAAAAATTAACCGGTAGCTATAATATTAATTAACGTTCAAAAAATAAAAAAACGTGAATAGAATCATGCAAAAAATCGAACAAATCGTAGTCATACTGTGCATCTTATTGATGCCGTTGATTATGTCGGCGCAGTGTGCGCCAAGCTTCTTCTCCACGCACGGGACATTAACCTGCAACAAGACGAAAGTCTTGGGATTGAATTTGAAAGATGCTACGTGCGTCAGTAAGGCTGACTTCAGCTGGATCGACTGCAGTTCTGCAGACGGTCCAGACCAGGACTCAGCGCTAAATGATGCACTTTGCACCAAAACAATGGCTGGTCTGACTCCGACCATCACCGTCCAAGCGAGTGGAACAAACCAAATCAGTATTTACTGGTTCATGAGTTCTCCTACCTGGATTGCGTGGCTAGGAGCGCCCAACAACTACGCAAAGAAAATTTCAATCTTCATCAATGGCGTCTTTTATCAAAAAGTCGACTTGACGACAAATTGGAGTTTACCTACTTCAATTACCTTCAACAACCTCACCAAGGTCGTTATCACGTTTCAAATTGATCCCGTTGATATCGAGCAGAATGGAGGTACAATGAGCGTAATCGAGTGGGCAGAGTTTGGGATAGTCGGACAATGCGGAAGTGGGATCGATACGATACCTCCCGTCATTACCAAGATACCAAAGGACACAACCATCGTGTGTGGCAATGTATTTCCCATCTGGAAAGTAACTGCAACAGATGCATGTGATCCTGCACCCAAGGTAAGTATTGATTCAACATTGGTGTCTGCATTATGTCCTATTGCGTTCGCCTGGGTCTATACGGTCAAAGCGACCGATAACTCAGGTAATGTAACTACGGGGAAATGGTCAGTCAATGTGTTGGATACAATCGCACCAGTAGTATTGATTGGCAACTTGCCAAAAGATATTACCATCAGTTGTACGGACACCATTCCAGATGCGCTTGATCTACAAGTAAGCGATTGTTCGCCTACCACACAGATCAAAAACATTGCAACCAGTGGAACACCTTGTGAAACTGTTCTTTTGTATACCTGGATCATCAGTGACAACTGCAACGAAACAACGTATACGAGGACAGTGACCATAGTAGATACCACCGCACCCGTGTGGACGAGCAATCCTTTGCCAAAGGATACCACCGTCCTCACACCACCGCCATTTGATTCTCTGTTTGCCAAAGATGATTGCTCTGCAATTGTATATAGCATGCAAGAAACCAAAATCGGTGATTCGTGTAGCTACCAACTCGTGAGAGTATGGACCGCTACCGATGCGTGTGGCAATGTACTTACGCACGTACAAAAAATCACTGTACTTGGTGGAGGAACGCCATGGTGGATCACACCACAGCCGAACGACACTGCAGTACAGTGTAGTCAAATTCCTGCGTTCATTGATCTAATTGCAACAGACTCTTTGGGCAATATTCCCGTTTTCAAAAACGAGGTATACTCAGGAGATAGCTGTAACTTTACGATCACCCGGACTTGGACAGCAAACAGTAACTGTGGTACACCACTGACACACACCCAGATCATCACGGTCACCGATACGATGGCTCCTTTATGGACGACACCGTTACCTGGAGACACGACGATCTTGTGTGGCACGTCATTGAGTGATACTGCAATTGTGGGCGCTATGGATATGTGCTGGGGACAAGTGGGAGTGACCTTGGTGTTTACGCAAGTAAGTACTGATTCACTGATCACTCGAACATGGACAGCGACAGATAAATGTGGTAATAGCGTAACACATACGCAACGTATCACAATTCTGAAAGCAACGTTCAATCTCAATCCTGTGGTGACCAATGTCAGTTGCTTCGGCTATGCTGATGGAAGTATTGATCTACAACCAACGGGAAGCTATGCTTACCTATGGAACACCGGCGATACAACGTCGAGCATAGACAGTTTGTCACCTGGTACGTATACGGTCACAGTTTCTCAGGGAGCATGTGATGAAACATTGAGTTTCACCGTCACGCAACCGGATTCGATGACGTTCACGGCTACGACTACTTCAGCACGTTGTTTCGGTGACGCTGGAAGAGCGGAAGTTGAAGTTATTGGTGGTACGGCGCCGTATTCATATTTGTGGTCAAATGGTGCTACTACCAAGAGCATCACCGATACCGCAGGTATGTATGGAGTCACCGTCACTGATGTCAATGGATGCCAGCAGATACAAAGTCAGCTGACAATCACGCAACCAGGTATGATAGTGTTCGTTTTGTCTCCAACCGCAGTGACCTGCCAAGTAGGTAATGATGGACGGATTGATATTCTCGTCATGGGAGGAACACCGCCTTATACCTATCAATGGTCCAACGGCACGACCAACCCTAGCCCCGCAAACCTCGTCCCTGGTCTCTATCAGGTCGTGGTGAGTGACGCAAATGGTTGTGTCATGGCAGATACCACTGAAGTACGTTGCTTGGGATGTAAAGTCTATCCCAATCCAGCAGTGCAAGGTGGCAACTGTACGATAAACATCAACACCGGAGATCCTGACGACGATGGCGAAGTTGAATTTACTGTGTATGACATACTCGGTAAACGCAAACAAAACTGGCGTCGGCAAATGACCGATGGATATCTGGTAGAAACGTTCGTTGCGGATC
>JAYREU010000035.1:0-25059 GCA_041908765.1 Candidatus Absconditabacterales bacterium
AGACTAAATTCATCAATGTGCAACTCCCTCACCCTACGTTCAAAATCAGAGATCAAAAGGCAACGATTTTGGCAAGAAATTCTGAATTAATTGAAATTGGTAAATTCAACAATACCGAACAAAATCTCCTCAACGAACTCAACGAAAAAGCGCTCCAAAAAGTAGAAACCCAGCAACACCTCATCGATATGTCTATGAAAAAAGCATCTGAGGTGATATACACTATGTACGGTCCTATCCTCCGTCATTTCAAACAAGATGTTATAGGTATTCAAGTAACGGTAGCAGGCCAAGCTCCCCAGAAGTTTCTGCCTTAAGTTGAAGTCTAGTGACTAGTGCGTGTGAGGTATAAGTTGTTGTCCCAAAACAGCATCTTTGGTGATACCTTCTTTGACGAAGAATGAATTGGTCGGATGAATTACGTTGAAGGGTGAGCATCCCCGTCTTTGATACATGTCTTGGAGACGGGGAGATCAGGTAGAGAGAAGTAGTCAGTCATGACCTTGTGATTGAGCAGTGCTGAGAACTTCTCTGAAGAGTTGTTTTGCATAGCCTTTGTTTTGTTCGTCTTCACGAGTGAACAGATAGATAAGGAGAGCAGGACGATAGAAGTTGTGGAGTATATTTGGCATGAATTGCTGATAGTATTCGCCTTGATTGCCATATGCACAATATGAAATAATAGTTCATTGCTCATCGGTGATGTATGCTGAATTATTTTTTTGTGCAAATTGTACCCATGCATCTTGGGTGAGGGAGTTGGTGAGATCTTGTTTGATACCTTGTCGCGTTGAAGGAGCAGATTGCATGATGCGCTCTTTGGTAATGGTATCGAGGAGGTGTGTTGGGGTGATGATGGTCTGCATTACTCTGGGTGCATAAATATACTTCTTATATGTATATAGAAGTTTCATGCAAGCCTCATTGTATATTTTTTCTTCCCCTTTCAGTTTGCATTTCTCGGCCTGCTTGTATTTGTGCAGAAGTCATAATTCTCAACGGTGTATACAAGGGTGAAAGTGTGCCTTCTCGGGGAGTAATGTGTATTTCTCCTGTGGCAGGGTCGAGATATTGCATGAGGAGTTGCTCATCTTGCCACGTTGTTGTATCAGTATGTACCCGTGTATTGTTCCAGGTATGCACTCGCTGATGATGTATATAATGATACAATCCTGAGTCGAGGAATGCTTTGAATCACAGGGTGTTGAGCAATTCTTTTTTGGGAATCCAGAGCATCTCACTATGAATATCTGGCTCTTGAAGAGAGATATCAGCTTTGTTGACTGTCCCATGGAAGAAGTGTCCTTTGCTCAACCCATCTCTAAATACTCCCAAGAATGATCCGCAATAGCTGAGTGCTGTGCTGATTCCTGTTTCTTCTTCTACCTCTCTGGTGACACAAATATCTGGGGTTTCTCACGTATCACATTTTCCACCGGGGAGTGTATGGAGTTGTTTTTTCCTATCCCAGAAGACAAGCACCTCATCTTCTTCATTGAGCAGGATCGCTCTGGTGAAATGTTGGTAGCCTTGTGCATCGATATGCACCGGTGACTCCGGCCTCAAAAGGGTTTGTTGCAACGCCTTTTTGCCTTGCATCAGGAGTGCTGCGAGCGATGTATTGTTCGTGATATGCACATCGCAGAAAGCGAGGAGGAGATCGATGTTTTGTTTATTTGGCAAAGCATTTTCTTGTCTTTCGTGTTCGAGGAAATGAGCGTAGGACATCACATCACCTTGTCTGTTTCTTTGTGAAACTCTTTGCCACCTGAGGAAGTCATCTGCGAGTACTCAGATAAGGAGACAGCGATGATCACGCATGAGATGATGTAAGGTGTCAGGCTTCCTGAGTCCTGTTATAATACCTCCGTCAGGGAGTTGTTGTGCGAGTGCAGTTGCAAGCGTCTGTCCATCGAAAACGGTATTACCGAGTTGCGTGAGTGTATCCCTCGTCGGTGCAAGTCACTTTTCTTGACAGTACTCTTTGAGTACATCACTCACCGTCGTAGTTGGTAATCACAGTGATGAGGCGAGCTGATCTTTGCCAGCTCATCTTTTGCCGATGAGACAAAAGAGAGGTTGTGTTTGCATCTTGTTCTTGAAAAAATGAATGACGTGCTTATACGACAAATGATGAAATATACAAGAGATAAGGCTTGTTTGCTGTTGTAGGATTCCTTCTACATTAAACGTCATTCTGAGTGAGCCGAAGGCGATACGAAGAATCCAGGAACAATTGATAGCATATACTTCGTAGAATGACTTTTTTGCACGAGCTCAAAAAAGTCATCAAAAAAAGCCCATCGAACGCAGTGCTTACGTTTTGATGGACCTAGTCCGCGCGTTCTACAAAGCTCACTCCTCCCACTTCGTGGGCTCCGGGTCGTTCGCTTTGGTTGCGTTTGTCCACAATGTGCAATCTATCTCTTCAGCAAAAATGCGTTCGATATTATTGGGAGAGTGCTTATTTCTTTTTGGTTTACTTTGTCAGTCCTCGAAAATACGTAAACAACGAACGTCGTGTGTCAGCAAGTTGTTTGCTTTCGATGATTACTGCGCTCATCTCTTCGTTGGAAAAAAAGTTGTACATAATTTTATTTTTGGCGTAGAGGTAGACACCACACTGGATGCTGAGGAGTGCTTTGGGGAGCAGGATTTTCTCTCTGAGACGTTTTTTTTGTATGATGCGTTCGGGGAATTGTATACTTGCGGAGGTTGAAACTATTCTTTGTTTGATGCGTGCTTTGACTCTCTT
The DNA here is from genome assembly GCA_041908765.1 of Candidatus Absconditabacterales bacterium. Classification (GTDB taxonomy): domain Bacteria; phylum Patescibacteriota; class Gracilibacteria; order Absconditabacterales; family Absconditicoccaceae; genus CAYUST01. The sequence continues at coordinate 2,756 of JAYREU010000035.1, forward strand.
TTTTTCAAATTCTCCATCGATGAAAGCGAGCATTTCTTCACTCTTGATCGGACTACCCAAGAAACAATCCAAGACTTTGGTGGACTCGAGCAGTTGACGACAAGCCAGTTTACAACTATGCATACCTTGGATGAATTGGACGCGAGGAGTGATGGGGTCATGTGTGACGAGATCACGAAGTTGTGGCAAAATTTGCTCGAGCATCGTCATACGTTCTTGCTGTTTTTGTAGGAGTAGATCTGGATGCAAGGGTTGATAAAATGAGGTCTTCCCTTTTTTCTCTTCGATGAAAAATCCTTGCGTGACCAATGATTTGATACTATCATGTGCCGTCACTCTGTGGATATTTGCTTTTTGTGCAATCCTACTGATCGGCGCACTACCCAGTGAAAGTGCTGTCACATAGAGCTTGCTTTGTGTCGTGTTGAGTCAGAGTGCAGTGAGTTGGGAGGTAAGGGAAGACATGGGGAGAGGTGAGGGATAAGCTATTGCTTCCCCCCTGTGAAGGGGGGATTATGGGGGGTTTAGAAAACTAGCTTTAACTAGCACATAAAACCCCCTCTCACTCCCCCTTGTCAGGGGGAGAAACGTTTTTACCTGATTATTGCTTCCAAAACAAATCCTACGTAGTAGGCAACCGTAGCGGCGAGGCCTCACAGGACGAGTGTTTCTGCAACTGCTCTTCGTCTGCTTGTTTCATTCACATAGCTTTTCATCCAACCAATGAGGATGAAGCCAGAGGCTGTGAGTACTACAGAGAGTGGGAAAAGACTGCTGTCCTCCAAGTGTCCCATCGCTGAGATAACGTACGCGAAGAGTGGAATGAATCCAATAATAATAAAAGAAGTGAGGGTACTCAATCCTATATAAAATGGTGTCTTCTCAGGGAGTTGTAATCCGAGCTCTTCTTTCATCATGACATCTACCCATCTGTCGTCATCTTCGATAATCTTCGCAACCACTTGTTCGAGGAGTTCTCACTCAAAACCTTTTGCTTCATAAATCTCACGAATCTCTTCAATTTCTTTTTCACGCATATGTTGGATCTCTCGATATTCGGTCGCGAGATTTTTTTTGTAATTATCATGATCAGATTTATTTGCAAGATATGCACCCACGGACATAGAAAAACCATCTGCGAAAAGATTTGCAAATCCCAAAATTAATACCACATTAAGGCTCAAATTTGCTCCTGTTGCTCCTGCTACTACTGCGAACGTAGTGACGAGACCATCGATACCACCATAGACGAATTCGGGGAGATATTTGGTAAGATGTGATCGTTGCGTAGTAGTGCCGTGGTAGTGATGTTCGTGATGAGACATGGTGAGAAATAAGAAATAAGACTTTAAAAGCTAGGCTACAGATGTCAGAGATGTGGTTATATATAACTTCCGTTGTATTCAAATATATTACAGAATCAAGTAGCGACTTATAAGTACAAGAACATGATTTTTTCATTTCGAAATACTTGCATTTGTAACACAAATGTATATAATTATAACACATTTAACTGCTATTGTATTACACATGGCGACAATTACTGCGAGAGTGGATGATAAACTCAAGGCACAACTTATACAAGCTGCAGATGAGCTCGGTATTTCTGTGAGCGCATTATTTTCTTTGTGGGCAAAGTCTTTGATTCGTACGCGCAAGATCACGCTAGAGCTGGATGATGATTTTGGTGTTGATTATGTAGAGGTGAATGAGCCGGCAGAAAAAGTTTTAGCACAAATGAAAAAGGTTATATGAAAGAATGGCTAAAAATATTTAAGAAATTACCCATTGGATACCAAAGACTTATTGCTCAAGCCATTGAGGATATTTCTCGCGGACAACTCGCTCATTTGGATATTGATGATATGGGAGATGGGAGAATGAGATGTAGAATAGGAAAGTATAGAATTATTTTTAGACGTACTGCTATTGGATACGAAGTTCTTAAACTTGGTACTAGAGGAGATATCTATAAATAGTCTCTTGCAGGAACAAACCCTCTCATTGCAAACTTTACTTACTTCCGTATAACGAAGCTAACTTTGTTTTTTTGCATTATCCCATGTCTATCGTCACCCGTTTTGCGCCATCACCTACTTGATATCTCCATATCGGAGGAGTGAGGACTGCTTTGTATTCTCGATTACTTGCCAAGCAACAGCATGGTAGATATTTGCTGAGGATCGAAGATACTGATCAGGCGAGAAATACTGCTGAGGCAGAGCAAGCTATCTTGGATGGTTTTTTGTGGTTGTGACTTGATTGGGATGCAGGTCCTGGCAAAGAAGACGACAAAGGTCCGTATCATCAAATGGCGAGATTACCCATTCATAGAGAGTACCTGCAAAAACTTATGGACAGAGATATTGCCTATGAGGCACGAGAAAGTGCAGAGGAACTTGAAGTCATGAGAAACGCCGCAGAGGCTGCGAAGCAGCCATTTATTTATAGACGCAAACAGTATACTCCAGAGCAGATAGCGCAATGGCGCGCTGAGGGCAGAGTCCCTGTGATTCGTGTGGTAGTGCCACAAGAGGAAATTATCTTCACCGATGGTATCAAGTGAGAAGTGCGTTTTCATGGAAGAGATATTGGCGATTTTGTGCTGATGAAAAGTGATGGAAGTCCTATCTATTATTTTGCCAACATGCTTGATGATGCCTTGCAAGGCGTGACGAATGTGATCAGAGCCGAAGAGCATTTGAGCAACACCCCCAAACAAATTATCTTGTACAATTATTTTGGTTTTGCTGTTCCACAATTTGCGCATCTCCCCCTGATGATGAACCCTAATGGCAAAAAACTCTCCAAGAGAGATGCGTCTGAGACCTTTTTCGTAGCGGTGAGACAGTTCCAAGACGAAGGATTTTTGCCTGATGCGTTGCTCAATTATGTGTTGCTCGTCGGACGAAATCCAGGGACACCCCAAGAATTTTTCACGCGCCAAGAAATGATAGATCAGTTTAGTCTCGAGAGAATCGTCAAAGCAAATGCGACGTATGATTTCACTCGTGCGTTGCGATACAATAGTGAATATATGAAACGCCTCACTGACGAAGCGTTTGTAGAGCAGTTGCAGACGTACTTGCGCGCTTTCGGAGGAGAGGAATGGCAACATATCGTAGAGACCACAGACACCGCCTATCGAATGAGTTTCGCGCCACATATCAAAGTGAGATTGCAAACGTTTGGCCAATTCCGTACGCATTGTCACTATTTTTTCCAAGCAGTACCTGCGACTCCCGAGCTCATCTACCGTGAAAAAATGGGCGTGACGCCAGAGTTATTGAGTACTATCTTACCAGAAATTATTGCTACGCTTAGCGCACTTACCGACTGGAACGAAGAAACTATCAAGACCTCCTTGATGGACTATATCACCACCAAATGACTAAAAAACGGCCAAGTCCTACGACCTCTCAGAGCCTTACTTACCTGAGCAGAAGCCAGTCCTGGAGCATTTGAGATGCTGGGTGTGCTTGGGAAAGAGGAGAGTTTGAGAAGATTGAGACTCTAGATGTATAAGATTAACTACCTTACCTCACATGACTGCACGAACTGTAGAGCATATTTTTTCCATTGTAGCATTTCTGCTCGTGTAAAGGCGTGTCAGAGAAAAGTAGGATCGAGCGTGATGATAGGTCTGAATGTTTGAAGCGCGTAGCATTGTGCTCAGCGGATGAGAGAGAGTATCGATGTAATAGAGTCGGCTGTATGATATGGTTTGATGAGCGTAGTTCTAAACTCATACGGTATACGTGCCTCCAACAAAAGAGCAATGGTTTCAAGATAAGGATGCGACTTTTCTTTGGTTTGTAAAAGCCTGAATCGTTGAGCGAAATCAATTTTGACATCCATCGCAATATAGTCGACTAACTGAGCATCGATCAACTGACGAACAAGATTGGGATCTCTGCCATTGGTATCGAGCTTGATGCAATAGCCAAGTTTTTTTATGGCTACGCAAAATGCAAAGAGGTCTGACTGAAGTGTAGGTTCGCCTCCAGAGATCACGACGCCGTCGAGTAGTCACTTTCTGTGATACAAAAAGGTGAAGAAATGTTCTTCGGGAATGAGTTGAGTGTTGCGTAGTGCTTCTGGCAAGACGAGTTCTGGATTGTGACAGAAGCGACACCTGAGATTACATCCTGGCGTGAAGACCAACGTCGCAACTTTGTCTGGATAGTCCACCAAGGTGGTCGGTTGTATGCCTGCGATGAGCATCAGTAGCGTAGGTATCTATAAAACGTTGATTAGCAGTACGTGTTTCTTTGAAGTGGAGACGATTGTAATGTTCTGCTTTTTTGCCGATATTGAAATGACTAACCGGCCTAAAATATCCCATGACCCTAGTGTAGATTTCACAACGTGTTCTGGAGAGGTGCGGAGCGGTGTGCATATTGATGAGAAAGAATAAAAAACATTAAGAAACAAGATAGGGAGCTCTCTGTGCTTGATCTTTGGTTGTTCACGTGTAACCGATTTCTTGATCACACAGGGGACAAAAATCATGTTCGCCAGCGATATATCCATGATGGGGACAGAGTGAGAAGGTGGGAGTGATGGTGATGTAGGGAAGTTGATAACGTGAGAGAATAGTTTTGATGAGCTGTTTGCACGCAGTGCTATTACTGACCCTTTCTCAGAGATAGATATGAAGGACAGTTCATCAGGTATACAAACATTGTAAGGTGTTTTGTAAGGATAGTGCCTCGAAACAATCATCAGTATATCCGACGGGCAGTTGTGTCGAATTTGTGTAGTAGGGAGCCTCTTGCGTGCCCGCTTGGATGATGTCAGTAAATTGTTTTTGATCTTCTTTGGCAAATCTATACGTGGTGCCTTCTGCGGGCGTGGCTTCGAGATTGTAGAGATTTCATGTGGCTTCTTGATATGCTTTGAGCTTTTGTCTCATTAAGGTGAGTAACTTGGTTGCAAAGGTGATGCCTCGTGGTGTACTAATATCCTCTGTGTCCTGTGTGAAATTACGAATCGCTTCGTTGACGCCATTGATGCCGATGGTGGAGAAATGATTTCTATAGCTGTGCAAGTATCTTTTGGTATAGGGGAAAAGACCTGCATTGAGTCGTTTGGTGAGCTCTTTTCTTTTGATCTCGAGCGAGGTGTGTGCTTGATCCATGAGATAGGCAACTCTTGCAAAAAACCCTGCTTCATCTCCTGCATATTGATGACCTATCCTCGCGACATTGAGCGTCACGACGCCGATACTTCAGGTCATCTCTGCTGATCCAAAGAGCCCGTTGCCTCTTTTGGTGAGCTCGGTAAGATCAAGTTGTAGTCTACAACACATGCTTCTCACTGCACCTGGTGTATATGCGTGAGGATTACGTTGCCTTTGTGTTGTCCCGTCAGCAAGCACTATTTCTTCTCGCTGACTACCAATAAAGTTTTGAAAATATGGAATACCATACTTAGCGGTCATTTCCATAATTGTATCGACGAGGGGATGATCTCGCTCAAAATCTTCGGTGATATTGTAGGTGGGAATAGGAAAGGTGAAGACATTGCCTTTGGCGTCACCTGCGAGATAGACGTTGACGAGTGCTTGGTTGATGATGTCCATCGATCATTGGAGTTCTCCAAATGATTTGTGATATGGACCAGCCAGGAGTCATCCTAGGTGTAGACTTTTGTCACGGAGATCTTCAGGACAGACAAGATCAAGCGTGATGTTGGTAAATGGTGTTTGTGTTCATCGTCTACTCGGGACGTTGAGTCCAAAGATGAAATTTTGCATTTGTTGATAGACGTACGTATAGGTCGTGGTGTATATGTATGATTCAAGCTCTTCTTCACTGGCGAATCATCGTTGATGCGAGGAGAGCTCATCACGCAATGCTTGTTGATATTTGTCGACAAACGGTGCGAGATAGGTATCGAAACTAGAGAACGCTTGTGCTCACGCTCGCTCATTTTGCAACGTACCCAAAAAATTTACCATTTGATTCACTGCTGCTTGAAGATTTTTCGGAGGAGAAGATTCTATGCGTGTTGGTGCACCATTGAGCCCTTCTTCGAGGAGTTGCCTGAGGCTTCGTCCTGCACAGTAGCCAGCGAACATATCCAGGTCATGAATATGATAATCCGCATTTCTATGTAAGTCACCGACGTCAGCAGGATAGATATGTGAGAGCCAATAATTTGCGGTGACTTTCCCTGCTGTATTGAGAATCATGCCTCAGAGTGAGTAGCCGGAGTTGGCATTGGCATTGACCCTTCGATCAGATTTATGCAGGTATTCATCTATAGTTTGTTCGACGTTGAGCATGACGTTTTTATCGTTCCTTATCTGATTTCTCTGTGCTCTATAGCGAATGTAGACTTTGGCAGTTGTCTCATATCATTGGTGGATGAGGACGGATTCAACTGCCTCCTGTATCATTTCAACATTAGGTACGGTGATGTGGAGAGTGGTCAAACGTTGGAGTACGAGCATGACGAGGTGAGGAATATCATGAATGAGTTCCGGATTACCACTTGCATTCCCTGCCTTTTGGAGAGCGTAAGCAATTTTTTGTTGATCAAAATCAACGATAGTGCCGTCTCTTTTTTGTACTTTACCGATACGCATGAGGAATAAATAAGAGTAGCTAAAATAGCTCATCCCGTCTATGAGTCCTTACCAAAATTAGGAAGCGCTTTTGTGCAAAGCACCTCTTGTACTAGATGTAGTGTTGATTATACAATCTAGACACAATATCTAGTACCTACTTTTTTGTCTGTAGTGCAAAAATGAAAAAACATTGTCTCCTATGTCGCGTGCCGGACTGTCAGCTTGAGCTCGAGCAGGATATCCGTGCATGTCCTCTCAATAAGTTCTTGGCTGTTCTTGGTGGTAAACGAGGCATGATTGTCTTGTTACTTCTCGAAACACCCAAAAGATTCGGTGAACTCAAAAAACTTTTGCCTGATATCTCAGAGAAAATGCTGATTTCCACACTCCAGTCTCTTGAAAAGGCCCAGTATATCACCAAAGAAAAAATCCTAGGCAAACAAATCCAATCCACGTATACGATTACTCAGCAAGGCAACAAAGCACTTCGTATAGCTGAATCTATGGCAGAGATGGGTAAAATGTTGTAGCTTTTTTTGTTTTTTTTGAGTGTTTTGGGTAAGGAAGAGAGCTTGAGGAGATTATCACATACCTAAGTTACGCAGCTTCTTTGTGTACATGTGCATCTTGATAGAATTCCTTTGCGCTTGTGTAGAGCGGGAGCTGATATTTTTTGGAGAGATAATGACACCTATCATCTGATGGGTCACCAAACAACGCTATAGGTTTGATTTTCACAGGCTTCAAGAAGACAGCCTCGTTGTAAGAGACGAGTTTAATTTTTTCTTGGGGGAGTTCTCCTCGTCACTTGGAAGCGCGATAGTCGTTGACGAGTTGTAAAACGTCTTTGGGACTTATCTCTCAGGTATTATTTTGGAGCGCATCGACCATTTCTTCATATGATGCATAGGCAAATCTCATAAAATCGTCTATCAAATTTACGTTATAGTGGAGATGCAATTCTCCTTCCATCGTGCCGTATTCGACAGTATAGTCATTATTTTCAGTCAACACATTCAGATCAAATGGAAAAACATAATCAGGTTTTTCGTTCGCTGGTAACTCAAAAATAATCCCTTGTTTCCTATAGGTTTCGAGATAATTGGTGTCAATAATGGTCGTTGAAAGTCTGGGAGGTAGGTTGAAACTGAGGGTGTTGGGATTGATAGTCAGCGTCCCCAAAATATCATCTGTGGTTTGCGAGATGACATTTTCTTGTGCTTGGAGCGTTTTCAGTCCCATGAACCCGTCAGGGAAACTTTTGACATAGAAGACCATGATACACACCGAGAAACTAAAATGGACATACAAGTATATGTGCTCTTCTCAAGAAAGTCAAATTTCATCTTGAAACCCCGCATATTTCCGCCTATTTTTTTGCATTTTCTGGCTATTTTCCCTACAATTAAGGTGTCCAACTCCTTATTTCTTGACCACCATGATGAGGAAAACACTTTGGTTCGCCGTAGTTTCAGTGACTATGTGTATCGGTTTGGCTTCTACAAGCCCTGTTTTTGCTGGTATGCCACGATTTGGCAAGGGGGAAAATAAGGTGATTACCCAGGATATTAATGACGTGGTGGGCGAGGAGATCATCAACTCTGAGAAAGCCCTGAGAGATGGGTCTTATACGTTGAGTGAGGGTGTAGAAGGTATTTATAATGACACCAAACTGGAAGACACGTGAACGAGCCGAGAGAAGAATGCCAACTATATCAAAGGGTATATCAACTACTTTTTGGGAATAACGGGCTTGATCGCCCTGTTGTACTTGTTGTACCATGGTTTCATGGCGGTGACTGCTTGAACTGACGAAGACCAGCTCAAAAAGGGTATGGAATGAGTCAAATATGCGGGTATGGCGATTTTGGGTATAGCAGTCGCATGGTTTGTGGTGAGTGGCCTGTTTTGGCTCTCCTTTATCATTACAGAAAACCTCTAAGATGCTCAAACGTCTCGTGTTACTCAGTGCAATTATCATCAGTGGAAGTGCAGTCTTCGCACAAGATTTTCAGCGAGATGAATACCAAGATTGGCCGTATGATGCGGGCACAGAAACTACTGATGGAAACGAAGCAACCAACCTCGGTAAAGTAATCAAAGATGATGCGGTAGATCCCAATGATAGCGCCATCAATAAAATCCAGAAATCGCTCCAAGTGGACTATCAAGACTCCAAGGGCGTTGATCAAACGGCAACCTATTTTGTCAAAAATATTCTCAACTGGTTGATGTCTATAGCAGGTCTCGTCGCGTTGATTGTGCTTTTGTACGGTTTTTATCAGATGTTTGTGGCCAAAGATCACAAGTCTGGCTACGAAGAGGCATTCAAGGTGGTTAAAGGAGCAGCAATCGCTCTCTTGGTCATTGCCTTGGCATGGTTTATTGTGAGCTGGTTCTTTGATATCTACTTCAAGGTCAGGGATGACGTCTAGAAGGGGTGAAATTTGCGTTTAAGAAGGTTTATATGTATAATGAATATTGATAACAACATGCATTGGGAACCGTGTAGGGACGCATATATAATGCGTCCGGAACTATAACCTAAACGGCAAGAAGGAGTTTTATTTATGGGTACCATGATGATTGGATTCGGCACAGACAAGGACAAGATCCAAAAAGGCAAAAGAAATAACGTCTACAATACGGAGACGATGTTGCCTGTTTCTGAAATTAGAGGAAACACGCTTATCCTCAAAGACGGTGGTCTGCGCGCAATCATCAAAGTCACGGGCGTCAATGTGGATCTCAAAAACCTTGATGAACAAGAAGCGGTAGTGGAGCAGTACAAAAGATTTCTCAATGGTATGGAATTTCCTATCCAAATCTTGTTGCGCAATACGTATCTAGAACTTTCAGATTATATCTTATATATGCGCGACAATGTAAACAAAGTCAAAGCGCCTGCACTCAAAGATCAAGGTGAGAAATATGTAAACTTTCTCGAACAGATTAACGCACAGCAAGGACTGATTTATGTAAAAGAATTTTATATTGTCATTCCGTACTACAACGCAGAAGCTGACAAAGAAAACGTAGGAAAATCACGATGGAGCAAATTCCTCGAAGCACTCTCCAAAGTAGAAACTCCAGAAAAAATTGTCCAAAGATATAGAGGATTTATTTCCAACAACAAATTCCTCGACACGAGAGTAAACGTCATTATCGAAGGCCTCAGAGGTGTCGGCATGTATGGCGAGAGACTTGAACTTCCTGATATTATCAGCCTTCTCTTCAAGGTCTACAATCCCGATGCCCATAAAAATCAGGCAGCGATGAGCGAATAAGGAGAATTTAGAAATAAGAATTTAGACTCCAGACTCCAGAAGCGTCCGACGTTCACAAAACGTAACGCCAAAAAAGAACCAGTAGGAACGTATTGATATGCATCCAGATTTTCAGACATACAAGAAATAAGAACAAATGTTCTTATTTTCTCTTGCAATCAAAAAATAATTCCATAAGAGTACAGAGGTGAGCGAGAGAATAGAGACTATGAGAAATATTCTTAAAATATTCTGTAGTTATTCCTTGCACTTTCTGCCCAAGCCACTAAGAATGGTTTGTTGCAACACCTTTTATACCTTTTCACTTCACACACATGGCCAAAGTAACCGCAAGTTCGAACAAGAATGCATCCAACAGTGTTTTAGACGAAGCATTATTGGCAATTGAGAAACAATTTGGTAAAGGCGCTATCATGAGACTAGGAGCCAACAGACAAGCGACACAAATCAATACCTTTCATAGTGGCGCATATCTCCTCGATGGTATTTTGTGAGGAGGATTCCCTGAGGGGAGAGTAGTTGAAATTTATGGACCAGAGTCTTCAGGCAAGACTACCTTGGCATTACATGCTATTGCGCAGATTCAAAAAGCAGGAGGTACTGCAGCGTTCATCGATGCAGAGCATGCGTTGGATCCTGACTATGCAGGCAAACTAGGTGTCGATTTAGACGCACTATTGCTTGCACAACCAGACTATGGTGAGCAGGCATTGCAGATTGCAGAGGAGTTGGCGAAGACAGGAGCAGTGAAGCTTATTGTTATCGACTCTGTCGCTGCTATGGTGCCGAGAGCAGAAGTAGAAGGAGATATGGGAGATAGTCACATGGGACTCCAGGCACGTATGATGTCCCAAGGACTGAGGAAACTGACGTCTATCTTGGCCAAGACAGGTACTACCTGTATCTTCATCAACCAGTTGCGTATGAAGATCGGCGTCTTATTTGGTAATCCAGAGACGACGACGGGTGGTAATGCCCTCAAATTCTACGCATCTCAGAGAATTGAAATTAGAAGAGGCGACAAAATAGAAAAAGATAAACAACAAATTGGCTACATTGCCAAAGTCAAAGTTGTCAAAAACAAAGTTGCTCCTCCTTTCAAAAAGGCAGAAATCCCTGTCCTATTCTCTCAAGGATATGATAGAGCTACTGACTTGGTCGAGTGTGCGTTGTTATTCAACTTGATCACGAGGACAGGTGCGTTCTACACGCTCAATGGTCAGAAAATTCAAGGCAAAGAAAATACCGTTGCTCAGCTCGCTGCTGATCCCAAAGCAACTGCCAAACTTGAACAAGAAGTACAAAACATGATCAAAGAAATTCGTATGGGCAAGATTGCTCCTATTGGTGAGACCGTGAGTGTAGATGAAGCTGATATGAGTGAGGAGTAGACTTTTTTAGTCCTTGCTTTGTGAGAGAATGAGGTATCAGCTTGTCATGCACAAGGATGTACAATCATTTTTGTATAGACATCCAGAGATAGTGGAACAGTTCAGAGAAAAATTTGAAATCATCGCACAAAATCCCAATGCTCCTTTTCTGGATATTAAACCTATGCAAGGCATGAAGAATAATCGAAGACTAAGGATTTGAAAACGAAGGTTCCTCTATGAGATTAAAGAACAAGAAATTATTATTTGGATTTGGAAGGCGAGTAATAGATCAGAAGCCTACAAAAATATCTAACCAAAAACTCCCTTTCGTATAGGGAGTTTTTATTTGTGAGCACGATGAGTGAAGTAGTTTATTTTTTGAGTCACTGGAGAAACTCATCCCAGGACACTACGTTTGTATTGTCTTTGAAGTCTTGCATTCTTTTGTGGTACATTTTCTCAAGCTCGGGTGTCCACATATCATCTGGTGTGATAATACCCAAACGAATCTTGCCTTCTACATAAGCTTGCATTGCGTATTGCAAAAGAGACTTGAGAGTGTTTCACTCTTTTTTGAGTTTCTGCATTGTTTTTTTCTTGAGTTCATTATCTGTGGTAAATATTACTTGTGAAGAGGCCATGACGATAATATATACTAAATATAGTTATAATATATATTTAATATATAAATTGCAAGTTTTTCTTTACAAAAAAACCCCTCCTGAATTCAGGAGAGGGTATAATTTACTGCCTTCGCCGTCTAGGCTGAGGCTTGTTTCTGTAGTGCCCGGATGCGGGCAGGGTGAGTAGTGTGCTTGGCAAGAAGAGTGCCAGGAGTCCAAAGACGATACCGAGGCTGAAGAACAGCGTGCTCGGTTTGTGTGGTTGGTGGTCAAGAGAGTCAAGCTGATGCTTTTCTATCAAGGAGATGAGCTTGCGTGGATAGTGTCTATCTGATGCGTAGCCCAACCTCTGGAGCCCTATTGCCCATGCTGAGTATTCCTTCCCATGAAGCGATGTATATCGCTTAGCTTGGAGTACTTTTGCATGGTCTTGCCAACTTTTTTTGGGAGTAGAGTATGTTTTATACCATCCTCCCTCACCACTTGTGCAACTTCTGGACCGCTCGTGTGCGTGATCTTTGAAGCATTTGATGCCAAAATGGTTCCCCTGTTGCGCCAGATCACTGGAACCGTCGCTACTTTCCAAAATGGCTTGCGCCATTCTGATGGAGGCGGGGATACCGTCTTTTTGGGACAACCTCACGGCTGTAGCTTTCCACGTATTGATGAAGTCAGTACGTTGTTGGTTAGCCTGCCAGGTAGTCGGCAAATTGGCGATGGTCGAGGCGTTCTGTTTGTTACTAGACACGCCATACCAGAAGCTAGCGATTGCCAGTACACAAAAGAAGATTCTCAACATAGTGTTATTTTTTGGTGCTCTGGGAATATATACTTTTTATGCAAAAAGTCAATACAACTATGAGCGGTGAGGGAGCATTTTATTTAGCTACTGTTTTGCGAGGTGTACGAGGAGGGGGCAGGGGCGAAGGAAGTGTGGGCGCAACTACCGTATGATAGAGCATTTGCGTAGGATAGGCAAGTTCGAGACCATGTTTGTCGAGAGCAATGAGCAGTGCAGTGAGGATAATTTGGTTTTTATCAAGATAGACTTCGAGTTCATTGTTGAATATAGTGAAGAGGTACTCATAGGTGATGCCAGATGCATCCAGAGCGATGAGATGCATTCTTTCCAAAACCACATCATCGGTTGCATCGATGATATCGGCCATAAGTTTTTCTATCAGCAGGAGTTTCTCATGAGGAGTATTGTAGACGAGAGTAATTCTTCCTGCAATTGATCTATGCTTGATAGCTCCCATATTGTGAATTACATCACCCGTCAATTTTCTGTTCGCTATCACTACTTCTTCTCCTCTGATAGTTTTGATACGGGTTGTTTTGATTCCAACGGAGGTGACAGTTCCTTCGACGCCATCTACTTGAATATAGTCTCCGATTTGAAATGGACTATCGAGATAGATAGAGATAGATGAAAAAATATCTTCCAAAATATTCTGCAGCGCAAATGCTACGGCAATACCGACAACTCACAAACTCGTCAGCAATGGCGTGATAGCAATCCCTAAGTTAGAGAGAATCAACAGTGCTACGGTAAGCCATACAATCGTCCCCAAGAAAATATTGAGGAACTGTTTGAGATTACGAGATTTGGTAGTTGGAAAAAGATGTGTAGCAAAAATATCGCTAATGATATGCGTGAAGGTGAGACCAACTTGACTGATGACTAAGATCAAAAAGACTGCGTGGAGTGTTTTATCGAGCCAACTCGGGAGCGTCAGCATGAGTGACCCCATATAGATACTCACCATAATATAGGTCATCAACGGTATTTCTTTCACATTATCGAGCAAAATCCCTTCTCGTTCGGGAAGGTTTTCTTCGATGTGTTCAAACTTTTCTTTGATAGCTTTTCTGATAATCCAAATCACGATCAATGAGCCGCACGTGACGAGCATCGCCAAAATATATTCGATAGGCGTATTGCCTGCAATTGTTCGAAAGAGTAAGTAAGTTGCAATAATGTCTCCCATAGGCGCTATAAACAAATGAATGCCCTATAAGTATATGGGAGGAACCCAGAAAATGCAAAAATTACCATCATTTGCTAAGCAGGGTAAAGATAATTTGTATTGACTTATTATAAAAGATATTTATAGTGACAAAAAATATACGACATGAAAAAATATTGGATAATTGTGGTGGTCTTCTTGATAATTGTGGTTGTCTTAGTTGTGAGAGACTATGCTTCTTCCAGGAAGCAGGTAAGAGCATATCTTGTCGAACAAGGATATGCACAAATAGTCTTGCACCAGAAGATCTTCACTATGGGTTGTGGTGAATGGTGGCAAGTACGCAAGGGAGATATAACCTATCAGTTCAATGCTACCAAAAGTGGTACATTAAGAACAGGAAAAGTTACCCGAAGATGGAACTTTTTCAAAAGAAAAATAATCGTCTGTGAGGATGATTAGATTAGACAAAGATTTTCAAAAGGGCCCGGCTATTGCCGGGCCCTTTTTACGATATCATTATTCCCTACACTGCTACCGTCGCTCTAATTGCTGGCGCAGGAGCATAGTTGAGGAGTTCTATGTCAGTGCTTTTGAAAGCGAAGAGATCTTTTTGGTCGGGGTTGAGCTTCAGTGTCGGGAGAGCAGTGGGAGTTCTGCTCAATTGTTCACGTACTTGGTCGAAATGGTTGAGATAGATATGTACATCGCCAAAAGTGTGAACGAATTCGCCTACCTGCAAGTCACACACATGCGCAATCAGATGCGTGAGGAGTGCATACGAAGCAATATTGAACGGTACACCGAGGAAAACATCAGCAGATCTTTGGTATAATTGACAGCTCAGTTTACCATTGAGGACATAGAATTGAAAGAGTGAATGGCAAGGCGGCAGGCCCGCTTTCGCCATTTCTTCTATCTCTGCTGGATTTCGAGCACTGATGATAAGTCTTCTACTATCTGGATTACGTTTGATCTCGGCAAGAAGCCAGGTGAGTTGATCAAACCCATTGAAATTTCTCCATTGCTTACCATAGACGGGTCATAGGTTACCTCGCTCAGCAGCGAATCACTCGTCTTGTTTGACTTGCTCGACAAACTCTTTCATTTTTTCTGTCCATTCGGGCGTGTATTTTGCGAATCTGTCGGTGAGGCTGTTGCTTTGAAGATATCTTTGGAAGGGTCGTTCGTTTCGGATTTTGACGTTGTTTTGTACAAGAGTTCTAATATTGGTGTCTCCAGAAATGAACCAGAGAAGTTCATGGACAATCGCCTCAAAATTCACTTTCTTGGTCGTCAACAGCGGGAATCCTGCATTGAGATCCATGCGCATTTGATAGCCAAAACAACTTCTGGTGCCGACACCTGTTCTATCCGATTTATCAGTTCCGTGATCGAGAATGTGTTGGAGGAGGTCGAGATATTGGCGCATGGTATGGAGAAAGTGAATAAATGTATTGTTCGATAGCTAACTAATCATCACACTCGTCTTGTGGTGCCGAAGACCTAAACCCTCACAAGATTGTTGCAACCGCTTGGCTGTATCCAAGTAAATTTGCCTGCTTTTCTCTCAAGAGTGAATGACGAAGTGCAAGTGAATATTCATCAGTTGCTCCTTTGAGATCAGTCAACTGTTCATCAATTTCGGTAATACGGGTAGATTCTGACATGATAATAGGAATTCAATAGATAAAGACAAATATTTTTTTATGCACTTATGCCATAGACAGACTTGAGTTTTTCTCGGGTTTGATTGAGGGAGAGGAGTTGTTCACTGTTTTTGAAAGGAGAACCAGGAAGTCTGGCAAGCTCTTCGATGTGTTCTATACCATACTTGATAATCTGATTTATTTTAGCCGCATTTTCGTTGAAAAAAACTTTGGCGAGGGGAATATCTTGCAACGGTAGGGTCGAGCGTTGTTCACTTATTTTATCATCATGCAAAAGTGTAACGGTATGTGTACGGTCGAGGAAGCGAGGGAAGTAGTTGTTGAAAATACTGAGCGCAAAGCCTGCATCGTGCGCATAAAAATGACGATGATCGAAGACATTCAGGGCATCACGGAAGTAGTTAATAATTTCACCTGGTTTAAAAACAGTGTCGTTGCCTTCGAAACGTGTAAACAATCACTGAATGAATGTTTTTTCGGCAGGGGTATATTCTACATTTGCATAATCGAGAATCAATCAAATTGCGTGAGCGTCTTCTTCGATATGTCCTTCGTGTTTATCTGGGGCGAAGTGGTCTCCATTGTTCATTTCAGGAAGATCATGAATACGATGAAAAACTGCGAGTAATTCTTTTTGTGTACGTGTAATAATATTAGCATCTGCCAACGAGGTGAGATACTTTTGCTCATACCATGGGTGTTGATGCAGTAAGTGGCTATACACATTACCGTTGTAGGGGACCTCTCTGTAGAGCGTATTGTTGTATACGATCTCCCAAAGCGGATGATTGCCCCATGCGAGGTCGCGTGTCAATCTAATACGCAATGTCTTCACTCAAGTGCCTTGTTCAAAAATGTTAATTGATCGCTCTTTGTTCCCTACTGCTTTGATGCCATACTGAAGTTCATTTTCGGGCATTTTCAGTCTCGTCCAGGTATGTATATCTTCTAATTTTTGGAAAAGTGCTTTGCAATGTTCTTGAATTTCCAGAGGAATGACCTGGCCTTTGAAAAGATAACGCACTACTGCACGAAGTTCAGTTGCGTAATCTTCGATGAGCAATTTATTTTTGCTGTCTAGTTGGCGTAGATCAATGTCAGGTGTTTGTGCGAGGTTGAGGCGAGTCATGAGAGAAGTAAGAGATAAGAAATAAGATTTAAGAAACGAGGGTGTGGGACTTGAAGAGTTGGCGCATGCGTTGTTGTATCAATCGAGCTGGTAGGACACTAGCATTTCGTTGAAATGCTTTTCTATCAAATCAGTATACTGGGGAGTGTTCTTTCACGCCTCCTGTTATCATGCCATAAAGAGTATGCTGTGCGAAGACAGGAGAGCCAGACATTCCTTCGATAGAATTTTCTGACGGAAGCGGATGAAAGTCTGCACAGATATATGGTGCCAAATCTTCTACTGGCATGAGCGAACGAGTAAAGCTACGACTTCTTTCAGTATAGTATTCTCAGCCATATATTTCAACGTTACTCACACTTCAGCTCCTGAGACTCATTTCTCCATCGACATTCTTGAGCCCAAATGCGAGGGTTGCTTTGTGGTGATTGTCTTTGGTATTGATAGGAACAAATCCTTGCATCTTCCATCCACGAGGCTTGTTCGTGAGGAGAAAGGCAAGGTCTTCGGCGGGTATTTTGCTAGGGAAAATATCCTGGACTTTGAGTTCAAGCTGATCAGCAAAGAAATGACCGTTGAGGATGCTTTTGAGACGAGATTGTGTATTGCGGGTAGTGAGTGTTAGTGATGATTTATTCTCTATGTTATGTTGGCAGGTGGCTACTATGAGCGACTCCTTGGTTTCACCGATCACAAATCCCATACTGTATCCTGTATATGATGTATTGGAGGATTGCATGAGCACTATTTCATTCATACGAAGCACGAGCGTCAAATGCTCTTGGCAACTACGCAAAAAAGTTTCGTTCCATGAGGCTTTGTGCTGTGGTGATAATGTGGCAAGTATCGACTTGGGCTTATAAAACTGCATCGTGAATATACTTTATATTAAGAACTTGTCTATACTATTATATCATAAAAATGCAATAAAATACATATTATTAATATAATATGTAATATGTCTATATATTGCTTATGTCTCTATGCTCTTAGCGCTCTTTGGTCTTGCTCCTGTGTATACTCATTGAGTTGTTGTTTATCAATAGCGCCTAGCTCGATCAGAAGCTCTAATGCATAGTTAGCTATGTAATTGGCGAGGGTCGTGGAGAGTTTTT
Source organism: Candidatus Absconditabacterales bacterium (assembly GCA_041908765.1). Lineage (GTDB taxonomy): Bacteria > Patescibacteriota > Gracilibacteria > Absconditabacterales > Absconditicoccaceae > CAYUST01. The sequence goes on from JAYREU010000035.1 coordinate 20,497, forward strand.
TTTGCATGAGGCCTTCTGCTCACATTCGAGGAATACTTGCAAATTTTTGCATGAGACAATCACGCTGGAGAGCAATCACTTGGTGCTGAGGAGTATTGTGCATCAGTTTGGTGTGTTGCATCGCTTCGGATGGTGAGGGTTTTCTATCCCATTTTTTCTCACTGAGGGCACCTACGAAATATTGACGATCTTTGTGATAGGGATTTCCGTGCGTCGTCTTTTTTTCTTCTATCATGTGAAGATAGGGTTCACTTCGGATAACCTCACAACCTGTTTCTTCTGCGGCCTCTCTTTGCATACTGGTCTGGTGATTTTCCCGCGTAAAGTCGAGAATATCTTGGGGAGTGATATGAGATTTCTTGGGCAGAGTGATATGTTTTTTGTCTTTGATAAACACGTTTTCATCCCAAATACTTAGGACTTTGTTGATTTCACGTTGAACACTAAGTTTATCTAGATTCCATCGCTTCGCTAGTACCTCTGGATCACAGTCATGGAGATACCCTACGAGCGTTTCAAGATCTTTGGCTTTACTAACTTCTTTTGGTATTCACTTTGGTAGTTTCTTGTCTACCAAACTATCTGCAAGGAGCAGAACGGTCGCTGTTTCACTACCTTTTCAACCAATAGCTTTGGGAGATTGATAAGGCTCCGAATGGGTGAAAACTATATTCCCTTTTTGATTGAAGGGGATAATATATCCAGAGGTGATCGATAAAAGATGAGGCACATCAAAAGGTGTCCCCTGTTTGAGAGGTTTGATCAGTTGTTTTTTGATAAAGGCTTTGAGATCATTCACACTTCCACACGGGAAAAATTTCTGACAACTGAGTAGGTCGTCATACGTTATCTTTTCTCCTATCGGTACACGGATAGGAGGAAGTGAAATTTGTGGTATGTTGAGTGAAGTCATGGTCGCAAAATACTCATTTCACCTGCCATTGCAAGACGGATGCTTTATGACAACATGATATCACCAAGTACTGTATTTTCAAGATTGTCTTGGAAGAACATATTATTGGTGTAGGTGATGACTTTATCTTGGTAGAGTGAGTGAATAGAGTGTTGGAAAATTGCATTAATATGTTCGTTGTTGTAGATATCGAATCTACTATCCTTTTTGATAGGTGTAGTGAAGAATACTACGTGATCGTATACCTCTTTGCTTTGCGCCAAGAGGTTGGTAGATCCGTGTGTGTAGTCTATTACCTCGAGATCACCATGTACAAGATTCCAGTACGAATAAATAAAGCAATCCAGCGTTGTTCTATCGATAAATGCATAATCATACCTTTGTTTTTCTTTTGCATCTTGTAGTTCTTGGATTCTTTTGGTCTCACATTGAAAGACATAACGTTCGAAATCATGCATATCATCTATGCCTCATCCACCGTGCGCTTCGATGTATTCACGAGCTGATTCATGGAAGAGTTGAATGCGGAGCTCGGGATTACGCGCCAACAAAAAATCCCTCAAAAAATGAATCGCGGTAGTTTTACCGGTATTAGAATTGCCCGAAAAAGCAATTATTTTCATAGCATCCTGTACACATAAAAATTTACTCAACCCACTTTTTTCTGTATACTACGAAGTCGTGATCATCATGAGGAATTCTTTCTACTTCATCAAAATGCTCTTCAAAAGCGGGGAAAAACGTGTCTCCGGGATAGGTTTTTTTGATCTCTGTCACATAGAGTCGCTGGGTTTGTTCGAGGAAATAATTGTAGAGTGTGGCGCCGCCAATCACAAATGCTTTGTCATGTTCATCGAGTTCATCTTCGAGCATTGCAATTGCATCCTCCGGATCTTTGAAACATTCAACCTCAGGAAAGTTCTCGGTACGGGTAATGACAATATTTCTCCTATGGGGGAGTGGCTTGCCAATTGATTCGTAGGTCGCTCTGCCCATGATGATAGCACTGCCTACGGTAAGTTCCTTGAATCTTTTGAGATCATCAGGATAATGCCAAGGCAACTTGTTTTCTTTGCCAATCACATAGTTGCTCGAGAATGCCACAATCATACAGAGAATCATGGGGGAAAGAGTTAAGAAATAAGAATTTAGATTTAAGATTTAAGAATTTAGACTCCAGACTCCAGAACTTACTTGCTGAGTGATGATAACAATCAACCTATAAGCCTCTGAATTTCTTGATTTATTTCAAGTTGTTTTTGGAGTATTTTCAAGTTTATGTAATTGAGTCTGCTGGCTATTTCAAGAAACACTGAAACCTCAATAAGTGATCAAAGAGCAGTCTCTAAGTATTGTTTAAAATGTATATTGGATGATTTTGTATTTCACTCAGCGATATTTGCAGGTACTGATATCGCAGCCCTCCTAATCTGGGAAGTGAGTGAAAAAAGTTCTTCCTTTGGGAAATTTTTACTCACATTATATACTTCTTGTACCATATCCATTGATTTTTGTCGAAGTATGAGATCTTTGTGACTTCATCTATTTTTGCTCATCAATAAGAGAAAAATAAAGCACACTCATGCAAGCAATATAATCTTATATCCTCATCAAGCAACTCTTTTTTTCTGGATTCTGGACTCTAGTTTCTGGAGTCTATTATACTATCAGCATTGCATCACCGAAACTAAAGAAACGATACTCATCTGCTAGCGCATGGTCATAGAGTTCTTTTCGTTGTCGATCTCCAAGAAATGAGTCAACCAGTACGAGGAGAGAACTTTTGGGGAGGTGGAAGTTCGTAATGAGATGATCTACGATGTTTCGTTTGTGTCCTGGGAGGATATATAAACAACTTGTACAACTAATAGTGTCCTCTTCGATATGCAGATCATTGAGATAGGTTGTAGCTTCATGCACATCTGCGCTGGTTTTCTCCCATCGTTGTTGTGTTTCTATGGGAAGGCTTTCTTTCGTCTCTTGAGGCAAGAGCGTTCGCAGATAGGGCAAACTTTCGAGTGTCCTGGTGACCGTCGTTCCAATAGCAACTACGGGACGTCACGCTTGTTTCGCTTGCATCAGCGTGGTAAACAAAGAGATGGGTATACTCATCGTCTCAGGATGAATTTTGTGATCACGGATGTCATCGACACATACGGGCTTGAACGTTCCAATGCCTACATGGAGCGTCACGTCAGCCCAGGTATGTCCATTTTGTGTTAGCGTTTGTATGAGCTCAGGCGTGAAGTGGAGGCTGGCTGTCGGTGCTGCTACCGATCCAGGAGTTTGCGCAAAGACAGGTTGGTAGAGTACTTCTTTTTCTTGACTGGTGGTGATGTAAGGAGGAAGCGGTAGATGCCCAAACTGGTTGATAAGTTCGGACCACGGGCGAGAGCAGTCGAGGATTCTCCCTTCTTCTGTCTGAGCAATCACGGTGATCGTGCAGTCAAATTCTGGTAGTTCTACGACATCACCAACACGAAACTTTTTGCCTGGTCTGACCAGTGCTTCAGCACGAGTGGGGGAGTGTTGTCCTAGAAATAAAATTTCTCATACGAAACTCGTGAGTGGAAGTCTAGCTTGAATAACTTTGGTCACATTGCGTACAAACAAACTTGGGCGTGACAGAAAATTGGGCAAATCTGAAAATGTTGCATCAGTTATTTTTTGCTGTGTTCTGTCTGCTACGAGGAGTTTACAGCTATCAGCAGGTTGTGCAGGGAACTGTGCAATACGTGCTTCAGAGAGTTCAAAGGTATAATTTTCTATAGCGTACATGTGTAAACACATGATTAAAAAACGCGCCCTGCGGGGCGCGTTGGTTTTCCTTCTCTAGGTCTGCGGTACGCCGTCTCCTCACTGATCTGCATCTTCATCAGGAAGCAAGACTTTGCAACTTGTATATTTGTAGGTGAAGCTTGCTTCGTTACCATCTCGATCATACCGATCTCCATTGATACATTTTCTCCACTGACGCACACACGTATCACTGCCGTCGCCAGGGAGTGCTTGCACTTCAGGATATTGATAGAGGGTGAGTGTTTGATCACTTGCTACTTTTTTGCCGTCGGGTGCGGTACAAGCTACGGGAGCAGAGATTTTACAGCTACAATATTTGCCTGCGCTTGGTGAAAGTGTCCCATCATTACAGGTGCTCGTGATTTGTTTATCGCTACATACTTCACCATTTCCAAAAGGAATTTCATCATCTGAAAAAGTAGTCCCTTGTTTGCCATGCTCAATCGTACCACATGCACTTTCACAGTCTTGTGGTGGTAATACTTTACAACTACTACTTAGTGGGGCAGTTACTACTTCACCAGGAGCAGCAGCGGTTCCCCATCTGATACTTCCCCATGCACAGACAATGCTTTCAGCACTACATCATTGAGAATAACTAGCTGTTGCAGATTTGTATGCGGTACCTTGTGTCCCAGGTGCTCGTGGTGCTCCTCCAAAAGGTGATGCACAATTAGGTTCTTTGTTGGGATTGTAAGTGGCAGTTGGTGAAACATCGCTTGGCGTGGTCGGAGGTTTGTTGATGAGGGTAGGAGGAGTCGCTGTATTTACCGTAGTTGCTTTGCCCGTAGTGCCTGCAGGCTCTACGAGAGTTCAGGTACAACTACGCCATTTATATTCAGTGCTTCCGG
>JAYREU010000036.1:0-7100 GCA_041908765.1 Candidatus Absconditabacterales bacterium
CCAAAATAATAGTCGAACCATTGGCGAACGTATGTGTAGGGAAAAGATATTCTCTCAGTGGAGTCGCTGAAGTAGTCAATGGCACGCACAAAAAAAGAAACATACCGATGCTGAGCAAATACTTTTTCTTGTTCATCGTAGTACAAGTGACTAAAAGATATTGTGTTTTGGAGAGAGATACATATCTTGTATGCATAGTCTTTATTGTATACCTATTTCCTATGCCGTTTCAACTCCCTGAGCTACCCTATGCATATGACGCACTGGAGCCGATGATCGATGCACAAACGATGGAAATCCATCATACCAAGCATCACGCTGCCTATACCAAGAATCTCAATGATTGACTAGAAAATACTCCCTACCTCAATGTTGCAATTGAGCAACTTTTGGTAGATCTCGACGCACTGAGTCCAAGCTACAAAGACATCGTACGCAATCAATGAGGAGGTTTCTACAACCACAATCTTTTTTGGCAAATGATGTGTCCAGGAGGCAGTCAACCCAGTAGCGCATTTGTAGCTGAAATAAGTACCCATTTCGGTAGCCTGGATGCATGTATGCAAGAGATGAGCATCTTAGCCACCAAGAGATTCGGCAGTGGCCGAGCATGGCTCGTGCGAGATGGTAAAAAAATGACCCTGATGAGTACTGCCAATCAAGATGCACCGATTAGTCAAGGCTATGGAGCGTTGCTTGGTATAGACGTTCGAGAACACGCCTACTATCTCAAGTACCAAAATAGAAGAGCAGAGTATATTACCAACTGGTGGAAGGTCGTCAATCGAGCACGAGCAGAACAACAGTTCCAACGTTTCCAAACAACCAAAAACCTCCTCGCATAGAAGTTATACAAGATTCAGCTCTTCAAGCCTCGATCTTGCTAGTTCAATATATGATGCTCATTGCAGATCATCTATTTTTCGTGGTCCAATAGCAATACGTTGGAGGTGCACCACTTCATTTCCTACAGACTGAAGCATACGCTTCACTTGATGATATTTGCCTTCGGTAAGGATTAGTTCTAGATGATGATTGTCTAGCATTGTAGCTTGTGCAGGTAATGTCTGGTAGCCATCATCTAATGTCACACCTCTCGCAAGCGTACCACACGTCGTGAGATCTATCGGATCGCGTGTCGTGACCAGATAGGTTTTTGGCAGATGATGTCTGGGTGAAATTATTTTGTGGACGAGCTGCCCATCACTGCTGGCGATAATCAGCCCTTCTGTATCGACATCCAATCTCCCTGCTATATGGAGCAGAGGTGTATACGGATAGGTGATTAGAAGTTGCTTGTAACTTGGTCGTCCATACTCATCCACATCACTCGAAACATACCCTGCAGGTTTGTAAATCAAAAGGGTCACTCGATTCTTTACGATTATCTGCTGATTCTCTCGCGCTAAAAAATCGCCCTCCACAAGGTCATACTCAGGACGTTTCACTACTTCTCCATTAACCTGAAAATATCCTTTTTTGATCAGAGGCGCAGACTGTCTTCTCGAAAAAAGTTGGAGTGAGCTGAGATATCTATCAAGTCTCATAGAGCAAAGAAAAATGAAATAAGGATGTTTTGTACAATTACATGTTTATAGTGCGCATCCAGGAACAATACCCATATACTTTATAGAGAAATAAGAAAGATTTACATCTCCAAATACTGATATCCTCTCCTTTGGAACCACAAAAAAAACTTCCCAGGAAAACCTGAGAAGTCCAAAGGGAAAAACATGGGAAAAATATGAGTTTATTCGGTCACCAAGACACCATTGTGTTTTGGCATCTGGTGTACTACCAATATGGCATCAATATCGAGTCGCTTGAGGTGAATGAGCTCCTCAATTTCCAACAAAAGATCACAACACTCACTTGAACTCGTCAATGCAATCTTGCGAACAAATGCTGAGACAAGAGCAATATCACTTGGAGAAGCATATTTATCTTTGTCCCGCATCGTTGCGAAAAAGGTTTTGAAAAGTTTGTGACGGATCGTAGCTTCAAATGACCATGTCACTCGTGGAGTGATGAGCTCATGAGCAAGCAAGGCAATCTCACCAACTGAGAGCATAGTATGCTCAAGTTTGTAGATAATTTTGAAAATAATATTCGCTGCCAAACGAGGCAACATAACTTCATTTCCATACTGACGTGCTAGGGGCAAAAGTGCTAATCCTTCACGATCTTTGCCTTCCAAAATGAGTAACAAGTCTCTGAGCTGTTGTAAGTTAAGTTGTTTGAGTGCAAGGTCGAAGTTTGCAATTGCTAGCTTTCCTTGCTTTTTGAGAGCATCAATTGACCCTCCATAGTCTTTGAGACATTCAAAGGGTTCACGAAGCAAGAGGCTGATTTGTTTTGATTCCATAGGAGACATACCTGATTTTTTTTGGTTGAATTAATGATAAGGTTCATACAAGAGGTCACCTATACGTATTTCATTTTTTAATGCAAGCACACAAGCATCATTTCTCAACAAGGTGTTGACAAAAGGATAGAAATGAATATACAGATCGGGTCGAAAAATATTCATCATTAACAAACCAAATTTTTAAAACGATGGCCAGTAGGTACACAACTGCTCAGGAGCAGCAGCTCAAGACAACGATTTTGAATCGCATGCAATCGCTTACTGAAGAAATTCAGCAATGCTCGCAAGAGCTTGAGAACCCGGATGACACGACCAGTGATGAGGTCGATGTAGCAACATCTTCCTCGAATCGGATGTTGCTCATTCAGCGACGTGAGCGACTCCGTGAGCTTAAAATCGGCCTCCAGGCCAATCTCAACAGGATTGCCAATGGCACCATTGGTATTTGTAGCATCACCAAAGAAACCATCCCGTTTGAGCGGATGCTCTTGGTGCCTCATGCGACCAAATGTGTCCAGGGTAAAGAAATGGACCGGAACCGAGCGCAGGCTCAGAAACTGAGCGTCCTCAAGGAGATAGCTTTGTCCCACGCTACTGCCGTCGACGACGGAGTCGATGAGGAACAAAATGAGGATCCTGAGGTCATTGGCAGGTTCGATGGCCCCGCCATGAGGACAAGAGTCCTCTAAAAAAACTTGTGTAAGTGTCTCGTTGTAAGAGTTCGAGACAGGCCTGTTGGTTATATACCAACAGGTTTTTTTGTTGTGAGAAAACTACAACACGTTGCGCACTTCTCATTTCTATTTTCTCCATCTTCCCTATACTGCTTCTCTTTATGTATACGTAGGTATGGAGTCCATCGAGTTCATAGAAGAGATACATAGTCTCATCGCCACACAACGAAAGGCTCAGCCCCAGCTCGTGCCCATCATACGATGAGCTACCGCCACCGGCAAATCATCACTCGCCATTGCACTGGCGGAGCATTTTCCTATTGAAATTATTTCTGCTGACAGTAGACAAATTTTTCGTGGGATGGACATAGGTACCGATAAAGTAGATCAAGCAAGCAGGGATCGTATCCCCCATCATATGATTGATATCGTGGCACCTGACCACATCTACACGGCAGGGGAGTGGAAACAGGAAGTCCTCAAACTCATTCCAGAGATACAAGCACGTGGTAAATTACCTTTCATCGTTTGAGGGACAGGACTCTATATAGATATGTTGTACAAAAATTATGCAATGCCAGATATTCCTTCTCAACGAACACGAAGAGAGGAGATGCTCGCTCACGAAGCCACATCACCCGGTCGGCTCCATGCACAACTTGCGACCAAAGATCCTGCAGAAGCACACAAACATCACCCGCATAGTCTCAGGTATATCTTGAGAGCGCTAGAAATTATCACCTTCACCGGCAAGACCAAGACAGAGCTAACCTACGAACAGCCCGTCGATTATCCCTTGTGTATGATTGGTTTGTGGAGAGAAAAAGAAGACACTAATCATCGTATCAATATGAGAATCAAACAGATGGTCGAACAAGGACTGATCGAAGAAGTGCAAGGTTTGTTGGATGCTGGCTATACGCTCGATCATCAATCAATGCAAGGGATTGGGTACAAAGAAATCGTCTTACACCTCCAAGGTGTTTACTCTCTTGAAAAAGCTATAGAGTTTCTCAAACGCAACTCACATCGTTACGCCAAACGCCAAAGATCACGATGGAGAAGATACATCATCGATAGCAAAACTACACCAAAAGATAACGTCTCATATCACGTTTGTACGCTAGTATAAAAACATCTCTATTTCTTGTTGAATGCACGATTGACCAAACTCAATCCTACTACCAAACAAATAATTCCCCACACAAACTCCCAGAGCAAAATGAAAGCGATAATGAGCAAAATAATACCTCCTACAAGCCCCACCCAAGAAAGATCATTGTTGGCAGAAGAGGAATGTCCATGTTCGTGTGACATGATGAATGAGCATTGATAAAAAGAAAAACTTAGCTACTATCTAGTCAAATACAGTGAGAAATGCAAGTGCACTCTCAGCTGTATACACATTTCACTTACTTGGCATCTTGATGAGTGTACTACGTGAGGACATCCTCAATCGTTTGGATATTGTTGATCTCATCTCCAGATATACTTCGCTCAAAAAAGTGGGGAAAAACTGGGTAGGGATTTGTCCTTTTCACAAAGAAAAGACACCCTCTTTTACGGTTGCCGAAGACAAGCAGATATTCAAATGTTTCGGTTGTGGCAAATGAGGAAATGCAATTACTTTTCACATGGAAATAGAAAAAATCGACTTTCGAGATAGTGTGCAACTGCTTGCCAAAGAGGTAAATCTCGATATCACTACCTATCAAAACGATCCCGTTGCCAACGCCCAAGGACAAGAACTCAGAGAGAAAATCAAACGTATGAACAAACAAGCGCAAGCTTTTTTTGTTGCATCACATACACCAAACAGTGTTGGCTATCAATATTGTACCACCACCAGGAAACTCTCCGCCAAAACTATGGAGACCTTTGGTATCGGCTATGCTCCAGACAATCACTATGATCTGATTCGTCATCTCAACAACTATGGACGATCAGGTGCAGACATCATTTCTGCGGGTCTGGGCAAACAAGGCTCGAGTGGTGATCTCTATGGATCCTTCAAACACAGAGTCACCTTCCCAATTTTTGATCATATTGGGAATGTAGTAGGTTTTGGGGGGAGAGCATTGGGAGCGGATCAAACTCCCAAATATCTCAACACGCCCGAGACCTCTCTCTATGACAAATCATCCGTGTTGTATGGGCTCTTCCAAGCCAAGAATCATCTTCGCGACTATCCATTTTTGATTTTGGTAGAAGGATATATGGATGTAGTTTCCTTGCATCAAGCAGGCTTACCCATTGGTGTAGCACCGTGCGGTACAGCCCTTACCTTGCCACAACTCAAACTCATCAAAAGACATACAGACCATCTCATTTTGAGTTTCGACAATGATCAAGCAGGACGAGATGCTACACTCAGAGCACTCAAGGTGGCATATAGTAGTGATGTCTTCCCCCGTATTTTGGCTATACCGTCGGAGTACAAAGATATAGATGAATGGAGTAGAGCAGAAGCAGGCATTGCAGAACTCATAGCAGACCCTACCAAATATACTCACGAATGATTCACCTATGTATGTTCGCAACTTGCACAACGTTTGGATATTAGCAATCCTGTAGAAAGAAAAAAATTCACCAATCAATGTTTTGAGCTGCTGACTAAAGTAGATGATATGAGTATTATTCATCTCTACCTCTGACAGATGGCGACCCAACTCCATTTGACGTTGGATCTCCTCGTAGAACAGTTCAAACAATTTACTCGTCAACTGCCTCGTACCGTTGGTACTCCAACGACAACTACAGTGCAGAGTTCTGTCAAACAGCCCTCGCCACATCATCTTATTGCTGCTTTATGTGAACCAGATTTTTTTGCTACCTATCATCCTACTCCAGAACTCACTATGCTCCTGAATGTCCTGCAAGAAAGCTTGTCACTGTTAGCTATCCCACCAAGCGCCGTTCCTGACCAAGAAATCAAAGAGGCGCAACTCTGGCGAGAACAGCAACTAGATAGTTTGCCTCTAGCAAAACAACAAAGTGAGCTGGTGCGTTTTTTGCGTGGGCAACTCCATGTCACCAAACAAGATATTCTACGCAACAAACAACTCACACCCACCCTCAAAGATCAGCTGATGCTTCGCTACAAAGAACTAGAGAAAAAGTAGAAAATAACAAATATTTATTTTGTCAATCAAAAAGCTGCTGGTTTAGTCGTCAAACTGGCTATTTTTGGGTGTGCGGATACAATGAGATTGTCTTTAGTAGCCCCCCTCGACATGTTCTCACCGTTGATTGATATTCAATGACTCACCCGAGCCTATCCAGGGACCACCAAAAACATTTTTTCTCATCTCTTCTTGAGTATCAACAAAGATGATTTCTGTTTCGTCGTAGGTAAGTCAGGTATTGGGAAAACAACTTTGGTGAAATTCCTCATCAGACAACTCCAACCGCCGATGAGAATGATCTATCACAAAAAGGAGGACATCGCGAGATTCACGCCCTGAGAAGTACAACGTTATAGAAAAAGAATTGGCGTCATCTACCAAGATTACAAACTTATTGACCGAAAAAATGTAGCTGACAACATTGCCTATCCACTCGAAATTGCAGGGATAGAAAAAAGTCTACGCACCTCCAAAGTAGCTATCATTGCGGAACAATTGTGACTCACGGACAAGCTCACCACCGGTATTCATCAACTCAGCTGAGGTGAAAAGCAAAGAGTAGCAATTGCGAGAGCACTCGTCAATGATCCTGAATTTATTATTGCAGATGAGGCCACAGGTAATCTTGATCGAGAAGCTTCACAAAAAATTGCTGACACCCTGATCGGACTCAATAGAGCTGGCAATACCATTGTATGTATTACGCATGATAGAGAACTCATTGCCTATGTCCAACGTCAGCAACCCATCAAAATTGTAGAACTCCATCCATAATACAATTCTTTACCTTCCCAAACCCCTGGTATCATGAGTGAAAAAGCACTAGCTAACAAATTGAGAATTGCTCTCCTAGATCAGATTGCAACCGTTGATTTGCCTGGATTTTTATTTGAGCATCTAGATGCACACTTGGTTGAGCTCAATTATTTCAAG
>JAYREU010000037.1:0-12071 GCA_041908765.1 Candidatus Absconditabacterales bacterium
CAAACCCCTGGTATCATGAGTGAAAAAGCACTAGCTAACAAATTGAGAATTGCTCTCCTAGATCAGATTGCAACCGTTGATTTGCCTGGATTTTTATTTGAGCATCTAGATGCACACTTGGTTGAGCTCAATTATTTCAAGCTTTCCAATCTCTACAATAATCTGGGGAGATTCACTACCTATCTCAAGCAAGTAGCTAAAGATTACGTTGTCTATGTCAAAAAACATAATCCTCAATTCCCCAAGGCCACTACCAAGCTCTCGGTATACGAACCATTTTTCAATAACCAACTCTTCAACGAAGGGTATGTCATGCATTTTTCCCCAACCGATTTGATCAAAATGACAAGCATTTATAGTGTCACCTGTGTACTGACCATGAAAGAATATATCCACAGAAGGGTATTCAAAAAATCCGTCACCACCAAGACAACCACCAAGAAGGCACAAGCATAGGAAATGTGGCTATTGCAACTTGCAACTTTATTCGAAAAAAGTACTCTAAGGAGTGCTTTTTTTGAATTGTTTATTTGTTTATTTGTACTATGCCTTCACTTTCTCTCATCGAAAAATATGCAACCGTCATTCAAGAAGAAATCAACGTCAAAGAAATAGGCGAGATTGATGCTCAGCTGACTTTTTCAAGAGTGTTTGTCCCCTTGGGAAACAAGCTCTCAGAACAATTTGGCAAAGATACCGGACAAATAATTGCTGCTGCCAAACAAGGTAATGCTACTTTGCAGGACGATGGCACCTTGTTGGTTACCCAAGATAGTTCCTCTCGAACACTTCCAGCAGACGCTTTTGAAACCAGATATGAAGGGATTGATCTCAACACACACTGGGTAGGGCAGGGCGTTGTTGTCACCCTAGACACAACCATCACCCCCACCCTCAAACGCGAAGGCATCGCTCGTGAACTCTCAAGAGCTTGCAATCAACTTAGGAAAGAAGCCAACTATCGTATTGATGAAAGAGTCGTTGCATATATGACTACAGACAGTACTGAACTCCAAGAGACCATAACCAATTACACCGATTTCCTTTGTGCAGAGGCTCTCTTGAGCTCACTGTCCCTCGGTACGTGAACTGGCGAAATCACGCAAACTATAGAACTTGAGGAAGGTGACGTAACGATTACGCTCAAACGTAACTAAAGCGATGGGTAAGTAACAACAGCAAAATCTTGTCAATTTTTGATATTGACATACAAATCAATTTACATATAAGAAGTGTTCATTATTAGTTATTTTTTGTCCATTCATGAAATTACACACCAATCTCAGTTGATTTCATGCACGCATGATGGGACAACCCTCACCGCAGGAACATGTTTTTTTCGAAGATAGAAAATTTGCCGAAAAGCAATACGATGCGATCAATGAGAAGCTCCTGTTATCTACCAGAAAAGCAGGACATATTGCGGTAGATACAAGCAATATTCTCAACTTTTTTGAGCACTATAGATTTTCGAATGAAGAAAAAGCATCACTCCACGAGAACTTCTTTTGGTCATTTGATTCTACCATAAATCATATCGATCAAATGATGATCTCTCTTAGAGCACAACTCTATGAGGAGCAAGAACTCATTCATTATATCAAGCAACTCTTCGAAGATATTCATCAACACCACGCCGAGCGCCTTTTTCCTAGCTTTGAAACGGTGAGACGTATTCTTTTTGATAACCCAGATATTGCCACCTTCAAAGCAGCCATAGACAAAGCCTTTCCGCTCATTAATCTCAGCCATGGTTCCCGTCAATCGGTAGATTTCTTGGTCTCACCTTTACACTTTGAGAGCTACAAAAGTATATTCTTTTTGTACAAAATTCGAGAATCTGCACTCATCATCTTCCACTATGATCGTAGACAGGAGGACCAAATTGACGGCTATCTCAAATATATGGGGAAACAAAATGACTCACTTTCTCGAGAAGAAAAAAAGAATCATTTGTGTGAACGTATCAATGGAACGCTCCAGGAATTTATCACTTATTTTCTGCAAAAGAGTGGAGAAAAGGTAATTACCTCACCAGACATTCACAAGTATATTTCGTCTACTTCTGTCCAGTTGAACTCATCGTTCAGATTTAAAACTGAGGCATCCAAAATCAGGAAAACACTCCTCAGAAAAGAATATCCCAATCAAATCTATGATTATACCGGAGCGTATTTTTTGATTACACTGCCCGAACTTGAAGCACTCGCAGCACAAGATCTCCCTCCAAAATTTGCCGAACACGTTCAACAAACCATTTTCACGCTCAAATATGAAATTGCGCAAGAACTGATTGCATATCTTCCAAGTTTACTTGGTAATTACGCAGATTCCAAGACGAGAGTCAGAGCCTATCTCGGTAAAGGACATACACCAAACGACAGCAGCAAAGACTATCAAGCACTCCATTTCTCCTTCTTCAAATTTGTTGTTGATGACTATCCATTTGATATTCCGTTAGAATTTCAGCTCGTCCTAGATTATGGAAGTCATGAGACCTTGAGAGCAAATCAGTTTGAACGCCTCTCAGAAATGTACTACCAACAAGCGACTATGGAACAAGTCGTGAGAGAAGAGGTAAAGTACCAAATTGATCCAAGCAAAGAAAACTATATTAAATACAGCAAGTACAACACCAAAGCACTCAATCCCCACAAGCTTCACCAAAAGGGATATATCGAAGAGATGCAAGATATTTTTAGGAAGCAAAATGCAGGCTCACACCTCGTAGATTTGTATACCAAGTGTGATGTCTATTTGTTCCAACAACTCTTTACCTACGAAAAAAATATCTTTGATAGGAAGGTCACCGGCATGACCGATGAAAAAATGATTCAGCTCTTTGGTAAAAATAAGCTCTCTTTTGTCAAAAGTCAGATTCCGCACTTCGCCATCCGCATCCTGCAAAGAGAATACGATTATATTATCAAACCACTCCAAGACAAGCTAGAGTTACTCGCTGGCAAATATGATCCAAACAGGGTACAACCAAACACACCTGCTGAAAAAGTAGCAAATACTGCCCAAAAAAAACTTACTATCTTAAAACAGTATATTGTGCAAATTAAAGAGCAGTACAAGATACAAACACGCTAGAAATAGCTACTTTTATTGATTCTCCCCCACCTGAGAAATTTGTTGTTTTTTTGACAATTTTAGGCATTTTCCGTATAGTTATGAAGGAATACACCATCGTTTCCTTTTATGTACTTTGCCTGTATGAAAGCCCCTGACAAACAGATTCTTGAGATAGTTGATATACAAGCTATAGAGCCAGATTTGGTGTTTTTGGCATTATTGCCTAGAGCTATGGCAGAGAAAACTCAAACCCTCGCATTTGGGGGAGATGACGACCATATCTATGTATTGACAACAAATAATTTTCCTACATTGTATCATCAAACCATCGATAAACTCCAGGCACTGGGCTATTCGTGTAGTCCTTACTATACCGATACTGCTGGTATACAACATGCTTTGGGACGATATGACCGCCTCGAGAAACAAGAAAAAGATCAAGTAGAGCAGTATCAATACGCGCATCATGTGGGGGGCGAAGAAGCAATTGCCTTGATCAAAAAAGCGTATAAACAAAAGGATACACTCAATGAAGGAGCTTTTATTGACGAGATTCTCAGACTGAGCTACCAAGCTGGTGCATCCGATGTCCACTTCCAAGCCGAAGAAATGGGCATATTTATGCGTTTGAGAAAAGATGGCGTGTTGCATACTATTATCATGTTCACCCATCAAGAGTTTCAAAAATACCTCATGAAGCTCAAATATATTGCAGGCACCAAGATGAATATTATCGATATCAACCAAGATGGAAGATTCGATTTTGTAGCAGAAAGAGATGGACAAAAAAATAAAATTGATGTCAGAGTTTCCGTCATGCCGGGCTTGAGGGGTGAAAGCATGGTCTTGAGATTCTTGGATCCCAACAAAGGAATTATGTCATTGGAAGATCTCGGCGTACAACCACACAACGTCGCTATTATCAAAGAAAAGTTAAGTCGTACGGTAGGATTGATCCTGGTCACTTGACCCACGGGTTCTGGTAAAACTACCTCAGTCTACTCGATGCTCAATATGATCAATGCTCCCGACAAGAAAATTATTACTCTAGAAGACCCAGTCGAATACGAACTTCCCGGAATAGAGCAGTCACAAATAAATGAAAAAAAATGATATACCTTTGAAGAAGGCCTCAAGTGAATCCTGAGACATGATCCAGATATTATTATGGTAGGGGAGATTAGAAGTTATGAAAGTGCACAGATGGCGATCAATGCAGCGCTTACCTGACATTTGGTAATTTCTACCTTGCATACCAACTCAGCGGCTGAAGCTATTCCCAGACTTATCAACATGGGCGTCAAGCCATTTATGCTTGCGGCAGCTTTGAGTCTCGTCATCGCTCAAAGATTAGTCAGGAAAGTTGCACATGCAGAGCAAAAGCCAGCTCCAAGGTCCGTTGATACTGCTATCAAAGCAGTACTGCAACGTATTCACAAAGCGCATCCACACATGGAATTACCTTATGATGGGACTATTCCTGAGCCAATCCAAGGTGAAAAAATAAGTGATGATGGCTATGCGGGGAGAGTAGCAGTGATGGAAACACTAAATATCGATGAAACGATCAAACATGCTATTATGGAGAATATGCCCACGGATCAACTCTTGGACTTAGCACTCAAACAAGGCTATCTAACTATGGAAGATGATGCCTATCTCAAATTGATTGCAGGTGTTACGAGTATAGAGGAAATCAAAAGAGTACTCTAAAAAAACCTTAAAAGCAGTCTTTTTCATTTGCATTTTAACTCGAGAATGCATATATACAAGAAGTACTCGTAGATGCTTCGTCTTTTAATTTGACCCCCATATACGTATGACAACTGACAAAACTATCACCCTAAAAACCGAGTTCACCAACATCACCCCCGCTCTCCAAGCAGACCTTGAAAAACTCGCCTGGGAACATCTCGAAAAATTCCGCAATAGTTATTTCAAATCTATTCTCAAAAAAACAGACGCTCAGATCAAAGTTCGTTTCCTCCTCGCCAAAAACAAGCAAGACAAATATGAAGGCAAATTCCATGCAGACCTAGATGGAAATGTCTTCAATTGGGAGAATGATGTCCCTTTCAAGGAGCCAATTGATGTACTCAATCACGCCTTCAAACATCTCAAAGAATCATTGACAGACTAAGTTCACGCCTGGCCATACTCCACCAAAATACTTGTTGCAATCGGACCCATTTTCTCTATATCTAGGCGAGCACGTATTTTTAATGTTTCCTCATTTTCCACTCATGACAGGAACTACTTTTTTGACCAAACAAGGATATGAAAAACTCGTCGAAGAACTCCGCCTCCTCAAGGACGAGAAGCTTCCAGCCGTACTTGAAAGACTCAAAGAAGCCATCTCTCAAGGTGATATTTCGGAGAACGCTGAGTACGACACCGCGATGTCAGAGAAAGAACTTATTGAAGGGAGAATCTCAGAGATTACTGCTTCACTAGATCATGTTGAAATTATTGAGCACAAACAAGATGGCGAAATCAGATATGGTTCCAAAGTAAGTTTCATAGATGACAAAGATAGAGAGTATACCTATACAATTGTAGGTACAGGTGAAGTAGACATCTTAGCAGGAAATATTTCTTTTCAATCACCTTTGGGTATTGCGCTCAGAGGCAAGAAAAAGGGAGATGTTGTACAAGTCAAAGCTCCCAACAAGAAGTACTCTGTCAAAGTTACCAACGTTCGCTAACCAGCGTAGATGATCAATAGCGATGTCCCGCGAAATAGTATACCTTCTCGTCCTGGTGTGTATGTGTTCAAGACTGCTTGAGCGCAGATTTTGTATATTTGAAAAGCAAAACAACTCAAAAAAAGACTCCAACACTACTTTACTCCAAGTTCTGTATGGAAGCAGGATATGGTTGCCAAAGCTAAGTATATAGAGTGGTTCCCGGTGTCCAATGAACAGGAAGCGCTTATGCTCGAACTTCAACTACTCAATACCCACCAACCTCCCTTCAATAATCTCATTAGGGGAGACAGCAGTTATTTCTATCTCAGACTCAATCGTGAGCCATTTCCTCGTATTGAACTCACGAGATACAAAAAGAACGATCGTGCCGAATATTTCGGTCCAAAGCTACGAAAGCGTGATCTCAAGCAATTACTCCAATTACTAAGACATCTCTTTCAACGGAGAGGATGTGGTCCTACACAATTCAACAAATGAGTCGTTTGTAGCGATTATTTTTTTGGGCTCTGTGCAGGGTGGTGTGTCTACCAACAACAGACGATCGCCTCTACAGAGGCCAACCGTCGTCTAGGCGTGCAGCAGGTGTTGACCATTGATGAAGCTACAGAACGCTATGAGCAATTTCGCACATTGCTAAGAGCCTTTTTCACGGGTAATACTACGCCCATCGAGGAATACATTGTCCAACAAATAGCTCTAGCCGTAGACCAACAACACTTCGAACGAGCTGCCAAATTGAGAGATATTTATCAAATGGTCACCTGACTGAGCGAACAGCAACATATCATTCTCGATCAACCCAAAACAGGCATTTTCTCACTGATTGAACAACAGGGGAGTCACTGGCATATCGTCGTCATTCGTCTCTATTCGGGCAAGATAGTGGATATCATTACCAAAAGAGAACTACGTAGCGATTGTGATATTGATGAACTTATGCTGGCTATGACGCAAACATTTGGTTTTCAGCTCACTACACAGGCTCACGAAAACTCCTGGTTGATCTATGGATGCAACGGAAGGCCATATGCACAACGTCATCTTAAATTACTAAATACGCACGCACAACAGTTTTTGGAGGCATTTACGACAGGGGGAAGTGACCAACCCAATACCTTACCTCGTCTCCTCACGCAACTTCAACAAGATTACCAACTTATCACCTACCCCAAGCATATTGAAACACTAGATATCTCTCACAGCAGTTGACAAAATGCGGTTGGGGGGTTAGTGTGTTTTGTTGATGGCAATAAACACACTAGTGGATATAGGCGCTTCCGTATCAAACTTGCCAAGGGAGGGGACGATTATGGTGCTCTCCAAGAGGTATTGGAGACAAGGTTTGGGGTACACCGCAAGAAATGAAAAACGCCTGATCCTGCACCAGATCTCCTCATTATTGATGGTGGAAAGTGACAACTCAACGTCTGTGTCACCTTAGCTAAGCAATTCCCTGCATTTGCTCAACTCCTCACGACCATGTCCATCCTGAGTATCGGCAAATGAAAAGCGAGAAAACGCAAAGGCAAAAGACAATGAGAGCAAGAAATTGTGTATAGACTTACTCCTCACATGACCATCACGTCAACTCCGTTGGGAAGCCAACATCTAGATCAGTTCCTGACTACTATGAGAGATGAAGCACATAGATATGCAAATGCCTATAGAAAAGTGCTTAAGCGTAGGGAGTTTACTTCTACCAGACCACGTAAAAAGGCTATTTCTTGAGCTTAAATAAAACAAAAAAAATGCGATTATAGTGTTGCAAAGTGTCATTAAATGACTACAACCGAGCATCACTTTATTTTTTATTGTTCACCGTTATGAAAAAGAACTTTTGGTTGCTTACTATTGTTGCAATGAGTATCCTTATACTCCCAGGTTGTTTTAAAAAGAATACTCCCGCTCCTATGGAAGACAAAACACCAGATCAAGAAAACACTGCAGATGCAAATGTTGTTGCTGCAGGTGATACGATTAGAGTAAACTATGTTGGTAAATTTGAAGACGGCAAAGTATTTGATACGAGCCTCGAGGCAGTTGCTAAAGAAAGTGAACTCTACAATGAATTGAGAGAATATACACCTCTTGAGTTTACCGTTTCTGCAGGACAAATGATTCCTGGATTTGACAAGGGAGTTATTGGTATGAAAAAAGGAGAAAAGAAATCTATCACTATTTTACCCGCAGATGGCTATGGGGAGATTAGAGAAGATTTGGTCCAGAAACTTCCTTTGAGTGGTTTCCAAGGTGCTGGTATTGAGCCAAAAGTTGGTGAAACTTACAACTTCCAAGTTGCACAAGGTACCGTATTGAAAGTCGAAGGTGAAGAAGTTACTATCGACTTCAATCACTTCTTAGCTGGGAAAACATTGATCTTCGAAATTGAGCTTATCGAAATTATCAAAGCTGGTACAGCTCCCCAAGCACCTAGTGCTGTATTACCTACTGAGCCTTCTGTGGCTGAAACAGGTGCGACTGATACAGGTAGCGTAGCTACCGGCAACTAAGCGTGTTTATATTTCTTCTAGACGACAGTCATGTTGCAAAAAATTATACTAGGCATCTGCGTCTATACGTTACTTCTCTTTGTGATAGTGAAGCGGGGAGGAAGCGTGGACTTCCTTCCCCTCATCATCACTCAGGGGAACACCGTTAGTCAACTAGGTTTTTTGTATATTGGTTTGTGAGCTTTGCTTTGGGTCGTCTACAATGTGTTGAGACCTGTAGTCAAAATGTTTACCTTACCCATCAATCGACTTACCTTGGGGCTTGCACATATCTTGCTCAATATTGCCTTCATCTATATCTTCCCGCATGTAGTTGCTTTATTTCCGCGAGAAGTACAGATAGCCGTTGGATCTTTTATTGAAGTAATTGTCTTGTGCATTATCTTGTGGCTAGTGTGACTCATGCTTTAGTTATGTGTATGTTACTATGAAATTCTTCTTGTTATTTATGGGCATTCTGTTTATCATTGCAATCGTCGTCTTGTACTTCCAGCTCTTTACCGGGCCTTCTGCGATGATTCCCTTTTTCACGGCCCTCATTGATATCAAACAATTTACTATATATATTATTTTGCTCGCCTTTGGCGCTGGGACCTTTCTCACCATTAGTATTCGCTGATTTATCTCTTCAAATGATAGTATAGATGACGACTTTAACTTATAATCTTTCAAGACATCAAGCGTCTGACAAACTTGGTATTTCTACGAGAACAATTGATAGATATATCAAAGGAGGCAAATTGAGTTACAAAAAGATTGCCAACAAAATTCTCTTAGCTGATCAAGAAATCAATCTATTGGCTGATGAATTTTCATTGTTGCACCAACAAGAAATGCAAAGCGAGGTGGTCAAAGACAAAAGTGTTGGTATTCCTATGAACAAGCTAGCTACACCTACACAAACGAGTAGTTCAGAAACGGGGAGTGCAAACATCAAAGAATTTGTCCAAGTACTGCAACAAAAAGATCGCACGATCGAAGAGAAAAACCAGTTCATCTTTGCCTTACAGCACAAGATAGGGGAGTTGGAGAGTAAGTTACAACAGACCATTGCTCTACCCGACTACTCCAAAGAAAAAGACACTATCATGCACACCATGCAAACACTCGAACTCGAAAAACAAGATCTTATGTATCAAGTACGTAGAGAAAAAACACGAAATGCAATATATGTAGGTATGGTTTTGATAGCGGTAGCAACGATTATGTTCTTCGCACTAGGCTTATAAGTAATTCCCAATAAAGTGTATAAAAACGTCTTCGTGAGAGGACGTTTTTCTTTTTGTTCGCTCTCCAAAAGAATGCATATTCTTTTGGAGGAAAGAACAATCCCTGTGTGGGCTTTCTTTAAAGTATCCCACAGCAAATGCTGTGGGATCATCCTTTCAATTAAAAAAATTATCTAACGATATTTTTTTAAAGAAAGGAAGATAGAGGAGTAGTACTTTCACAAAATCATTCCAACAAACTAAAAAAGTTTTCAAAGTCTTTATGATGCAAAAATCATCATTTTTGACTTGCATCAATGGTCGAGAATCTTATACAAATGGCAAGTTTATTTATGGAACTTTCCACATATTATATAAATTGGAATATTCCAAATATTCATATTTTACCTCTGTCTACTATTGTCATTATGGACTCTAACGAAAATATATCATATCATATTGAAACAAAGTGAAGATGAAGAAAAAAAATAACAAGAAGTATCAACTATACCCCTACTCTCACGATACGACAACCACTCGATGGCACCAAGGACCCAGACATAGTGCGCCTGGGACATGATGAACTTGAAGCGTTGAGACTCAAGAACATTAATAAGCTTGGTATTATCACGGCAGCCAAGCAAATGGGTATCTCCAAATCCTTATTCGCTAAGATCTACATTGATGCAACGACGAAAGTAACACAAGCATTGATATACGGTAGATCATTGCATATTGAGCTCTGAAAGCCCGAATTCAACCCTCCGCTCTAAAAACCCTTTTGGTTTGCACAAGATATATTGTGCAAAGCTAAATAATGAATCAAATAAGCTATTTGCTCAAAATGGCTTCCTTCTAAGGATTTTACTATATTTCACGTATTTATTTTTTATTACGGTACACCATAAATTTATTACATTTTTTATTTGTATATTTGGGTATTTGCAACTTTGGCAATTTGCTAAGTAGGGGACTACTGCTCTATTTTACTCAAATATTGCAGGAAGTGTCAATCGCAATAGGCTAAAAGGCCTGTATTATGAATGGAGAATCAGTAAATATCTGGTATATTACTCTATTCTTGAATTCTTCTTAATTTCTTCTGTAGAAATTCTTTGATTTTATAGTATTAATTCGTTATTAATCTGCTATGCAAACAACCCAGAAATCGCAAAAGAAATCGTTTAAACCATTTATAAAACGAGTTTGAGGCAAGAGGCAATTGCTCGTTCAAATGGCAAAATTTTTTCCAAAGTTTTTTAATAGGTATATTGAGCCTTTTGTAGGATGAGGTGCACTTTTTTTCCATTTAAGAAGCCTCTATTGAACAACATTTTCTGCATATTTATACGATATAAACGATGAACTTATCAATGTGTATAACGTCATCAAAACTAATGTCAAAGCTCTAGTTTTGGAGCTACATAACTACCCTTACGATAAGGCATACTTTGAGGAAGTAAGGGCATGGGATAGATTACCTGATTACAAAAAAATATCGGCCGTGAAAAGAGCCGCAAGATTCATCTATCTCAATAGATCATGTTTCAACTGACTCTATAGAGTAAATAGTAAATGATTCTTTAATGTACCATTTGGGAAGTATGCTAATCCTATGATTTGTGATGAAGTAACACTCCTCGCCTGTTCTGAAGCACTCAAAAATACTATAGTTAAACAAGAAGATTTTGAGAACATCCTCAACCATGCAGAAAAAGGAGACTTCATTTATCTTGATCCTCCCTACGATCCTATTTCAACTACAGCTAGCTTCACCAGTTATAATGAAAAAGGTTTTGGTAGAGAAGAACAAGTAAGATTATTTGAAACATATAAGAAACTGGACCAAAAATGATGTCTCGTAATGCTCTCAAATCATAATACGACACTCATTAAAGATTTATATGCAAGCTACAGAATTGAAATTGTGTATGCAAATAGAGCTATTAATAGTAACTCAGAGAAAAGAGGAAAAGTTGAGGAAACGGTAATTTTAAATTACTAAAAAAGCGAATGAAAAAGTGAGGTATTTGATGATGAAGGACAATAACTTGATTACACTTTGAATCAAGAGCATCATTTGCAGATGCTATTCAAAAAGTAAAATGATACTCGATAAAATCGTGATACGAAGTATATTTTAATGAACAAAAAATGGCTGAAATATACCAAAAGAATAGTTTGTACAAAAGACTTTTGGAGCCAAGTAAAGTAAATTATAAGAGTTTAATATCAAAAAAATTACTTCCTGATAATGCTATTTATGTAATAGCTAAATGAACATTGTTCATCATTGAAATCAAATATCAACAAGTAGCGTGATCTGTAGATGAGAAATTACAAACATGTGATTTCAAAAAAAAACAATATCAGAGACTACTTTCACCTCTAAAATTAGAAGTTGAGTACTGTTATGTATTAAGTGAGTGGTTTATGAAGCCTGAATATAGGGACGTTTTGAAATAAAACCAGGCTATGTGATGTAAATACATTTTTGGTGAACAGCCACAAGATTATCTTTGACATCCTTCTGCAGAAAATTTCTAATCCACCAGAAGTTTTTGAAC
>JAYREU010000038.1:0-14497 GCA_041908765.1 Candidatus Absconditabacterales bacterium
AACGAATATCGAACACAAGGCTGGGAAGTGGAGAAGCTAAAGAAGAATATCTATCAATTCACCGCTGCTCCTGTTGCAACCGTCACCTCTGTAGCTCCTACGCATAATGCACCCGTAAAGCCTCTTAGTCCGCAGGATATCCTGCAACAGCAAAGCGATGATGTGTATGTGGATGAGATCGTAGCGATTATCAATCGTTTGCTCAAGCATACTGGTGATAACAGAATTGCTCTCACTGCCATCAGACAAGCAAGCATGGTAGATGATTATCACCCAGCAGACCTAGAGAAAGCATTCCAGAAGTTCAAACAAGCAGGTTGGTATATTAAAATACGCTACCATCGTAACCAATTCGAATTTGAAGTATCCGAGTTATTCAGAAGTTGGGAAGAATTCATGCAATACGAATTCTCTTTTATATTTTCACCTCAGCATCCCCAACAAATAATAGTTGAAAGTACAGATTTGGGTGCTGAGGAAACTGCACGAGAATTAGCTCGATAAGTATGATTCGATTTTGTATATTAAAGCCGCTGGGTTTCCCAGCGGCATATTACCTTACTTTAAAACAAAAAATATGTCAGAAGCAGTCACACCGCTCGATGCGGTAAAGAAAAGAGAACATTTTCAGGATCTCATGAGCACCATTCGTATGAAATTACGACTGGGCGAGACCGAAATAAATTTCTATAATTTTGAGATGGATTTCATGATTGGTAGAAATTTCTCTGGCCTTGATCTCGACGTCGCTCTCAACGAGTTCAGAAAACAAGGATGGGAGATTACAAAGGGAAAAGGGAAGTACGTCTACCAGTTTTCTGCCGCTCCTGTTGCAACCGTCACCTCTGTAGCTCCTATGCATAAAGTTGTACCACTCAGTCCTCAAGAATGTAGCGAAAGAACAGATGCAGAAGTGGTGGATAGCATAGTAGCTATTATCAACCTCCAATTGGGGAATCGAAGAAAGAACAAGGTAAGGAGTACTATTTATAGAGCGCCGTTCTTAAGCAACTATGATAGTGACATGATTGATCTAGCCATAAAGAAATTCGAAGAGGTTGGCTGGAGTGTGGGTGGAAGCCCGAGCAATGACTGGTACTTTCAAATATTGTAAAAATCACATTCACACACACTAAAAATTACGTTAAAATGATAGAAGAAAACACAATCGACGCCGAATCCACAAGAGAAATTACCAAAAACGTCCTCATGAAGGAAAGAGTGGACAAGAGAAATCACAAACTATGGGAAAAGGAACGGAAAGAAAAGGAAATCATGAAGGTTAAAGCTCGTGCTCCTGAGATGCTGGATACATTCTTGCTTAAAATTCAACAAGCAGCAGATAAAGGTCTCCCAAGTTGCAAAATTATAGTTCCTGATCCTCAAAGTGATGTTCTCAGAGATAATTTCTCTGTCTATAGAGCAGAAATAATGCATTTGCTACGCACCAAAGGATACAGTGTCTCTGCTGGTGATGCCATAAATGTTATATATGTTGACTGGGTCCCATGGTACAAGTGGATTTGGTACAAGATCAAGATTTGGTGCAATGTTTAACTAAATTATTGTAAAGCCGCTGGGAATCCCAGCGGCTTTTTTGTTATTCATGAATATAATCAATGCGTTTGAGATCTGTCTACGCGTTCTTGAACTTACGTACGCCCACGACCGCTAAGAGAGAAAATGCCAAGACAAGAAGCAATGTCTTCTCGGGTCCGACTTTGACTTTTTGCATATCGCCAACTTGTTTTTGATCGTTGTTTTCACAGACAGCCTCGACCGCATACCACGCCCACTTGTCTACTTTGGACATTTTGTCGAACGGATACTCGAACATGGTTTCTTTGGTCGTAGCGACGACACTCATTTGGCTAGTGGACGATACAGATTGATCAGCTCTATAGACGATATATGATGCTGCATGTTCTACGGGGTCCCATACGAGGTAGTATTTGTCAGCCATCTTCTTGACTCTGAGCTCAATCGTTTCTGGGTAACACGTTGGTTTCTCAGGAGCGAGTTGCTCGAGAGTACACATACTGCTACAACCATCGTTATTGATCACATTGCCATCATCACATGCTTCACCAGATTCCACGATACGATTGCCACAGATAGCAGGCAAGACAACTTCTACCATACAAGAAAAGCTACATCCATCATTGTTGATCGTGTTGCCATCGTCACATGCTTCACCGGTCTCGATCTTGTTGTTACCACAGATAGGATTGCTATCTACGCCTTGCATAGGAGGGATTTCTACAATGACAGAAGGCTCACCGTTGACTGCGCCATTCTCATCCACAGGGAAGACTTGTGCGTAGTAGGTTGCTTTAGCATCAGCTAAGATAAGCGCTCATTTGGGTTCAGAGGTGGTCAATGAGAGTCTCATAGTGTCTTTGTTGGTACCGTATTTTATTTTGAAATAATCAATCTTACCTTCGTATGTCCAGGTCATATCCACTTTATTTTTGGTAGGATCTGCCGTATAATCTACCATCAAAATTTTTCTCATTTCATCTTTGATGGTAATTGCGTCAACGTTTTTGAATGAGGTAGGTGTTGCACCCACGCCCAAGGTGATATCGATAGGCAAAATTGCTGCTTGATCAAAACTCATTTGCTTGCGGAAGAGACCAGTTTCTACTTTTTGAGCTGGCACTTCCTCGCCTCCATTGAAGATCAACATTGCTGAAGTAACGGTCGGTGCAGTATGAATCGTGAAGGTAAGTTTTTCTCCAATCATCGCCTCTTTACTCGGTTCAATATCTAATCCCATAAAAAGACCACTCTCTCCTTGGTAGGTGAAAGGTATAGGACCAGACGTACCGACTACTTTGTCTTCGAGGTCGAGAGCATTGACGGTCAAGGTGTGTGGACCAGGACTAATGCCTTGGATATAGACCGTGAATGCGCCTTGCGCATCGGTAACTCCTTCTTCAATACTTACTCCATCGAGCAAAACGGTAACGGGTGTCGTAGGAAAGGTGGTTGTACCAACGACACTAATACTGTCTTGGGTTTCGGTGCTTCCTGAGAGAGGACTTGTCACGGTAATACCAGCAGTTTGGGCGTTGGGTGTCGTGCCCAAAACATCAAATTTTACTGATCCTTTGAGGTTGGTATCATAGACATCTGCTACGGTCAAGGTATATTGTCCACCTTTTTTGATGGTGAGTCCTTTTGAAAAAATCTTGACACCTTGATCTGCTGCTTCAAAAAATGCAATGCCATTACCTGGCAACACAATATCAGGGTCCGTATAATCAAATCCTTCTACCTCAATCCAAATATCACCGTTGTAGGTTGCATCGACATTCCCATTCTCATCGAGTGCCTTGACGGTGACATCAGCAAATTCACTCGCCTTGAAAGGAGAGGGAGTCACTTTGACATCAAAACGCACAGGAGCAGCCAAGGCGGTCAGGGGGACCAAGAAGGTCATGAGAACTGCTACAAACAAACGAAGTACACGCATGGGAATCAGGGAAAAGGTAAAAGTTTATTGTACATGAATAACTAGCGACTCACTCGTACCATCAGCAAAGATCACGATACTATCAGCAATACTTACATCTTGTGGGTTACCAGCAACTTGCAAGAGCGCAAGTTCATCACCTGCTTGCAAAGTGGCAAAATCACCTTCTAGACTAATGGTAGCATACCCCTCGCCCGCAGGAGCAAATGAAGTAACATACTCACTTGAGAGATCATCTGCAGTCAACGTCACCGTGGTGGGATCGAATGCAATGAGGAGATTCATCTGAGTACCATTCGGAAATGGCTTAGTAGCTGCCACATGTACACCATTTTCGTCTACATACGTCACCAAATCACTCGTCGTGTCGAAGGTGATAGTCGGTGCTTGTGAGATATCTGCCAACAGTAAGCTACTATTGTGAACACCTACAAACACTGCCAATGAAAGTATCGCAGCGATACCTATGACCATCAAAGACTCTTTTCGTGACTGTCTGCGAAGCATGGGCAATACCAGGTAAAACGTATTTCTTATGCACAAGCATACTATAAAACTTTTGTCCATAAAATCAAACAATGGCCCCATTTCTGCTAATTGAGATATTTACTTTTGTTAGCATTGTGTTCAGATAGGTTATCCCCCAGGTACAGATTACCTTTGCTATCATGCAAATAAAAATATGCGGATCATTTTTTAGCGTCCAAAATCGCTTTGATCGTAGACGCAGGAACGTTCGCAATAGGGGTAGGAGGAAGTCCTGCAACAGCTCTGGTATTGTAGGGATTGGTTTTATCGTACAGGAAATTCACGATCACACTCGGTGTGCAACTTGCATACGGCTTGGCCAAACCGTAGCACAAGCTAATATCAGCATCTATTTGCATGCCGTCTTGGAGTCTATTGAAAAAGACACTCGCTACCGCAGGTTGATTTTGGATTGCTCTTTCCTCCTTTTGGACGATAGACGCAAGGGTGAGAGCACCGTATGAAGAAAGAGAAAACGTAAATCACTGCCTCTTGAGTGAAGTAGTGAAGTCGGTTAATTTTGTACCATATGGAGTCCAAATACGCTCAGCAAATGCGTCTAACTGTAGTCCTACCAGCTGAGGCAATAAGGGATAGTTTGCATCCAAAAAATATGTCTCAGGATAGAGATATCATTCAAGTGACGCAAGGTTGGGGCGATCACGTAAAGCTTGGGCCAAGAAGGGATATTTGGTTGCGAGTGATTGTATATTGGCAGAGTTTGTAATATACGCTCTATACTCACCTGCCTGTATCGTACCCGCTTTGGCCAAGGCATCATCGATGTCCCAGCTACTCCATCCTTCGAGAATAGTGACATGCTCGTACGCGGTTTGTGGTCATGCCAAAAACAGATCTAGGATCTGCTGATTGGTGTAACTTCCAGAAAAAACATACCCACCTGGTTGGATTTTTGCTGTTTCGTCAGTGTGTGCACGAAAGAAACGCTTGAGCTGAATACGATCCCATCGCCCATCAATTTCTGGATATATCTTAGCGACTGTTTCTCCTTCACGGATGAGAATATCTGCATGTATTGCATGCTTGGAAGATGACAAAAAACTCATGAGTCACCACAATACTATTCCCAAAACTACCAATCGACCTGGCTTGAGAAAACGTCTTCGTGAATGTTTTTTGGTATGCATACGCATAGAGTACAAATAAAGGATTAGATAGTTTCTCTAGGTTCCTCTTTTGTCTCTTTTGTCTCTCCTGCTCACTCATCTACAGGATCACTTCCCTCAAATCCACTCGCGTTGGTATCTTGTTCAATCAAAGCAGCAGCAGGTTGCGTAGTGTCTCTTGCGATATAGACGTACATAGGGATCACCATAGGTTGTCTCCCAATTTGCTTCATCATAAAATCACCCAATTCATCTTTGATCATTCTCAGGATGTCTTTGATATCTTTGCCCTTTTTCTTGTACTCGTAATACTTGGACTTACTGAGTTCAACGACACTGGTATGAATTTTTTTGACTTCCGAAGAATACACAAATCCTCTCGATTCGATTTGTACGTTTCACACTAGCTCCTTGGTCGTTGCATCAACTTTGAACAACAAGACAACAGCTCCATCATGCGACATAATCTGACGAGCTTTGATGACATATTCACCTGACAGATGTCACTTACCTTTGCCATCGATCAAGACAGTATCTAAGTCGAGTTTTTGGTCTGCTATTTTACATCCATTGTCATACAATTCAATAACTGAACCATTTTCATTGGGCATCAAAATATGATCATCTGCTATTCCTTGGTCAAGACCAAGCTTGCGGTGTTCATACCTCAAAAATGCTTCGATGTAGAACGGTAAGAAGTAGTCTGGGTTTACAAGTCCCAACATCAGTTTGTGATCTTCTGCACCTCCATGCCCACTCGCATGGATATCCATGATATCATTGGTGATGAGGTTAATCCCTTTGATAATCAACTTATTGATCATATGTGCAGTTTGTAGCTCATTCCCTGGAATAGTAGATGCAGACATCAAAATAGTATCTCCTTGTCTGAGACTAATCTGTGCATGCTCATCTCTCGACATACGTGCAAGTGCACTAAATTCTTCTCCTTGAGCACCTGTACATAAAATCATTACTCTACTGTCGGGCATATTTTCTACTTCCTCATTGAGTTTACGAATCGTGCCTTTGGGGACGTTGATATAACCGAGTTGTTGACAGATTTCGACATTATTTACCATAGATCTCCCTGACAAAAAGACCACTCTATTATATTTGATAGCACTATGAATGAGCTGAATTACTCTACCTACATTGGATGCAAACGTAGCAACTACTATTCTTCCTTCACTTTCCTTGATAATACGATCGAGATTGTTTCCAATAGTTTGCTCTGATAATGCTCGTCCTGCTCTTTGACAACCTAGGCTATCACCGATATATAATTTTACTCCTTCGAGGCCAATTCTAGCGATTTTAGCTAAGTCTGCTGGTTTATCGATAGCGGGTGTGTGATCAATCTTGAAGTCTGATGAATTGAAGATCAATCCTTTGGGTGTTTGAATTGCCATTGCCATGGTTTCTGGAATGTTGTGATTTACTCTCACAAACTCGATAGAGAAACACCCCAATTTAAGGATATCGATATCAGGATCGACAATTTTTGCTTTGATCTTCGCGACATCTTCTTTGTTGTCAAATAATTTTTTAACAATACCAAGGGTCAAGGGTGTGGTATACAACATAGGAAAGCCAAGTTCTGGCAACATGTCTCTCAAGCCACCAATGTGGTCCAAATGGCCGTGACTCAAAACAATACCTCTCAATTTCTTGATGTTTTGTTTCACATATCTAATATCTGGTACGATGTAATCTGCTCCCAACGTTTCGTTGGCAGAGAATTCCATGCCGGCATCTACGATGATCATATCATCCTTGTACTCGATAATAAGACACTGTCCCACTTGCTCGAGTCCAAGCAATGAGAAGATTTTTACCGGTTCTTCGCCCGGTTCAATTTTGAAGGGTGCTGGCTTAGCATGAGCTGATTTGCTCACCGTAAGTTTTCTTTCTGGACCGGAACTTGCCGGTCTAGGTCTCCTTTTGTTTTTGGTAAAACTAATGGGAGATTGTACACTTGATTCTGACATAATTTTCATTTGTATAAAACATAAAATGCATTTTTTTATTGTATGCTGCTCGCTATGGAACAGATAAAACGCTTTGCTGAGAGTCACACTATTCCCATTATGAGTGATGCTACGTGGGAATTTGTGCACTATATTTTGGCTACTACCCAACCTAAAGTCTGTTGGGAGATTGGCAGTGCTATTGGACGAGGGAGTATACACATCGCACGTACCATCCAAGAACGGTGAGGCTATTTATGGTCATGTGAAATTTCTCATCCGAGTTATCAACTCACCTTACGACATCAGCGACAGCATAAGGTCACGAATTTCACCTGTTATCATGCGGATATGATGCACATTCCACATGCGGTCATACCGCGTCTAGACTTTGTATTCATAGATGGACAGAAAAGTATGTATGCAGAGTATCTGGCTTATCTCATTCCTCACCTCCATGATCAAACAGTTATTGTGTGCGATGACTGTATACGTTTTGCAGACAAGATGCCGACGTTGATTACTACAGCAGAATCGCTTGGCCTACACGGACAACTGGTACGCCTCCGTGACGATGATGGCGTGTATATACTCTCTAAACAACCTACTGCTCGATTACGCGATATCATCCAAAATAGTAATTGTGCCTGTGAGCTCTAGATTTTCGACCGCATCACTACATTTTTTGTCTTGGCAAATCCATTGGTGAATACCATCGAAGCTTTCTTGTTCGAGTACGGACGTATTGCGAATGATAGCAATTTGTTCGTCTTCCATTCTCAAAAGATAATGGAGTACACCACCAGATTCATAGCAGGTAATAGGAACTCCTCACATCTCATACTCACCAGGAAAATCTACTACACGGACGAGTGATTTACCATAACGCATAGTCTCACCTTTGTGTAAACATAAGTTAATCAGATTTTTTTGTGGCTCATCAGTGGTCAGAATAAGTAATTCTTTTCCAATCAGATAGCCATGGTTGTGCACAGTAATCGGTAACATAGAAACACAATATATAAAGTAAAAGAAACATACTTAGGGAGAACTTGTAGGCTGACTATCCGTTCCAAAGAAGTTAGGATTGATCAAATTGAGGATAATACCAGAGAGACCTAGGACAACAAGCCCGATAATCACGGTAATAATTAACTTTTTTCACTTAGCCATCAAACTCGCTTCCAATCCTCCAGCAGACATCATAAAGCCACCGACCAAGATTCCCATAAATCCAACAATCACCACCACCGTCATCACTATTCTCATCAAACCACCGAGTAACTTGGGAAAGGCATTGGCAATAGTAGTTTTATCTCCCGCGACACTTGCATTGGTTGATTTCTCGATACAATTACCCACGAAAGGGATATCGGTATTGAGTTTGATACCTCCAGAACAATTATCTGCAGCAGCACTTCCTCCTGCAGTCGTAGATCAAGCACTTGTAGTTCATCCACTTTGAGCAAAGAGATGAGTTCAGAGAGATAAACTCAATACACTTATAATCAACATAGCTAGTAAGCGTCTCTTCATGGATTATGCCATCAAGGAAGTAAGAATACGATTGAGCTCTGCACCATCGATTTGCTCGCCGTGCGTTTGCATCATAGCTCCTATAATTTTGCCTCTACCGGTACGGAGATCATCTATACCAAGTTCTTGTTGTTTCGCAGCGATAAGCGCTCTGAGTTGGGTTTCATCTAACTGAGTTGGCAAATAGGCTTGGATAATCTGAATCTTGGCGTTTTCTTCATCTATACCAGCCTGGTCGCCTGCTTTCTCGAGATAGACGAGTGATTCTTGTCTCGATTTGATCTCTTTTTTGATAATCTTACATACTTCTGCATCATCTGGATCCTGGTGCAGTTCTATTTTCTTATTCTTGATAGCAGCTAGGATAAAGTTGAGAATCTCTTTTTTGGAGACCTCTTTCGCTTTCATAGCTTGTATATAATCAGCCAGTAGGCGTTCTGTCAATGACATGGGACACAAAATAAGGAAAATGAAAGCGACTAAGCAAGGGAAATTCAACCAAATCGGACATTGCTAGTCATAAGTACTTTGAGTATAGCGAAACTCCAAAAAAAAGCAAGGAGTTTGCCAAACTCCGTTTCTCATCATCTAGACATATGTAAAAATGAAGGTATTCATGTGAAACGTCCAACAGTTTGTCATCTACGGTAAGCCTAAAAGAGAAGACATAAAAGGGGCTCGCAGTATGCGAGCCCCTAAAAAAAATATGAGAATGAATTACCAAAACTTACTAATTTACACCAACAACTCTCCCAAACGATCACATACCGGCTCAAGAGCTGCTATGCTCACGTAGTAGAATTGTTTTTTTCTTCCCTCATGGATACGAGTAATGGATTTGGTATATACGACTTCTCGCAACCAAAGTACAGCTCTTCTCAGCTTATCATAACATTTTTGATACGCTTGGAAGACCTCCTTCTTCTCCAAAAGATGAAAGAATTTCCTGATAATGTTGCGCAAAGGGCGCCTGGAAATAGCATCTCTTTGATTTTCTATATCACGTTCTTGACTCATCATGTCGCGCAACGAGAGATAGGTATCAAAAAGTTTTTGTTTGAGCATTTCCTCTGGAGTAGACGTAGGTACCGTTGGTAAACTTACTTCAAGTAAAGTCGCCTCTGGCAAACTTACTCCTGACAAACTTTCATTTTTCATAAAATTTTGATTTTGTGTAGTTTTCTTTAATCTCTTTTTGAGCTTTTGCAAGAGGAAACGAGGCAAAAATGGATTTTTGGTAAAAATTATTCTTTTAGGTTTATTTTTTCTTAAAGAAAAAAACTGCTGATACAGCAGTTCTTTATGTCAAAGCATATGCTTATGACTCTGTTTTGGGAAGGTGCGACTTTAGTCGGATGATCTCCTCTGCAAGTTGTTTCTCCATAGCATGCAGCAAAAGTGCAGAGTGCGATGAAGGAGGGTTGTTTCTCAACTCGCTGAGACGTTGCTCGAGCTCTTCAATATGCGCCTGCAGTTTGACAGGATCTGCAACTAGCGAAGCCTCTCCTTTCAATCGCATAATTTCACGTTGATCAGCACACGGTGCGAAACAGAATTGTGAGCGTCCACTACCAGACTCTATGTCATGCAGACACTGGCAAAAGAGCTTTTTTGTTGTTATTGTTTTTCCGAACATACATTTTATTTTATGAGTAATTTATATATAGCTAATTCTGTATGTCAAGTACAAAGATAGTTCTAAGATACTCCTCAAAATTTGCTTTATGCGCCCCGCTCGTTTATACTTTAAAAGAAATCATCCTTATTTTGAGTATTTGCATATTTGTTTATTTGTCTCTTTGACTCATGCCTTCAGTAAATGAACTGCGTGATCATGCAACTGACCTTCTCAATGAAGTGTATGGTACATGACGACAGTATACGTGAATTATCAAATATGCTTGATTGCAGACATCTGTTTCTGTTTCACAGAGAACAAAACAAGCAATTCAAGAACTACTCGCCCTGACTGAGCAAGAAGAAAAGGAAGATCGCGTAGAGATATTTTCCGACTCAGTCAAAGGGTTGCTTGTCTTCGCTTGAAATGCGAGGGAGAAACAAACATTTGGGTCATATTTGCTAGAACAACTTTGCAAACATATCGACAAACAAGCTGTGCCTTTGGACACGCTACGAGAGAGAGGAGAACTACTCAAATTGCTAAATACCAAACCGAAGCCTGGAGACTATGATGTTTCCATCTGATTAGTGTCACCTACCAAACAGTTACAAGATCTAGCATATATCAAGTGGACACAAGTTCGTGACTTAGTCACTCCCAGCAAAGATACTCCTTTACATGAAAGGCTCATTGCTATGTGTCGAGTTTCCAATAGACAAGAGAAAGAAATCGTTCACCTCAATGGTGAAGAACGAGAGAGAGTGGATGAGCCAGTAGACACTAATGTAGAAATTATCAATTATATTTTACGTCTTGCGGAACTCGAAGCTCCCGCAGAGATAGTATCTTGGCTTCCAAATCATCTGAGCGATATGAAATTGCGTAAGAAAAAAGATACGTAGTCATAAACTATTTTAAACAATCTAACAATCTCAGCCTAATCACACTACACAATTTTCAGTTGGCGGTTTGCCTCTCTCAGGACATTTATCAGAATACATACACGACATATCTGTCACAGCATTAAGTTGTAACTTTATTTGTTCTTCAGTTTCTGCACCGTATGATATTAGTATACGATCTAGGTCGCTAAACTCATACGATATAAAATCTACCTTGGGTTCATCATTCACAAAGAACTTGAGTGTTTTGGTAGCGTCAGAACAATACTTTTCGCCGGTATCAAGTTGCAAGCAATTTTGCGTGATAATTACTCATAAGGATGCAAAAAAGTCAGCGAGTGTTTTTTTGGTAAGATGTTTATGGATATTGTTGCCATTATTATCATGGAGGTGTTGTTCACTGCTCAGCTCTTTACCTGTTGTTGATTGATAGCGATCATCACTAAAATCTATTTCTTTATTATCAACAAATATCTTATAATCTGCATGCTCATGTACCTTAGCTCCCCTGGGTACTCTTGGGTTTTTCAGTATTTCCGCTTGTATCAGTGTCCTAAATTCATCGAGACTTCTTGGGTTTTGTATCCTTTGTCCGTTGAGGAAGAAAGAGGGTGTTCACGTTACTCATAAAGAAGCCCCCTCACCTTTATGCTTTGCAATTTTTGATCTAACTTTTTCGGACGATACATCAATTTTGAATTGCTCCATATTTAAACCTATTTGTTCTGCATACTTCACAAAAATTTCTTTATCTTCTTTATTTCTTTCTCCCCATATACCTTGAGTCTCAAATAGCAGATCATGCATCTCTCGAAATTTACCTTGTTTCCCAGCAGCTTCAACTGCACTTGCTGCAGTTATAGAATTGCGGTGCCCAGGCAATGGGTAGTAACGAACGACTACTTGTAGATCTCATGAATATTCTTCAACTAATTGCTTAACAATTGGATAGTTTGCTTTACATGCCTCGCACTCGAAATCTAAATATTCGATAAGCACAACATTACCTGACGCATTTCACTTAGTTCGATCATCAGATCTAATTTCAAATGGATTACTCTGCTCAGACGAAGTGGGTAAGAAAATATAGCCTACTACGAGAAGTGAAATAATTCAAAGCACTCGACCGATTGTAGTTCTTAGATTGCGTCTTTTATTTGCCTCATGACGAAGCCTTCTTTTACGTTGCGTATTTGATTCCATGTATTGAAATAACTCTACTAAAATTAATGTCTGCAAAAATTCACACTTTGGCAATTAGTTTATGTTCAAGATGCTTTGACTATTATCTCACCCTGTTTCATACCCATAGACGTACAAATTACAGGATAAGTACCTACTTTTGCATTTGCTACTTTGATAGTGAAAGTTTCTCATGCTTTTATATTCCATACCTCGCTTCACAAAGTAGGAACTGTAGCAGCGAACATACATCCTATGCCATTTGATTGAGGAGTAACTTTGATCTCATAGTTTTTCCCTTCTTCGAGGGTAATTTGATTTGGAACTAAGTTTCTTCAATCATGACCTGCTTCAATAACTTGAATATCATTATTGTTTCAGACGGAAGGCATATTAATTAGTTGAGAATCCTCTCCTCTCAATTTTCCTCAAATAGTGTACCAGGCAACACATAAAATTACAATTGCACCGCAAATGCTTACGTACAGATTAGTTTTTGACATGAACGAATGTAGAAAATGACATAAAAAAGAATCTACCTATATGCAGTAGAGAAAGTGTCATATGTTTCGATGTCTTATTCCAATAGTTTTACAACTCATATGTATTGCGATGTATACGCAACCAAATATAGCTGATCATCTTGTTTATTTGTAGCATATATGCGAGTTTCTATTTCTTCATGAGGAGTAGTTGTCTTAACTAAGACGAAAGGTATATGCAGTTTTATAGATCTTGGTCAATTATAAGATGATACGTCCATGTATATGGTATAATCATCCATACATATTTCAAAACAATCATGTTCATATGGAGTATGTTTATGGTCATCTTCAACATCTTCTTCTGGATGCAAATCACTTGCACACACACATTGCAGTACATTTTCCTCTACTTCATGCGTAAGTTCCATGACCAATGCATGGGCAAAAACACAGCTACTAATTACATAGCAGATACACAAGAAAAGTGAGAATAATGTTTTGATTTTTTGAATAGGAGATATCATTAGTGCAATATACATACATCAAACATAAAAGCAACAATAATCACTTTCATGTTTCGATGTTTCAAAATAGTCGCAAAAGCAACTATCCAACTAAACTATTTTCTTCAAACCACTCTGCAATCTTCCTATCATCTCTGAGATGAGGGAGTTTTTTTTGTGGATCAAATCCTGGTTGTGCTTGCATATATCATGAACAAGATCAAGGCTTCAGCACGCGGATTTGCAAGGGAAGTAATGTTCATGCTTGTCTCAAATCACGATAGTATTCATTTTTTTGTTGGAGAGCCACATCCATTGCGTGGCATGCAGCAGCAAGTTGTTCACCTGTGGGCAAGGTAGTGCCAGAAAGTTCAACAAACCATTCATGATATTGTTCACCATCCGTATGTGGTGCGACCGTATATTCTTCGATCAATACACCATGCTGATTTGCTATCTCTGCCAAACTCTGAATTTCTGGTTCGATGACATGTTCTCCAAATGCGCTGATAAAATTTCATGTCCTACCAGAGAACTTGATGCGATATGGATTGAGTGAAGTAAAGGTGACCACATCTCCAATTTCGTATCATCGCAAACCTGCGTTCGTATTGAGAATCAATGCATAAGGTTTACCGATTTCAATTTCTCCCAACCATAATCTGCGATGCTGAGGAGTTAATTCACCATGAGCATAATCTTCTAAAGGTATAAACTCAAAAAAGATCCCCTTGTGTGTTTGGAGAAGCATCCCGTTATGTTGCTCATTGAGCGGATAGTGGGTATCCTGGTAAGCAATAAATCCTTCCGAGGCAGGATACGTCTCGACACAAGGTAATGTTGGGTCACCCAGTAATCTCATCAACTCTGCCTTGTATGGAGCAGGATTAACACCTCAAATCACTAACATTGATAAGTTGGGGAGAAGTTCTTTGAGAGTTGCTTTGTTTCATTTAGCCAACATCGCTTCGATGTAATCTTTGAGATAGGAGGGTATACCTGCTATCATTGTAAGTTGTTTGGGCACTTTGAGATGTTCGTTGGTAATAGCATCAATCTTTGCGCCAAAATCTTCTATGCAGTTTGTTTTGTATGTTGGTGATTTGGCAAATGCGGAAATCAATGCTGGTGTTTCATTGTGAACAATTCATGAAAGTCTCCCATG
>JAYREU010000039.1:0-84004 GCA_041908765.1 Candidatus Absconditabacterales bacterium
ACTTCCTGATCATATCATTCTCCCAGGAGTGTGTGTATTTTCCACCTTTCTCACTCAGTAATGTGCTTTCTTGTCTTCATTGGATCTAAATAGGTGTAAATATCCTATTATATCCAGTTTCTTTTGTTTTTAGAAATTCCCCGTGATTATGCCGGAAAGAAAGACCGCCCCACGGAGGGGCAACAACCAGAAAATCGTTACCCAGCCCGGCCGACCGCCTCCGCTAGAGTAACAAAAAAAGCGCTCCGCCCGCTAGCCAGGGATAGTGATATCCCATCGCCGTGCATCTGGAGCAAAAAAACAATTAAACCCTTTCATCCCTGGCATATTGTCAGGGATTTTTTTTTGCAGGCTTCAGTCTTTCTTTTCAGGATTACTTCAGTATCCTAGCCTCAGTTATTTTTTGTGTTTTTTTATGCAACTCCTGGCGGCATCATATGATAATATTTGACCTTTGGTAGAGCGTCCTGTCTTGCTGAACGTTTTACCTGGGGCTACTCTCATCACCGCACCTATTGGTACGGGAAAGAGTTTTTTGTTTTTTGATGGACCATTATTTGGGTTATATAAAATCCAAAATAGACCCGTACTCAATCGCCTCGCCACCCGTGGTGAAGTGCGAGTAGTATTTGCTGATCAAAGTGCATTGTTGCGAGCAGTACACAGAGTTATCAAAAGATCATCTGCGGGTGCGGAGAGTATACAGACACGTGTCTTTTCACTGGCTTGGTCGTTGAATGATTGGTATACTTTTGCTCGTGAGCAATGGGGAGAAGAAGTACTTGTCCCGTGAGCATCTCTTGCTCTCTTGCTTCCACATCTCGAAGAGCATATCGGCGGTTCACAAAGAGAGACCGATCAAGCCATCCTCGATCTCCTTCCCCCCAAAGAAGTCGTGACGAGTCTCAATTTTTTGGTACAGGAAGCGGATAGCGTTTTTGATCTCACCCCCGCTGAGAGAGTACAAGTGTTCAAACACTTATTTGGTCTCCTGGGAATTGATGAAGCCAAAGAAAAGCTACTCGAACGTAGGAGAGAGACCCAAGCATCGCTCAAACTGCTTGCTGATCAAGCTCCACGAGACAACAAGTTACGTCTGCATATGCAACGTGTCGCACAAGCTACTGTACAGTTACAGGCCTTATGTAAACAATATCCAACTACCCAACAAGCGCTCTTGCAAAACTATCTCACACAGGCATTTTTGCAAGATAGTGATCTATTGGGCCAAGAAGTGCGTATGCGTGGTGATATACTTTCATGATATCAAAAAGAGCAGAGTGAGGAGATACTTGTTTGGTTGGAGCAACAAATCACTCAGTTGCTTGAGCAACAAGGTCGCCAAGAAGCATATGCCAAACAAGCACAAGAACTTGCTTTACGTATCCAAACCGCACAAGCTCGCAAAAAGGAACTAGACACACGTAGACAAAAATTAGCTCACGTAGAAGTAGCTTGAGATGTTCATGTGATTGACGAATACAAAGCGAGAGTAGAGGTGTTGCAACAAGAAATTACGCAAGCACAACATTGATTTCCCCTCACCGCATTTGCTGATGATTGAGCAACGGATATCACCCTAGAACAAGCCAGAGACCTTGTCGAACAACGTAAACAGCAAGGACAACTCTCCAAACAACAAGTAGCTTCCTCCAAAGAAGCACTCACACAACTGGATGAACAAATTATGCTCGTCCAGACGCAACTGTCACAATCTGAAGCACAAAAACAATCTTTGCTGGCCAGCATAGAGAAGAGGGATGATTTTTATTGTAAAATGATTGAGGGAAATTGCCCATACATTGAGATTATCAAATGAGCCTCTGTGTCTTGATTGCGTACACAAGTAGACACGCTCCAAGAGCAATATGAGCGCTTAGTGAAGCGCTTAGAAGAACTCCAACAGCGTAGAACGCAACAAGAGAAACTTATCACCACCCAACAACAAGAAATAGATGAGTTGTTGGCATGGTTTAAGCGTGTCCCACACGCAGAGTTGACAGCACACATTACACAACTACAGACTTTACAAACTGATCTCTCTCGTGTTGAGCAACAATATATGCAAGTGATGCAACAGCAAGCATCTGCACAGCAACAACTCCAAGAGCGTGCGACATTAGATGCTGCATATATACAGATTGACGAAACGATCCAAGATTTACTCACCCAACAACAAAAACTCACCGAACAAGCACAGGCTACCACATCCGATGCATCAGTTCCCAAGCAGGTTTTGGATGCAACCAAACAACATATAGCTGCTATTGATGTCCAGTGTATGCTTTTGGGGCAACTCGTTGATGAGCGAACGGTAGCACAAACCACGTTCAAAAAATTAGAGCAACAAGATGTGATGCTCAAACAACTAGCAGACATTTTCTCCAAAGAACTTTTGTATGTGGTTTTGGATGATTTCCTGCCGCAACTTGAGACGTTGATCAACGCATTTTTGGCACAAATGGTTGATTATACCGTACATTTCTATCTTCCACAAGCGAGTGACGAAAAAATGGAATTAGCCATTGAAGTACATGATGAAAAAGGCAAAAGACCCGTCAAATCACTCAGTGGTGGCCAAAAGTCGATCCTCAAGTTTGCATGGATTATGGCAGTGACGTGATTATTCCATGCTAAGTTTGTTTTCTTGGACGAAACAATGAATAGTTTGGATGCAGATACTATTGCGCAAGTGGCACAAGTACTCCAGGATGCTTTGATTCAAAAGGATATTCCGTTCTATTGTGTCACTCATGCCCCACAAATTCAGGCTTTGCCTTTCTGGAAAAGGAAAATTTCACTTTCTTTGTAAATAGTTGACAAAATCATAAAATAATGTATTATATATTTGCGCCTCAGGTGGAGGGAAGACAGATCTAACCTTTTTGTCTTCAGTGAATGACCTTTAGGAAATAGTTTCTAGAGGTCATTTTTTCCCCAGCAGGTCGCGAGTGTCATCACTCATTTCATTTTTTAGTACTTCTATGAGCGATTCGAGAGAAGAGCATCTCCACGAAGAAACATCGCAAGTGGCATCTTTTGCCCATCTCCAGCAGGAACTTGCGGTGTTTCAACGTGAAATCATGTTTCCTCAAGATCACGCAGTCGCCAAGCACACATTGATAGAGATAAAGAGACTATGAATAATCTCGTAACAAAAGCAAAACAACAAGAGTTTATTGTATGGACACAGCAATCGTCACAGGAAGTTCCCTCTTCGATGGACCCTCTAAAGCAGTTAGGAGAAAATTATATCTTGCTCGAACAAGAGCTTCGTGAAAAGTGATTTGCGACAGACTATCTAGTCCAAAGTACAAAAAAGTAATACTATTTTTTTGTTTTAGGAGCTTTCTTAGAATGAGACTTATGTACTTTTCTCTTTGAGATAATACGCATTGAGATAATCTCTACACACTTTTGCAGATTGAACTAACAGATTTTTTGTCGATAGCAGACTGATATCTATATATTTCAAACGTTGCTCAGGAGTGAGAATAATGTTAGTAAAAAGTAACGAAAAGTCTTTTTTTAGAGTTTGAGGAATAGCATGCAGTACTCATTTTCGACCGTACATATCGAAGAAAAGTTTCTCATTTTCCTCCATTGCAAATCCCTCGTTGAGAAGTGAGACCCATTCTGCCTTGACTGGTCACATTAGATGAGCTGAGTCAAGTTGTACTCAGGGGCAATACGCTTGCTCTATAATATACCCTAGTGGAGATATCTTACTATCTTTTATTTGAGTTTCGGGAACTGCGTCTCAGAGATATGTTATGTGTATTTCCAAGGCTCTCCTTAGTTTCTCCTTAGTTTCTCCAATCAAATGAGTGGTGAGTTTTGGCACCTTTATTACTGTGGATGAATCATCGCTTAGATAAATTGTATTAAAAAACCCCGAAGCAAGTTGCGTTCAAGGGATTTCTGAAGAATATTTCATGAC
Organism: Candidatus Absconditabacterales bacterium; assembly: GCA_041908765.1. Taxonomy (GTDB): domain Bacteria; phylum Patescibacteriota; class Gracilibacteria; order Absconditabacterales; family Absconditicoccaceae; genus CAYUST01. The sequence goes on from JAYREU010000039.1 coordinate 3,941, forward strand.
ATCGAAAAAGAAGATAAAGAGTTACTTCCCTTTCTTCTTTTTTGCAACATCCTTTTTGAGGGTTATTTTTTCTTTTTTCTCGAGATGTTTTTTATGGGTAACTTTTTCTGATGTTTTTTGTGTTATTTTGACTACGGGGGGAGTGAGAGTTGTTGTAGTGGGAGAAGTTGTGGTGGTTGCTTGAGGGACGGTAGTGGTAGGTGTACTTGTGCCTGTAGAAGGTGTAGCATTATTTTCTGCAAACCAAGTTTTGAGAGCTGCGAGTCATTCTATGCCTTTTGTTTTGAGTGAAGCAGCAATTGTTTGTAGTTTTTCTCTACGTCCTTCAGGAATCTTTTCATACTGAGAAGCAACATAGGCGATGATAGGTGCCATGATAATCGCAGGAATACGTCCCATATCGTGCATAGTTTTTTTGAGATCATCAATAAGTACCTGTTTATCATCAGGAGTGACTACATTGTCTTTTTTCTCTGCATCTCCCAGGGGAGGAGTTGTGGTTTTTGCCATAGAACACAAGTTACTAAAGGTAACATAACTCTACTCAAAAGCACGAAATGTACAACTTTTGGGATAATTCCTAAGAAGATTTTTATTGACTTATTGACTTTTTTAATCGCTTTGAAGTATTTCTGTTCTGATTTCTTGGACGAGGCGATGCAAAAAGGCAATATTGTGTAATGAAAGCAACGTAGCTCACAACATTTCATCTTGTTTGGTCAGATGATGGAGATACGCTTTGGTGAAATGACGACAGGTATGACATGCACATTGCGTATCTAGAGGAGTATCATCAGTTTTGAATCCTGCGTTTTTGAGTTTGATAGTGCCTTGGGTGGTGAATGCGTTCCCATGTCTTCATAATCTTGTTGGCATAACACAATCAAAAAGATCAATTCAGCGCATGATAGACTCACGCAGATCATCAGGTGTTCCTACTCCCATGAGATATCTCGGTACCTGTGTCGGTAGGTGTGGTACTAAATTATCGAGTGCTGCATACATCTCCTCTCTAGTTTCACCTACACTCAATCCACCAATCGCAATACCATCACGAGCGAAAGGAGTAAGCACTTCTGCAGATTCTTTCCTCAAGTCAGGATACAATCCACCTTGTACAATTGGGAAAAGCGTACCACGACAGTCGTCATAGATACTGGTATGATAGTCAAATTGTTCCTTCGCTCGACGGTGAGTCATAGCCATGTGATCTGCCACTTTTCTTTTGGTGATATTGACTACGGGAGAACAAACATCTAGCATCATCATAATATCTGAGCCTAGTTTGCGTTGGATATCAACCGTCCCGCAAGGACTAAAAAAGTGTACTGACCCATCACTTGGTGATTTAAATTGGACACCATCTTCACGTAGTTTCACCAGTGCCTTCCCCGTCTTGCTGAGTCCTAGACTAAAGACTTGGAAACCTCAACTATCAGTCAAAATTAGTCAGTCCCAGTTTTGAAAACGATGCATACCCCCCAATTTTTCTATTATATCCTCTCCAGGATGTAAGTGAAGATGGAAAGTATTGTTGAGAATTAGCCTCACGGGTGAGGATGTTCACAAGTACTCGCATGAGAGAAACTCAAGCGGTAACGCCTTGATGGTTGCTTGTGTACCTACGGGCATGAAACAGGGCGTTTGTATCGTGATGCCATTGAGGGTAAACTCCCCAACTCTTGCATTTCCTTTGGTTTTTGCTATGGTAAATGCTAGTTTATGCATAGGGTTTTGCTTCACTAAAAGTTATTCATGTGTATGTATTTGGTACCAATTCTCAACAGCTCTTTCTGCAAACGCCTCATGTTGCTTGGCATAGTAAGTATTTTTTCTGTTGTGCCTGTAGTGGTTGCTCAGGAAGTGACAGAACCAACGTGTGATCGAGACTTTTTAGCGCAAATAGCACCTAGACAAGTCTTCAAAACACAAACCCCCCAAGTCTTCGACGCTCCCATACTACCTAGTTGAGCGAGTGTGGAAACTCGTATTGAGTTTAACCAAGGCGTTCTCTTTTCAACCAACGAGTCCGATTATACGTATACGTTTTTGTCTTCTGGTGAGTATGTATTTGTGCAACAGGTCACACTTTCACCTTCCTGTACTACGTGAGTACGTCAGGTAGTACATGCATATGATCGTATCCTGACCTATGTAGGAGAGCCATTGCCTGATATGGAAATCATGAAACCCGAGCTAGCCAAACAAGGAATAGGTGTGGTAGAACGTGATGCATGAGATGAAACACGACAGACCATCTTTGTCAAAGAACCTTTTTTACTTATGGATGCTGATATTATTCTCATCAATAGTGCTTCTATCGGAAGTATTTTTGATGCCATTTCTCTTAGTCTCCAAGACAAAACTATTTATACTACAGCTCCCTTATCACAAAGCACCTTCAGAAGAATTTCTTCAAGATACCAAAACACGTTGGGTATTACTCAGCTTGCAGTAATCAAACCCAACCATATCAATATTCTCCTCTCGGCATTAGCATTTGGGAAATCGTTATCTGAAGTTGATGTTATTCAAACGTTTTCGGTAACTGCGAACGAGCAAGCATGGCAGTCTCCAGTTTCTTATGCAATTGATTATTTGCTCTATACATGATTTCCTCTTTCTATGTTGACCTGGATGTTACTCATACCTTGCTTGGCGGTAGTGTTGTCAGCATTGAGACAGGTCATTGGTATGAGTGTATTTGGGATATTTAATCCATTAATGCTTGGAATAACACTCCATATTGCCGGTGTAGAACCAACACTTATTCTCCTGGCTTGCGGAGCAATTGCGACCTTGTTTGTGAGGCTCTTTAGCAAAAAAATATTTTTGCTGTATAGTGCAAAAGTTGCACTGACGGTGACCTTATACATGCTCGGCGTTATATTTGCGTTTGCACTCTATGGCTACTTAGGACAAGCTACTCCAAATGCGCCTGCACAGCGAGAGGTTTTTATATCGCCGAGCGGTATTATTTTCTGTTTGTACATGCTTATTCTTGCGAGACAAGTCTTTACTCCCAAGATTTCTTTCAGTGAGTGAGGATGGCGATTGTGACTCCTCCAACTCATTTTGATTAGTATTGGTGTCTACTGGTTTATAGAAAGTATTTGGGTACAAAATATCATTCTTGGATATCCTGAAATTACCTTGCTCTGCGTCATTTTGAGTGTCTTTATCTGAAGATTTAGTGGTTTGCAGTTGGTAGAGTATGTCCGTTTCATGCCCCTCATCAAATACCATATGACCAAAAAATAACCCATAAATTTGACCCTACAGAAAAAGTGAGTATACTTAATTTGCTTTGCTTCTTACCCGTGTCGTATGCTCGAGAAAATCAAAAAAGCATTGTATGCAACGTATAGTCCTGATGAACTCAAATGAGTCTTCTTTTCTGGATTTAGTGAAAACCACCAACTTATTTTTTCTCAATGAGTAGTGACGACAGACAAACCATTACATGAACTAGTTGAAAGTTTGTATGCTAGTTTTTCGGACGATCAACTCAAAAAGACAAGATATATGGTAGTTGATGTGGTTTCAGACATTACTGAGGTGCATGATCTGAATGAGGCAATGAACGTACCTACAGATGAATTTGGATTTGCAGTAGTTGCCTCTGACACCAACCAGTCGGGGGTAATTCTCCCCAAGACTGCAGGCGTAAGTGATGCAAAATCTGCCCTCTATGATCTCAAGCAAAAGTATGATGTACACGGCAAGGCCGAAGTGTATTTGTTTAGAACACAAAGAATGATAGTTGCAAAATAAATTTATTTTTTTCGCTAACATGAGTGAAGGTAGTTTAGATCAATTCGCAAGTTCAAGCCACAAACAAACATCTAAACACAAAGAGGATGTTATGTTTTTGATCAAGGATATGTTTCTGTTGGGGATGTCCGAGTTTGCCAAAACACTCGGCACTGTTTTTTCTGCTCCCGCTCATGGGAAAAATCAAATTTCACTTGAGCTAGATAAATGGGAAGACGAACTTATTCAACAACGCCAATGATAGGATAGGAGTGTTTTAGATTAGTTGGTATGATGGTAACTGTTTTGAGACAAAGAAGAACATATGTGCGAGCGATTGCTTTGGTGCTGTATGCGTGGTCAAGCGTTTGGTTGATGACTACCTCATTTCAATGAGTCGATGCAATTGCGCAAGCAGCAGTGTGGATGACAATTTCATTGGTAGTACTTACCTTATTGGCAATTGAGTATCAAGAGGTGTTTGTACGTGTATTGTTGAGATATGTCTTGTGGTGACTGATGGTACAAATCTTAGCATGGAGTATCTATTATTACTTACTGAGTGGAATAGAAATTAGTGATCATAGTTTCTTGTTTAAGTTGGTGAGTCTCACTATCTTTCATGGCGGTATGGCATATGTGCTTTGGATGAAGCATCATTTTTTGCGTTATAGAGCTATGTATGGACTGGGGATATTGATCACGACAGGAGTACCTATCTATATGATTTCCTTGGCGTTGTCCGTCGCATTCGGTATTGGTTCGAGTTTTCGTCCTATTGGCATTGATTGTTCGGTGATGTCTCATGGGGTAAGCACATTTTTTTCAAATGTTCTTCCTCGTCGACAAGCTTCTACTGCGAACGTGCAACCGATACAACAACCTGCACAAGCAATTGCCACATGAACTGATATACAACAACTGCGATGAGTCTTTACCCAAAGAGTGAGCCAATATAAAGCTATGATGATAGACGACCTCGTCGCACAAAAATCATTTTTGGATGAGAGTGTCTGTTCAGCAATCGTTGAGCAACTTCGTACTTTAGCGGATATACCAGGAGTAAAGTTTTCTGTGATCTTGTTATTATTCTTGCTCTTGTGGCCGTTATTGACACTGTATGGCTGGTTTGTAAGTGGCATTGGTATCATATTGGTCTATTTCCTACTGCGTTGAGGAGTGTATAAATGGACAGACCGTCATGTACTTGGGAGAACTATCAAATAATCAAAGTAGCAAATATACAAATAATCAAATCTCCACTTTCTCTTTTGGGACCAGATATCAAAAATAGTGTTCCCCCTTTTTAGAAAGGGGGTAGCCGAACCCACGCAAGGGGGATAAAGGCGGGAGGATTATTCAAATCTCCCAACCTATTTCTTCTGGAGATAGACTTCCGTATTGTATGTACCTTGTACTACTTTGTGTAACAGAAGGTCATTTTCTAGTGAATGAGTCCCCGTAGAGAGTTGCGTTTTGGTGAGATAGGGTTGCCAGCTGGCATAGTCCTGATCTGCGAGTTGCGTTTGGAGAGTAGCATAATCCGCCTGAAGGAGATGAGGCGCCCAGGTGCCAAGTCCATTTGTGTGTTGGAGGGTAAGCATACCTTTGGTTCGTTGTAGTGCACTTTTGAGATGAGGCGACTTTTTGTTGACGACAAATCCTCGTCCTTTGACTGGATAATCTTGGAGAGGAGTAGGAAAGTGGGTAATCGTATATCAACTTGCTTGTATTATACTTGCAGAATCGCTCATCCAACTAAATCACACGCCCAAATGACCGTTTGCAACTACACAACTCAAGAATGATATAACTCCTTCGCAATTGTCTATCTCTGTCAATAGTTGTCCATAGTCTCGCCAGCTAGAGTCGATGAAAAAACTCAAAAAGTGTTCTTTTTGTGTACGTTTTGCTTGGCTAATGAAGAGGGAAAGCATATCACCAAATCCAAAGTAGGGCTCTGATGATCAGCTCAGTACTGGCCATGTCGTAGCATCAAGTCCAATACTCATGGGAACTGTCCACTCTTTGGGTGCGGTCAAAAGTGCTGCCTGCAGCGTGCTGAGTGTCAATTGAGGTTGAGACAAGAACAACTCATTAGCATACACCGTGATGGCAGGATCAATTCGTATGGGAAGGAAAGTAGCGTCTGTGTCATCTACCAAGGTTTGAAAAAGTGGATGATAGAGCGTAGACAGTGAATCTTGAAAGGGGATATGGTATCCTCGAGTTTCGTACAATGTTCGTAGATCTGTGGGGACAAGAGCAATATCTATACCAGATCCTTTTTTTCCGATAGTGGTGAGTGCTTTATAGTAACTTTCTAGAGAATCACTAATTCTTCGTTGCGCTTCCACCTGGTAGTCTTGCGCTATCTGAGCAAGCGTTGATGCGACTGCATCACTAGTGACGAATGGAGGAAACAATAGCGTGATAGCTGTGTAAACTTCTGGTTGGATTGTTTTTTGTGTACTCTCAGTTCAAGTCTCGGTATCTATCTCCTGTTCTCCTTGTTCAGTTGATCCCGTCTGGGGTGCTACGGTATGTTCTTCTGCTACGGGTTGGGGTTCTTGTGTGGAATCATTTGTCCACAGCCAATATCGTCAAAATATCCCTCCTACAAAGAGAGTCACTGCACCAAGCATTCAGATGAGGATAATACGCCTACGTTCCATGGGTTGGATGAGGTGAAGAAGGGCAAACAGAGAGTTCTAGGCCCATTGTATTGTACGCAAAATGAGATGATTTGTCAAAAAAACCCTCTCAAAGAGAAGGTTTTGGCAGTATCTAGAAAGTTAGTAGACCGTTATTATGCTTTGGTAACTACAATAGGGAGCTCTTGTTCGATAGTTTCAAATTTGAAAGTAGTAGTATACGTACCAAGTGCTTCAATCTTGGCAGCCAAGCTAAAGCATTTCTTGTCCACATGGAGATGATGAGCATGCTCGATGTAGTGGACGAGCGTTTTTTCATCAATGCTATCATACAATTTGTGGGTATCTGTAGCTTGTTTTGCAAACGCAAAGCCACCTTGTGCAGCGAGTGCATCGATGACGGTCTTGATAGCAACGAGGTGCTCTTCTTTTGCTTTTGCTATTTTTTTGAGCTGAGCGCTATGTTGATTTTTGGCTTGTTTGTCAAAAAATATCCCAATTCCTTGGGGAGCGATTACTTGATTGACATAATGAATTGAGAGATCTACGACATCTCCTGCATTTCCTCTTGATCAAAGAGATTTGAGTAACAAAACAGGTGCTTTTTTCCCCATGAGTACAACAGATAAGCAATTAAAAAACCAATGACTTGAGTCGACCCACACTATCGTTTTCATCGCTAATTGCAAGCCTTTATCCAATAAAAAAATCCTGCCGAATACGACAGGATGAGGGTGATTTTTTCTTTTGCCGGGCTTATCCCGGGAATGAACGTGCGTAGTCGATAACGGAGTGACCACGCTTTTCATGATCCGCAGGCGATTCGCCAGGGAGTTTTTTGAACCCCTGAGCTTCAAGCTTCTCTGAGCTTGGGTTGACATAAGGTTGATGATAGATAGGATTGGTTGCCCAATCAATCATGATATAAGCCATGATGTAAATGCACATCCCTTGACACCAGAACTTTACTGCGCTTAAAAAATTTTTCATATATATTGCTGTTTTATGCCCTCAGAAACTATCTATTCCTCATCAAAAGTCAAGTCTTTTTCTACTTCCCTCTCTGCTCGTCCAAATAATGCAAAATCTGCTCTTTGGTGTTTCTCCCTGAGATATCTGTGAGGACTCGATCGAAGGCAAGGGCGAGGAGTTCTCCTACTTCACGTCCTGGAGGAATGCCATAGGTGTCCATAAGTATGGTGCCGTCGATCGCAAGGTTGGATTGCGTAAACCTCCCTTCGGAGTCATAGAGATCATGGATTTGCTGTTGCATAGCGAGCAGGCCATCTATTGCAGGTGGTTGCATAGGGTTGTATTGTCACATTCTGTCTGCTATCGCTAGATCAATGAGATTATGGACAAGCTCAATACCCGATTCACTAATTAGTTTTCTGAGTTTTTTGACGAGATTTTCTTCTTTGCCATCGAGAAGTTCTCCGGGTCTATGATGCATGTTGATATATCGACAGACGGTGTCTATTTCTTTTTGAGAACAGCCGAGCGCACGCAGGTCGCTGGTAGCGAGCGGAACGCCGAGAGTAGTATGATACATCTTGCCGGCTATAGGGAGTTTTTTTTCTTCTTTGGAAGGCATGAGTGAATAGTAGTGATACTGCTCAGGCTTGCCTACATCATGATAGAGCATACCCAGTTTGCACAATCGATCATCGTTGCGTGCTTGTAGAGCTTTGAGGCAAAGTAATGTATGACTATAGACATCAAAGGGATGATACCTCACCGGCTGAAGGACGTTTTTGGTGGCTGCCACTGCAGGGAAAAGTATGGGCAAAATACGTAGTTCGTCCAACAATGCTATATATCCGAACGGATCATGTGCACAAAATACTTTTTTGATTTCGATATGCAGACGTTCTTTTGGCAAAGAGGTGAGGAGATAGTAACTTTTTTTCATCGCATTTCGCGTCGCTGGGTCTATATCAAAATAGTTGTTGGTATGCAGTTTTGCAAGATGTTGATTGAGGATATTGACGAATCTCACTCCTCTAATAATTCTCAAGGCATCTTCTCCAAATCTCAAGTGAGGATCTCCTACGGTACGAATCACGGGGTCGACCAAATCATTGAGACCACCATGGGGATCGATCAAGAAAAGTACGGGTCCATTCTGTTTCACTTCGCCGACACTGACTATATCTTGAAAAAATTGTTGAGCGTGCTCTTCATTGAATGTACCATCAGGAAAAAGTAATTCGATATGCGCATGGTTTTGGATGATGACTACGTTGTGTGTAACGAGAAAAATACTACCGTGTTGGGCGAGCAGTGCAAGGAGTTCGTGATCATCGGTCGCCGGCAGTGCGGGCTGTGTTGGCTGTAGCATAAATTGGTCAGGCGCACAGGCGAGGTAGAGGCAATTGATCGTAAAATCTCTACGTTTGCTATCTGCGAGTAGACTGGATGATCGGGTGATTTCTTCGGGATGACGAAAGTCTTCATAACCACCTTCGGTGCGAAAAGGAGTAATTTCATAGTTGAGCTCTTTATCTACGTGAGGAATGATAGTCATCGTGCCAAATTTCTCTGTTCTGAAGCGTGAACATGCATCATCGTGGATCTGTGATCGCACTTCATCGGGGTGTCATGACAAGGTGAGATCAATATCTTTGGGATCTTGGGTGATGCCGAGCAATACATCTCTAATTGCTCCACCAACAAAAAAAACATCCTGAAACGTGAGAAACGAACTCAAGAGTTGCTTTTGTTGTGCAAATAAACGAAGTGAAGATCGAACTAACATGTTCTACAGTCAATACAAAACCCTACGGAGTAGCACCGTAGTTGTTTGCTTATACCGAAATACGCACATTTTGCTAGCGGTGATTTCAAGGAAATCACCTTGTTTTCACGTATGAAATGCATACAGTGACGCGCAACAGTATTTTTCTTATTGCCACATGCCAAAAAAAGCAACCGCCCCTGTCAAAATAGTTGAGGAAACCAGTATCTTCGGTGATGACGCTGGATTTTTGTCGTGATTGTGAATTGAAGTAGTCGCACCAACCAAGCAAAAAGAGGTAGAAGAACCCACTGAAGTAGAGAAAGTCACACCCAAGAAAACGACTAAAAAGAAAGATGACCAGCCAGATACAGATATTGTCATGGCCAAAGAGCCTTTGATGCAGGCGAGAATTATTAGCAAATGACCCCAAAAAGTCGCTGCTACTCCTATTATCACCTCACGCAAAAAAACTCCTCCCGTAGCTACACAAGCTAGCTCAACACCTCCACCTACCAAAACAAAGCAACAAGCCAACAAAGAAGTAGACGAACTTATCGAAAAGAAATCACAAGCTGACTCATCGACGTTTGCGAGACCAAGTTTTGGTCAAGGAGGTAGACCTGGAGGTGGTGGTAGACCGAGATTTGGGCAATGAGGACAGGGAGGACAAAGAAGACCTGGTGGAAGATCGTCATGACCTGCAGGCGCAGCTATTCAAATATGAGCACGTGGCCAAAACAGAGGCGCGATTCCCCAAGAAGCTGCCGTCAAAAAAGAAAAAACCTACAAAGTCTCAGATAGTCTCAAGAAAAAAGGTACTATCAGTATGGGGGACAAAATTATCGTCAAAGAGTTTTCTGAGAAAATGTGAGTCCCGTTGCCAGAAGTGATGAAAGTACTATTGTCCAACAAGATTGTCGTAGGTGCACAAGCGAGTATCGACTTCGATACTGCAACGCTCGTAGCAGCAGAATTCCAAGTAACGATCGAAAGAGAAAATGCACAGATGAATGTGAGTGATATTTTGTCATGAAATCTCCAATCTATTTTGGATCAGGATAAAGAGCGTGAGGATTTGATTCCTAGACCACCAATTGTGACGATCATGGGACACGTCGACCATGGCAAGACAAGATTACTTGATTACCTCAGAAAGACAAATGTCCTTGGAGGTGAAGCAGGTGGTATTACCCAGTCAATCGGTGCATCACAAATTATACACAATGACCAACCTATTACGTTCATAGATACTCCAGGTCATGAGCTCTTCACGTCGTTGAGAGCAAGAGGAGCCAAAATTACCAATATTGTCGTGATTGTGATTGCGGCAGATGATGGTATCAAGCCACAAACAGTAGAAGCTATCAATCATGCCAAAGACGCGCATGTACCCATTATCGTAGCTATCACCAAAATTGATTTGGGTATCGGGAAGTTGGATGAGATCAAGGGACAGCTTGCAGAGCACGGTCTCCAACCCGAAGAATGGGGTGGTGATGTGATGCTCGTGCCGGTATCAGCAGTGACCTGACAAGGTATCAATGATCTTTTGGATTCTATTCTTCTTCAATACGAATTATTGACGTTACGCTATAGCCCGAGTAGACCTGCCGTAGGTGTGGTTGTAGAAGCCAACAAAGATGCAAAACAATGAGTGACTACTACATTGTTGATTATGACGGGAACATTGCATGTTGGTGATGTCATCGTCATTCACAATACTTTTGGTAGAGTGAGAAGAATGCTCAACCGAAAAGGTGAAATGATCAAAGAAGCAACCGCTGGTGATCCTGTGGTGATTTCTGGTATTCAAGATCTTCCCGAACCAGGTAGACTAGCAGAAGTTGTTGCATCAGACAAAGAAGCAAACAAGAGAATTGAGTCACTCCAAGAGCATGCACAAATACACTCCAAAGATGTATTGATGCAAACCATCGAAAAAATTGGCAAAGGCGACAAGGTACAACTCAAGCTTATTCTCAAGGCGGATAGTGTCGGTAGTTTGGAGGCACTCAAACATGCATCACTCAAAGTCGCTCTACCAGAGACAGTTGATCTCAAGATAATTCATTCAGATGTGGGAGCAATTACTGATTCAGACCTCATCTTTGCTCAGGCATCTCAAGCGATTGTTATAGGTTTCAATGTAGCAGTCAGTGGAATACTCAAAAAGAAAGCAACACAAATGGGTGTGCAAGCTAAATCGTATGATATTATTTATGAGTATATTGATTTCCTAGAGTCCGTTCTCAAGTGAATGGTTGTGGTGGAGAAAGTGGAAGTAGTTATTGGTAAAATGGAAGTGCTGGGCGTCTTCTTTAGAAAAGCAAAAGATATGGTCATTGGGGGAAGAGTCCAAGAAGGGAGAGTCGTCAATGGTGCTAAATTTAGAGTCCGGAGAGCATCTGATCCTCAAGTAGATGCACAAGGTGAACCAATGCCATTCACAACCTGACAAATTACTTCACTCCAAAAGGAACAAGAAAGCGTCAAAGAAGTGAGAGAAGGACATGATTGTGGTTTGAAGATCAAGGTAAGTAAAAAAATAGAACTAGGAGATGTCCTTGAATTCTTCATCATGGAATAATACTCTAGAGGAATTTGTTTCTTACTCGATTTTCTCTGCCTATGAAAACGACGATACTTGCGGTAGGATTATGAAATCCAGGAGCACAATATCATTTGACAAGACACAATGCAGGTTGGTTGGCATTGGATATGCTGACGGATTTTTTGGGTCTCACTAGTTTTTTGGAGGTCAAGAAATATGAGAGTACAATTGCGCAAGGCACCTACAAAAATGACCTTGCTGTTATGGCGGTCAAACCTCAGACTTTTATGAATAAATCTGGTAATGCTGTTGCGTCGATAGTCAATTTTTACAAAATTCCTCAGCGTCAAATCATCGTGTTGCATGATGATGTTGATTTACCTTTTGGTACATTCAAGCTCAAACGAGCAGGGAGTGACGGAGGACACAATGGCATCAAAAGCATCACTCAACAACTCGGTACTGATCAGTATCGAAGATACAAAATTGGCATTGGTAGACCAACTCATCCTGCAATTGATATTGCAGATTATGTGCTCGGGAAATTTTCTGAAGAAGAACATACGCAACTCAAACAAGCACAACACACCCTAGAAGTCAAACGAAAAGAATTTGTCCGTAATGCAGCACTGTAATCAAATATTCAAATAGTCAAATAAACAAAATACAAATCCTGGTTTCTGGAGTCTCAATTCTTAAATCTCAATTCTTATTTCTCGTTTAGTAGCCAATTTGGGGATCGACGTAATTGGGGATTTCTCCAGGATCGAAGAAAATTTTCTGGAATCTTGGGAGATCAGTAATGTCGTAGGGAAGAGCAAAGTTGAAGATTCAGCTGAATTCTTGATAGTTTACTTGATTGAGAGAATTGAGGTCCTTTTTGAGTTGATTCAATTGGTTGAGCATATCTGTTTCTAAGTATGCTTTGTGGGTCAAGAGTGCGTCAAAATTTTGTTCGAGGATATATTGTCTTTTGCGAAGAATACTTGCATGGGTACTTACTTTGTCTGCGAGATAACTGTAAGCGTTTGCATAGATTCTATTGGTAATATAACAAGGTGCTGCCTTGATAGACTGCTCAAGTCCTGCTTGTGTGTCTCCAGGAAGATTATTTTGAGCGCCAGCGAAGAAAAGTTGATCTCCGCCATTTTTTTCGGTGAGACATTCTTGAGCTATTTGTTGATGGTCGAGCGCGCGTTCTCTCAATGCTTGCGTGGTGTTCTCAATTTGTTCTAGAGTTTTGGATACATGTTTGAGATGGGTAGTGAGAGCAAGTTTGGGATCGCTACTTTCTTGGATGAGATCCAACACATCTACTTGTATCAGTGATGAACCTACGGAGTAGAGATGGAGTGCTGACTTGATACTGGGATCATTACCAAAACTTCCTTCGCCGAGTGATATATTTGCAATAATAGATCCTACAGCAACGTCATCAACGGTAGTATGTTTGACATAGGTCTCTCAGATCTTGATATTTTGGTCAACCGTCCACACTTTGAAAAACGAAAATGAAACAGCCTGCTGAGCAGAAAGTACATATCGAAAGAGGAGTCAGATCAAGAAGGCGCCTACAAAGAGTCTCTTTTTTGTTTGTGTTCGTATCATCTCGTGGATGTTACTAAAGTAATCTACGCTCTAAGCATACGCGTGGCACCCATTTTTTGCCATTCTGGCACCTTTCAGAAGACGGAATAGATTGACTTTCAAACATTGTATGCTCTTATATATCAATATATTATACTTAAAACACCAAAATAGCCATATAAAATTTGACAAATATAGCAATTGTCAATAATATAACTATACACATTTATGAATACAGATACGTATGAAAACAAAAATCACCCTTAGCGCTCTTGTACTAGCCATTTCATGGTTTGGTTGGTCTACTTTTTCGGTGGAGGCAGGCACAGATCTTTCGGCATGTACCAAACAAACTTTCAGGATAACAGCCTATTACTCTCCCAAAGCAGATCAACGCTATTTTTTCCAAGGAGATCATACTGCCGAAACTAGACTCAATGGGAATGGTACCCATGGTGCTTCAGGAGCACCTGTTTTCAATGGCATGATCGCTGCTCCCAAAACATATGCGTTTGGTACTCAAGTAGTATTTCCTTGATTTGGTATTGGCCAGGTCGAAGATAGAGGTGGTGCAATTGTGCAAAAGGGAGAGAGAGGTGAAGAATACGACAGACTAGATATTTGGCTCGGTGAAGGTGAAGAAGGCCTCAAAAGAGCAATTTCCTTTGGTGTGTGATATATGGAGGGATATGTGTGTCCAGAGGGGACATCCAAAAAAGTAGGTTGGGATTTGAAAGCATTCCCGATCGATCAGAACTTTTTCTTCAACAGCTTGTGGATTATTCACTTGTGAGAGGGCAGAAAAGATCCTTGGGTATGGATGTTACAACGTTTGCTCCAACATCTCGAATATTATACCGAAGATGAACTCACTTCTACCTATGATGAACCTACCAAACAAGCAGTGTGTTCATTCCAACAAGACGCATTAGGACTAGATGCAAGCAGTGTTCGGTGTGGGTATTTTGGTCCACAGACGAGAGGTGCTTTGTTGAGAGTAATCAAGAAAAAAGGTATTTATGATCTCTTTGCACAAAAAGATAACGACGAAATTGCACTTGCAGGTCAAGAAACTATTGAAATAGTTGCACCAGAGGAAATTCCTGTTGAAGAAACGGTCACAGAACCTACACAACCAGAAGTTGAGGTTGTTCCTACTCCTGTAGCGGCACCAGAGGAAACAGACCCCTCACTCAATCAGAAAAATTCCCACTATCTCGCCATCGGAGATACGAGAGCATACCAATTCTTGGAAAACATCGCCCTAGGAACAGCTAATCGTGAGGTCAAAATGTTGCAAAGAAAGTTGCAATGGCTTGGATTCTACACAGATCCAATTAGTGGAGTCTACGATACTACCACCGCGCAAGCAGTCTACGCATTCCAGCTCCATCATAAACTCCTCACCGGTGATGAAAATCCCAAACTCTTCGGCTACTTCGGACCTGCTACGAGAGCAAAATTAAATAGTTTATAGGAAGGTTGAAAGTGGAAGGTGGAAAAGTTGAGCCCTCGCCTATAAAAAAAATGAGGAGATGAGTCCTCATTTTTCGTTCTTAGTTAAAATGAATTAATTTTGCTCTGGAGAGTTATTGGGGAAATGTTTGGTAAGATTATGGAAAAGTAGGGAAGCATAGATATCATGAATAACACTAGTTTGTGGTTCCAAATCTTGATTTAGTTCGTTGAGGCGATCAAAATCATCTTCATTTGTGTCATGCATCCAACTTTGTGGGACTCAAGACATAGGTGTGTTGTAGCTAATAAAATAGTAATTGACTTATACTTATTCTATGATAAATTGCAAGGTGCTTTGCATTTTGTATTTTGCAACTTTGTTGATTTGTTTTATCGTCCTCTATCTTGCATCGCTTGCAATAATCTCTCTATAGCGACGATATAGGCAGCATCTCTTCGGCTGACGGTGTGTTGTTGGACTTTGCCATGGAGTGCATCCGTTGCATCACACATGATGAGGTGTAATCTGTCGAAAACTTCTTGTTTGCTTCGATAGTAGTTAGTGTTATTTTGGACTTGTTCGAAATAGCTGACCGTGACACCACCAGCATTAGCTAAGATGTCTGGCAGGACGATGATATCTTTGGAGGTGAGGATTTTGTCTGCAGCGGGGGTAGTTGGACCATTCGCAAGTTCGAGGATTACTTTGGCTTGGACCATCGGTGCGTTGCTTTCGGTGATTTGAGATTCGAGGGCAGCGGGGACGAGAACATGACATGGGAGAGCAAAGAGTTCTTGTTCGGTAATGACATCTGCTCCTTCACAGGTGATGACGGATTTATTTTGTGCCTTGATCTCCATAATTTTTTTCACATCAAGTCAGGTTGCTTTGTAGATAGCGCCTTGTGAATCAGAGATTGCGGTGACGATTGCACCTGCTTCACATGCGAGGAGAGCAAAGTTGAGACCTGCATTTCCAGCTCACTGAATGACGATCGTTTTGCCCGCTAATGATTCTTTGGTATATCACAGGAATTGTTCGAGGACATACATACCTCCAAGTGAAGTAGCAATATCTCTGCCTTTACTTCCTCAGATACTCAATGGTTTACCGGTGATGACACCAGGTTGCCATTGACCGGTGCAGGTTGCGAACTCATCGACCATCCAGCCCATGATCATACCATTGGTATTTACGTCTGGTGCTGGCACATCTTTGGTGGGTCAAATGTGTTTCCGAATCTGTTGGATATAGCCTCTTGAAAGTCTTTCTAGTTCTGCTCTAGAAAGTGTTTTGGGATCGACAATAATTCAGCCTTTGCCTCAGCCAAGTGGGAGATCTACGACAGCGGTTTTGAAACTCATCCATGCAGAGAGTGATTTTACTTCGTCTAGACTAACTTGTGGATGATATCTAATACCACCTTTGAAAGGTCCTTTGACATCGACATGCTGACATCTCCACCCTTGAAACGTACGCTCCGTCCCATCATCCATATTTATTGTTACGTTGGCTTCGATGATATTGCGATGCGTCAATAAGTGCGCTAACAAACGCTCAGGAAATTTGTCTGCGAGATAGCCAGCGCTATGACGAATTTGTTCTTGGACTTGTCAGAAGAGTGACATGTATATCAAATAATCAAATAAACAAATAGCCAAATTAACAAATCTGTTCCCCGTCATTGCGAGGAGCCAAAGGCGACGTGGCAATCCACCTATTGGTTACCTGGATTTGCTATCCCTTCAGGGACTTCCCCTGCGAGGACTATGCCTTGACACTCAGAATGACATGCATACTTCAGCTCTTTATTTTCGTACTCTATCCAAAATATCTCCACAAACAACACCAAATCTCCCTCATTTTTTTTGACAGAAACAATGTTTTCATGTATACTTCATAGTGGCCTATTTCTCTCTTTATTTCCACCGTGTGATGTTGAAAAAACAACCAAACGCGCCTCAGCAAGATGCCAACAAACATGACACCAATCTACGTTCTGCGATAGACACTTTCCCAAGTCGAAGAGAAGTAGCAAAGTTTTTGATTACTGAAAAAAGAAAAGAACTAGGTGATATATTGGAAAAAGGAAAAACCACCAAAAAACTTACCAATGAACAAAAAGGAAATCTCCATGAAGTACTCCAACATATCGCTACTGCACAGCTCGATGATGAACAAACACTGACTTTGTTGCAAGAGTATCTCGGATCTCTTGCGACGACTTCGACACCAAAACAACTGCTTTCTCTTGCACAAAAACTTGAAGCACTCAAGCAAGGCACACTTGCGACAGATACCTGAGTATCTCGTCTCCAAGAACTCTTGCAAGATCCAGAGTTTATCACTCACTATCAGGAATCGTATAAAGAACACGCTGAAGGCATCAAACATCTCTCGCATGGTGCAGAATTGTATCGTGCGCCACGTATTGATTTGCAAACTCTCACCGCGTGAAGTATCACTACCAAAGCGCCCAAGACCAAACAAGGCACGACACTTCCTCTCAAACATATCACTGATGAAGAGAGGATGGCAAGTATTGAAAAACTCCCCGCCAAACAATCTTTATTTTCGTCTGCAGACCTTGCTTATTTGGGGCTTACCAAGACGACAATTTCACTCGAGACACTCGATACCAAAATACAACAGATCAAGAGCTATCTCGATGCGTTACAACTCCATATGTATACCTCGTGACAACTCACGAGTGACTATCCTAGTGCCATAAACACCGAGATACAAACGCTTCGTACCCTCATCACCAAACTTGAAATAGCTAAACAACTCCACCTCGATACACATGAAGTCGTTGCCTATGAGCGTCGACATCGTCTGCAGTGATTGAAAAAAGAACTAGATACAACATGACTTGCTTCTACCGAAACTGTCACCAAACAATACGAAGAAATGCGTCAACATATTTTCGCAGGTTGGTCGGTATTACTCACGGGTCCCGTCGGTACCGGTAAGACGGTCGGTGCGAGAAAACTTGTCGCAGAACTGATCGCAACTAAACTGGCTCGCTTGCAAAAACAACTCAAAGATTTGCCACCAGAAAACATTTCTCCCCCTGTGAAGCACCCTAAAGGGCATAAAGGGGAGTGAGAGGGGGTTTTAAAGCCATGATCAGCACAAACAGAACTCCTGTACTCTTCTTCTGAAAAAAGCTCTGAAGGACAGGATAAGGGGAAGGTCTCGAGCGCTACGAGTGACAGAGAACAAAAACAACTTACTCCACAGCAAAAACTTGAAAAAGAGATTGAAAGCCTCACCAAACTTCAAACAGATCCTCCCTTCATCAACGGTAACGCAGAGACCACCGTGAGACAGTTCGAATCAGTGGTGAGTCAGGTCAAGACCTGAAATGGCCATCTTCTTGAATATCTCCCTGGACCACTCACGCAGTGTATGAAATATGGACTTCCGCTCATCATCGATGAAGCCAATCGTCTCAGTCCCGATGTGTTGTCAGCGCTCAAAGGCGAACTTGCCAAGCGTGCAGGTACCAGTTTCACCGACAAAAAAACAGGCGAGTCCTTCATCATCCAAAAGTTTTCAATTATCCTCACTGCCAACGAAGATCATCATCATGACACCACCAAAAAATTTCAAGATCAGATTGAAAGAGAGTTCCATAGAGTGACTATCGGCTATCTGCCTCCTGCAGAGTATGCACAAATTATTTCTGCCAAGACAGGGTGATCACTTGGAGTGTTTACAGACATCTGAAACGACGCGTGGACAGCAAACATAGATGCTACTGATGCCAGCAAGACTATAGGCGGTATCTTGCCAAGACTCCTCGAAGCACAACAACTCATCATCGCGAGCTATGCCAAAAACGGCACCAAATACGATATTACCCTCTGATGAACTACCTCCAAACAACAGATCAGTAGTGCAATATGGGATACCAAACGTTTCTTGGAACTGCGAAATACGGGACCAGATGATCGACATGATCGCATCAAATATCCGACACTGACCGACTATATCAAAGCCAAAGTGATTGCTTTCATCAAGACTCAGATCAGCGACAAAGACCAAATGGTCCTGTGTGTGATTTTCAACAAACTTGGCATCCTTGACGCGAATGATACGCCTGCGCTTGCAGATCGCAATGTATGCGTCCACCTCAAATGAATCGATTTCAATCCCAATCTTTCCTTGTCTCTCCGTGATGCTCCCTCATCGCACGCACGCATGCTCACGACTCCGTACCAACGAGCGACGGCAGATCAGTATGGTGATAGTTATCCTGATATGCCCTTCGATAATCCGCATATCGCCTATGCACAGCTCGCCAGTGAACTCATGACACGTGTACAAAATAACTCTACCAAAACCTTACTTCGTCAGATTACCAAAGACGGAGCGTTGCGAAACGAAAAATTACCGAAGCTCGTAGAAGCACTCTGTACCGAAGGGACTGATGCATATCTTGGCTTGTATACATACTTATCATCAACACCAGACACGCTGGAGAAGTTTGGCGAACTGCAACAACTCCTCAAAGATAAAAACTTCCTCCATACCAAAAAAGCCGAGATGCTCACGAAGATCGAGAG
The DNA here is from genome assembly GCA_041908765.1 of Candidatus Absconditabacterales bacterium. Taxonomy (GTDB): domain Bacteria; phylum Patescibacteriota; class Gracilibacteria; order Absconditabacterales; family Absconditicoccaceae; genus CAYUST01. The sequence continues at coordinate 23,256 of JAYREU010000039.1, forward strand.
TGTCCTTCCCACTCTCCCTTTGGGAGAGGGTAGGGGTGAGGGCAATGACTCAACGCCTCATTCAGAACAGACCCTCCGTGATCTCCTCACCACCCTTGAAACAGACAACAGACAACTTCCCCTCGACGAACTCACGGACGCACTATTAGCAATCGATGAAGATCTTTTTTTGTCGATAGTCACCATCGTAGGAGGAGCTGACATCCTAGACCCAAGTTGACGTCTCCTGAGCAGATATGATCTGATAGATCACTCTCGTAGAAAAGCAGCGGAGGAAGAGGCAAAAGAAAAAGCCAAGTGACTTGATCAGCAGTCAAACAAGCAACTATCTCCTTGATCGATCCTACAGCTCACCTCATGACCAGAATTTAACCGTATCACCAAATACCGCCAAGACTTCCTCACGCAGATCAAAAATACAACCGAGACACCGCAGAGATTGAAGCAGATCGGTGACGCGATGATCGCAAGTGGTGAGTTTGTCCTGTGACAAAAAGCAGGACTGGCCGTTGGCTATTTCAACATTCCTTGATTTTCAGCAGGTTTCGCGACGAGCGATCGTATACGAAATGAAAACACTCCTGATCCAGATGACAATCTCTACGCTAGAGACTACGACAACAAAATCCTAGCACCAGATACTATCTACCAACCCAAACTCAAAGCACTCAGAAGTGATTTGAGAAAAGCCCGAAAAGACCCGATCAAAGCATCTATAAAACCTCTAGAATCACAAGGCATCATCTATGACCAGCAAGGCGATATCAAAAAACTTATAGCGCTACTCATGACACAAAAATGATTGGACGAATCTGACGCACTCGCCTTGTATATGTATCTGACGGGACAATATGGTTACTATTGGACTTGACAATACTCTTGAAATAGTCTTGGTGTTGTCAGACTCTTTGATGCTCTTCGTCGATTCAATTCGGACGATTACGATGATAGCAACTGCTCGTTGTTGTTCGCCGTGCCGAGCGGTAGCGAGGTTGCCTCCCCCGACGCACCTGAAATACAGGCACATCGTGCCTGGTGGAACGACAACATCACGTGAATAGGAACCGCACTTTTGGATCCCACCAAGACGAAGTGAATATTAACTTCGAAGCCCAGAAAGATGGACTTCCCCGATGAGCAATCATGCAAAACAGAACTGATAGACCGTATGGACAAGCGAGCAGCGAAGCATATCCGTCATATTTCCAACCCCTACAGTCTCGGTGGTTTCGCGACACAGATCACCCATCCAGAGTTCAACTCAGGCAACCCCCGTAACTTCTTCGAACCGCAGCTCGCAGACTTCAATCGTATCACCTGAAACACCGCTACCGATAATCTCTCTATGCAACAGTATGACTATGCTAACCAAACGAAACTCTGAGTGAAGTTACGTAGTATCAGAGGAGATATGAATACACCTGACAAGCTCCCCGATATGATCTACGAAGATGAAACCAACAAAACAGGTAAACAAGAAAAAAACCTCACCAAAATCTACTTGCAAGAAGTGAAGAAAAAAATCCCCACCTATAACGCACAGCCCCAGGACGAGTTGATCAAACTCATGCAGGTCATTGGCGAAGATCTTTGACTCTCTCCAGAATCATGAAAAGATCAACCCTTGCGCAAAGCAGCCCTGATGTATCTGTTCTCCGTGGCGGGACGATACTGGACTTGACAATACTCTTGAAATAGTCGCGGCGTTGTCTGGCTCATTGATGTTGTTCGCAGTTTCGATGCGTACGATTCTGATTATTTCCGCTGCTCGTTGTTGTTCGCCGGAGATGCATAGGAAGTTGCGTAGCGACTGACTATATTCCGCGCTAGCGGAATGTCCCCCCCAACGCGCGAAGCGACTCCCTCTACCTTTGGGAGAGGGTCGGGGTGAGGGTTGTATTTTTTCTGCACATCAGTATCAATCTCCTTGCTAGATCTTACAAGGTCTAGCGAGTCTGGGGGGACTCAATCTGCTCCGCCACTGGTAGCTTTGTGCTGTCAGTAGTATAAGATGTGCTATGTGGATTTGTTCCAATAGTTATCTTCGCTGACCTACGGGGAGACCTGTATCGTCATGAGTTAGTGTGGGGTGAATCGCGGCGTTGTCAGACTCAATGATGATAATCGCAGATTCGATACGAACGATAACGATGATAACAACTGCTCGTTGTTGTTCGCCGAGACTGATCTTCTCCTTTCTTTCACTTTCCGCCTCCTGTAGGTGGGAGTGATTTTTTGTTTTCGTTCGCATCATGCAACTTGTTTATGCAGATCTTCACTACGCCTACCAGCGTGCACGCAGAGGTAAATCCAAGAAAAAAGAAATCATCGCCCGAGAAGCTGATCTGGAAAAAAATATGCAACAATTATACAAAGATATTTGTGCATGAAACTATCAGATAGGAACTACCAAAAGATACATCGTAGCAGATCCCGTCGTCAGAGAGATCGTTGCGTTATCCTTTCGTGACCGTATCGTGCAACACCTAGTCTCGCATTATCTGATGCCGTTATTTGAATCTCAGTGGATACATGATAGCTATGCGAATAGAGTAGGGAAAGGGACGTTGTTTGGTATCCGTAGAGTAGACAAATTTATGCGTTCTTGTTCTCGCAACTATACAGTAGATGCACGAGTTTTGAAACTTGATATTCAGTCATGTTTCATGAGTATTTCGAGGACACTCGTACGACAACTTGTGACGCGCCGTCTCTTTGCTTGTAGAGTAGGCCGATCCAAGGAAATTATCTTATCATTGGTGCACAAGATATTGTTTCATGACTACGTGACTTGACGAGAGGACCATACTATCGCATCCTTGAGAAAAATCCTCCCGGTACACAAAAGTATGTTAGCCTGTCCACCAAACACCTGACTCCCTCTGGGTAATCTCACGAGTCATCTGTTTTCCAATATCATCTTGCATGAGCTAGATCTTTTTATCAAACATGAGTTGCACATACACTACTATGGCAGATATGTAGACGATTTCGTCTGTATGCACGCAGATCAAGGCTATTTGAAATCTTGTATTGCAAAGATCGAATATTTTTTGAGCACTCAGCTTGGACTGCATATCCATCCTCGCAAGATATACTTCCAGCATTTCACCAAATGAGTCCCATTTCTGTGAGTAGTCATTAAGCCCTACTGTAGACTGATTGGACGCAAAACGATTCGTGCACTACAAAAGCTTCCTTCACTGATTCCGCCACGTATATCACTAGCGGACGGCGTCCATATTGGGCAATCCATCAATTCTTACTTCGGACTTGTCCGTCATCACGATAGCTTCTGCCTCAGAAAATCCTTGATTTCTGCACTCCCACCCAATCGGTATAATTACCTCCGTGTCCGTCCTGGGTATAGTTCTGTGAAGCCGAGGGTGAGGGAGGTGCAAAACACACAAAATCTCTTGCAAAAAAATTAAGACGTCATGAGTATATACTATTTTGTTAGTATGTATACATGACGAATGTAGGCTATGACTTTCATAAAATCTAGTGGGTTAACTCACCAAATTCATATGAAATTAGGGTTTTTAGTCACTAAAATATACTTTTTTATAGGTTTTCCTTGTTTTTTTAGTAAATTTTCATATTATAATATTATAATTCATTTAATTTTTCGTATCATAATATGAAATTTCAAAGATTACTTCAAAACACACTACAGGAGTGGCTTTCGAAAAGAGAGATAAAAGTAGTGTATGGGCCTAGACAAGTGGGTAAAACTACCTTGATACGTGATCTCCTCGCAACCTATGAACCAACAGATATCATCACCCTTTCTGGTGACTTGATCTCTGATAGAGAACAGTTTGACTTTACTCATGGACAGTCCGTAGAAAAATTTATAGGGAATGCAAAAGTACTCTTTATAGATGAGGCACAGAGATTCACTAATATCTGAATAAACCTCAAAATAGTCTATGATAGACAGCTGCCAATACAGATCATAGTGACTTGATCAAGTAGCTTGGATATCGCCACCACGATACATGAGCCTCTGACGGGAAGGATGGTTGCATGGAATTTATATCCTATCAGTGTAGGAGAACTTTTGTTGACGTATCATCAATCAGAAATCTACAGAATGTTGCCTCGCTTGCTAGTCTATGGGGGGTATCCAGATATATTGCTTGCTGATGATGCTACAGTGCAATTGAAACTGCAATACCTCACGAGCAATTATTTGTACAAAGACGTAATAGAATACGCAGAAATTAGAAAATCAGATATGATTGTGAAATTGCTGAAATTACTTGCTTTTCAGGTTTGATCAGAGGTGAGTTATCATGAACTTGGACAACAGTTGTGACTCAATATGGGCACCGTTCAAAAGTATATAGATCTTTTAGAGAAATCATATATCATTCATAGACTCGGTTCTTGGAGCAGAAATCTTAGAAATGAAATCAAAAAGTGAGTGAAAATATATTTCTGGGATTTGGGTGTGAGAAATTGTCTGATAAATGATTATCGTCCATTTGAAATGAGACAAGATGCGGGTGGATTGCGAGAAAATTTCATCATCAATGAGTATATCAAATCATATGCATACGCATGAAAGCAAGCTAATTTTTATTTTTGGAGAACACATACTCAGCAAGAGATAGATTTGTTAATCGAATCACAAGGTTGACTACAGCCTATTGAAATCAAGCTCTCTACCCCAAAAAAAGAAATTCTTCCATCGTCATTTGCATGATGATATGCACATCAGGAGTTACATGTAGTTACTCCTCAAACATTTCTTGCCTATTTGAAGTAATCACTACACACTCGTTTCGAGATGTTCTATCAGCAACTCCTGAATATGTTGTCCTAGCTCGTGAGGGGAGTCACAGACTTCACCATAGCCGAGAGCGTTTGCCTGTGGCTCATCTTGTTTCGCGCCAAAGAGATCAAGGATAGGACTACCGCTCGAGGTGATACCGAGTCCACAGGTGATGATACCGAGGTCACGGGCTTTTTTGATCTGTTGTTGCATCTTTGTAGCATCATCACTACCTCCATCAGACATGAGGAGGAGGATTTTTTTTCGACGTCAGGATTTGATCTGTTCGAGATAGCGGGTGTGCTCCTCAGGAGTATGGTCATGAACAGCTGCATCTTGGAGCTGTTTGGTATACGCTTTCATAGCCACGAAATCGCCCGTAGATGAGCTGGCGATCTGCAGTTTATGATTTGCGACGAGGAGTTCTTTGGTGGTAAGTTTGGAACTACGCTTTCGTAAGGTGTGTGTTGTTCATCACGAAAATAATGATGCTGAACTGAAGATATCTATCCCAGAAATATGTGCATCATCAATCTCTTCTTGCAACCTCGAGAGTGCATAGCCGACGAGAAGGGAGTTGACCCTTTGATCATAATTTTTGGTTCATTTGGTCATTGATCAAGACCCATCAGCAATGAGATCAAACTCGAATCCATTGAGTTCTTTTTTTTCTATTTCTCTACGTTTATTTTGTTCTCGGATGTGCGGATCGCCGTCTTGATTATCGGTGAAAAGATTTACTATCTCATCGGTATACATAGCACCGTTACTTTTCTCTCGTTTGACGGGGCCACGATACCCAGGGAGGTGAGTGGCTTTGAGTGTTTGGAGACGACTGAGAATATCTTGCGTGATGAAGTTGAGAATATTACGTCATTCACTATCGGTGAGTGCTTCGATAATTGATTTTATCTGTTCTCGATCGTCAAGTTGTTGGAGCAGAAACTCTTTTGTCTTGTCGAACGTTTTGTGCTTGGTGTTGAAATTTTCGTTCGCCCGATCTACGAGTTCTTCTTTTTTATGCTCGAGGAGGGGATCATCAGCTTTGAGATCAAAGGTTTGGTTGAAGGCTTGTTCGAGTTTTTGGTCTTTCTCAGTCTGCGGAGTTGCGTTGTGGGTGAGTTGAGCAAGGAGTTGTTTGAGGTCAGAAGGGGTGGGTTGAGATAAATCCCCCGGCTCGTTTCACTCGCCACCCCCTTTATCAAGGGGGAAACTCTGTGGATCGACGTTGATGCCTGCTTGTTCGAGGAGATGCGGGATGGTGCGAGGGGTGCCGGTGGGAGCTGCGCCTTCACCTTCATTCTTCGCCTTATCGCTCTCCTTATCCTTTCCTTCAGATTGCTTTCCCGAAGGAGAGGGAGGTTGTTCTGCTTGCCCTTCATTATCCTTAGTTTTGGATTCTTGCTTTCACTCAACCGTTCATTCAGCCTTGCCTTGAGTTTGATTTCCATCTTGTGCTCACCCTCACCCCTGCCCTCTCCCAACCGTTCATTCGGCTTCGCCTCATTCACTAGGAGAGGGAGTATTAGTGGGTTCCTTATCCTTCGCCTTATCATTCTCCTGTTCTTCTAGTTCGAGGTAGATGTCAAAGAGCTGAATCATCGCGGGATATCTCATCGGGAGCGTGTTGAGTTGTTTATGCGTTCGTACATCGCTTGCAGATCTGATGAGTAGTTCGTTGTTGTCGATATAAGATTGTACTTCTTCATCGACGAGAGGTCGTGATCCAGTAGTTTGCCCTTTCAGAATGGCTCGAGCGAACTGCTCGTGGAGAGGATTTTCTTTTTTGGTGCCGTCTTGGAGGATTGTGTATCTGAGATCTGTCTGTGGAACAGTTCGTTCGAGATAGTTGTCACGCATATAGGGTGCAAGGGTGTTGGTTTGCTTCATATCTGCTGACCATTTATCTACTCGAATATCTCTGATGATGTTTTCGAAGTGTCTCCACTTTTCACCATAGGTGCGCAGAAGATCTTCTCTTAGGTGCTGTGTTGTATTTTTGTAGTTCGTAAGTCTGACGGTACGTGGTCTTGGAGTTATTTCGCAGGATGATTGATCTGCCATCAGCTGTCCGTACTCTACCATATGTCCGATCTCGTGGACGAGAATTTGTAGGATATGTCATTTCTCGAGAATGAAATTACTTCCTTGTTCTTTGACGAGTTGTGAAATATATTGCGAAGTGAATTTAGGATTAAAAAAAATCGTACTCTTACCGTGTTGCATTCGTGCGATGTTTTGATTGTTCGTTGCAATCTGAAAAGTGATACCCTTCATCTGGGTAATGGTGTGCAGAATACTTTGAAACTCACGTTCGAACTCTGTGGTCGTCCGCTCAGAGATATCGAGGTGAGTGGTGGGAGTATTTTTCATGCAATAAGTATACTCAAAAGAAGATATATTGTCAATTTTTTTGTGCAGAAGTCAACTACAAGAACTGCCTTCTTTCCTTGCATCTCATTTTATTTTCCCTATTATGAAGCACGTGAAGAGTTTAGGTGATACTTGTACACCTCTGCAAAAGTCCCAAAAGTGCATATGTACTTTTGAGGACGCCTAAAGAGGTTTCTCAAGAAAGCGTTGTTAGCTGATCTTCCAGGGCTGTAATACACCTTGTAACGCTAGGAATGTAAAGCAAAGTTTTAATTTTGCAGAGCTTACTTACTTTTAATTTGCTAGTTACTATTTATCTATGGGACAAACTGAAAAGTCATTGAATAAACGAATTATAGGAGCCATTATTGGATCAGCCCTGATCGGCGTGAGCGGATTGTCGATGACTCCAAAAGGCCAAAGCTTCTGGAAACGTCTCTTGTTGAGAGTGCGCGGTATATTCCGTTTTTTTAGTGGAGGAGTACAAGAGATGAAAAAACAGATAGAAAAAGAGAAATAGAAAGAAAATTATTTCGAAAACTAATACACATACGGATAGCTTTCTGTAAAGCAAAAGACAAAGATAAATGCTCTGGAAATTGTTATTTTGGAAACTATCACTAGACTCAATGATGCGATACACATATCTTTAATTGTATGTATGGGAGTTATGACAAACAAAAGTTTCACCTTTACCAAGGACTACCTCGATAGCATTGCGCAAGCAGGCTTGTTTACCTATCAAGCAGATCAGCAAGTGATCCAGGCTGATGATGTCGTGTTGTGAGTATATATGTACTCCAAAAACTACATTTTCTTCAATTTGTTTTGGTCGTTTTTGGGATGCAAAAACCCTGAATTGCTCCAAAAATATATTAATACTACCTTCAAGACTATCAAGAAAGTGCCCGTGAGAGCTCGCATGAAATTTCAACTTACTGGCTTATTCAAGGATAAATTCCAATATTATAGAAAACAAGGAGTCAGCAAAGTAAACTTTCTTACCTTACTCCTGATTGCGCTAGATGGTATTTCTCCCCAACTCATTCATTTTCTCAAACAAAATGAAGTTGAGGTAGAATACATGAAAGAAAAACTCAGAAAAATTCTTGAGATGACCTACAAAGCAGATCTCTCTCCGATTGATTTTTTCAAGATGCTCGACAATATGGTCAAGCAGCTCGGTTTGGATGTCAATCAAGTTGATATGTTTGTAGATATGAAAAATTTTTCTGCGGACACACTTGCACAAGAGCTCATGATGGCAAACCCAGGAACTATTGATGGAAGCGAGGATGCTACCGTTGATACTATTGCAAACTCAACTGATGAAACCAAAAAATTAACCATAGAGTACTTTGGGACAGATCTCACAGATGAAGCTAAAAAAGGATTCTTGGATCCCGTGATTGGGAGACAAATGGAAATTGAACAAATCGTCTATACCCTGTTGCGTAAGACCAAAAATAATCCGCTCTTGATCGGTGAAGCGGGTGTCGGTAAAACAGCCATAGTAGAGGGTTTGGCGCAAGCAGTGGTTGCAAAACGTGTCCCTGATAGATTACTCAACAAACGTATTTTCATGCTCGATATGGGATCTCTTTTGGCAGGCACCAAGTACAGAGGTGAATTTGAAGCAAGACTCAAAACTATTTTGGAAGAAGCAGCAGATCCTCTCAACAATATCATTTTGTTTATTGATGAAATCCATACCATCATCGGTGCGTGAAATGCTGAAGGAAGTGCGGATGCAGCCAACATGCTCAAACCACTGCTCTCAAGAGGCAAAGTACAATTGATAGGAGCAACTACCTTTGATGAATATCAAAAACATATCGAAAAAGATCCAGCACTCAAAAGAAGATTCCAAGAAATATCAGTTTCAGAGCCAAGTAGAGATGATGCGGTGACTATCCTCACCGGACTCAAAGAAATGTTCGAAGAATTCCATGGAGTGCGTATCGAGCAAGAAGCAATCGAAAAAGCGGTAGACTACAGTATCAGATATCAGATGAATAAGCACTTGCCTGATAAGGCAATTGATCTCATCGATGAGGCATGTGCAAGAGTTTCTACCATTGCCAAAAAACTCGAGGCAAATGTGGAGTACCAACAAATCGAAGAAGCGATCACGACTACCAAGAAAAAAATTGAACAAGCGATCGACAAACAAGATTATTTCGTAGCAGCAGAGCTCAAAGAAAAAGAAGAAGAACTCAAAAAGAAACTCAAGTCTTTGAGACAATCACAAGCATTGCCCAAGCATTTGAGACCGGTTGTTACGTTACTTGATATCGGACGTGTCTTGGCAGACAAAATGTGAATTCCTTTGGATAAGATTACTGACTCAGAGATCAAGAAACTCGCTGCTATGGATGCACATCTCAAGACCTTTATCCATGGACAAGATGAGGCAGTAGATGCTGTGGTCAAAGCGATTAGAAGAAATAGAATCTCTCTTGTACAACGCAACAAACCTATTGCTTCTTTCTTGTTTCTCGGGCCATCAGGTGTGGGTAAGACATACCTTGCGAAACTCTTAGCCAAAGAATATTTCGGAGACGAGAAGGCAATGATTAGAGTTGATATGTCTGAGTTTATGGAAAAATATTCGGTTTCCAAATTGATTGGTTCAGCACCTGGATATGTAGGGTATGAAGAAGGTGGCGTACTCACTGAACAAGTGAGGAGAAAGCCTTATAGCGTAGTACTGTTTGATGAAATTGAAAAAGCTTCTCCAGATGTACTCAACGTACTGCTTCAACTTTTGGACGAAGGACATCTCAAAGACAACAAAGGTAGATGGATCGACTTCAAACATACGATTATTATCCTGACCTCCAATATGTGATCAGATAAATTTGGCAAAAAACTTGCAAGCATCTGATTCGTTGGTGGTGATACTAAGACCTATGACAACAAACAATTTGATCTCGTCAAAGAAAGAGTGATTGAAGATGTCAAAGCAAGACTAGCTCCTGAACTCGTCAATAGACTCAATGCCATGCTTGTCTTCAAACCATTGACCAAAGATGAATTAGGAGAAATTTTCAAAACCAAGCTAGACCTCTTCTATGATCAATGGAAACTCAGACCAGGTATTAGACTTCCCAAGTTTGACAAGAAACGTATCGCACAAGTGATCGACAAGATCTACGATCCTCAATACGGTGCGCGTCCTGTCGAAAGATATTTACATGACGAGCTCGAACCAGAATTGATTGAGCAAGTGATGAGTGAAGAGTTGAAGAAAGCATAGTGAATGAAGACGTTTTCAAAAGGGGCCCCGCTGCGCGGGGCCCCTTTTTGTATTATTTTTTTATATGCACGTCATTGTTTACTCGTACACTACTGGTCACTCAATCGTATTCTCCTCTATATTGAGTTGTGCGATTGCATCACTTCCAGGTTCATCACTACTGAAACTGATAGCTCATGATAAGAAATCTTCAAACAAAAGTTGTGCAGACTCTGGTGATCATGGAGTGAGTTGTGGAGTGGTAGTAATCAATCGGTATGTAGTAGTTGCAGATTGTAGTTGTCCATAACTTCCTTGGCTACTGAGATCAAAGACGACACTATCTCCATCAATACTTCCTGCAATGGCACTCATTGCTGTTCAGAGACGTTTGAGCATGAGCGTAGGTTTGATTTGTTGTGTTACGGTACCATCATTGACCCCTAGACGTAGTGTTTGGAGTTTGAGATTACTCTTGATAGAAGTAGTCTCTCGGGTGTTGTTTCGTGCGGGAGTTGTCAGAGCAAGAATGCCTAGATTGATCGTACCATCGATGAGATGTGTATCACGTTTGCGTTGCAACGCCTCATCTACAAATGTGATACTTTCTAGCAAGACTGGGCTGATGGTCAGGAGATCGCTCGTATGTCTTTGTGAAGATGCGTAGGCAGTTTTATTCGTAGAGGAAATGAGACGAGTTGGCGAGAAAGTGAGTGATATATTGCTTACTTGGTGAGCAGTGCTGTCGTTGTTGATTGCTTTGGGAAGTACGGTTACCCAAAAAGTGTTTTGCCCTTGAGGTAGTCTTCGTGCAAGATCATTGAGTTCTACGCTTTCGGTAGTCGTTGGGATAGTATGAATGCGTTTTCCTTGGGCATCATAGATATAGATTGCCTCGAAATAGTCCCCCAAAGAACGTGTCCCCGTGATCACGAAGGTATCGATCAAAATTGCCTCGTTTTGAGCTATATAGCTTAGTTTAGCGATAATTGGAGACTCTACACCCGCTAAGAGTGTTTTTGGTCCAGTTTCATAAGTAGTGGTATCTTGCGAGAGATAATGGTTAGTTTCAGGAACAGTAACTGGTGGATCTCGTTCACCGACCAAGGTTATGAGATGCATAAGCGCAGCCTTGAGCATACTGTCCTGGGTAGTTTGGAGATAGATGTTTGCTTTGGTAAGGACAAGACCCTTTTTTTCAGTGGTCCAGTCGTCCTGATGAAGTGATTGATAGCTGGTAAATGCAACATCCACGAGAGCATTGAGTTGAGTTTGTGATGTAACAGGCAAAACTACCGCCAAAGCAACGGATATATGGCTTATCATAGCCAATACGAAAATCATGAGATGTTTCATTTTAGAGGTTGAGACAAATAAAGTTTGTTCTTTACCGTATATTCGACTAAGCAAGCATTCTGTGACAAAAAAGTCACCAAATATTTGCATATTTTTTCATTTTTTCCTACAATTGAGTATTGTTATTTTACTTTGCACCTTGGCCATGGAAATTACTGCTCGCGCATTCTTGTTTGATGAAGACGAACGTATCTTGTTGGTAAAACATGCTGCTGGACAGCCATGGGTGCTTCCTGGTGGGCATCTCGACGAGGATGACGAGGGTGATATCTATACATGTCTCAAAAGAGAGATTGCAGAAGAAGTAGGCCTCGAAGTGACTATCATTGGTTCTGAAACGAAGTTCTCAGACCGCAATGTGAGCGCTTTGCCTTTGCCGGTCAGTATTCACAGAGTCAAATACGAGCATAGAAATAGAGGCGAGATTGAAAGAATTGAATACTGGTTTTTCGGTCGCGTATTTGGTGATATCGATGAGATCGATACCGCAGAACTCTATGACTTTACCTGGGCAACAGAGGCAGAGATTATGGATATGGAAGAAAATGTAGAAATCTACAAATCCATCCAAGAAGTCCTCGAACAAAACATCGACCTCCTCGAACTTTTATAGTTCATCTTAGTGTTGACATTTCCTCATAAATAAATATAAAACAGACGCCCTCCGAGGCGTTTTCGTTAACAATCAAAAAAAATTAGTAATATGATAAGAAAATTGGATAAACCAACAGTCATTCCTTATTTGGTAGGGATGGGTATTGGTAAGGATTTTGTGGATCCTGTGGTGAAGCTCATCAATCGTCTTCATGCATACTATTATGGTGATGAACCGATTTGGGAGATCAATCACTTCACAACAGATGAGATGACCGCTGAGAACTACCGTGATAAGATGTCTTCAGTCATTCATTTCGTCCGTGATCACGGTTATGCTATCAAAGGTCCCTTTGAGATAGCTCCGGAGTTGCCGTCTATCAATGTCTACTTACGCAAACAATTAGACTTGTATGCCTGCGTACGCCCGGTGGAATACTTCCCAGGAGCACCTTCTCCGATGAAACACCCTGAGAACGTCAATGTGACGATCTTCAGAGAGAATACCGAGGATATTTATGCTGGGATCGGTTTCTTGCCAGGAAGTGATGAGGCTATTAAATTTGAATCATTCCTGGTCAATGAACTTGGTCTGCGGGAAAAATTCAGAGCCAAAGATGCAGGATTTGCGATTAAATTCGCCTCGCCCAAAGCGACGCAACGCATAACCAAAGCAGCCATCGATTATGCTATTAAAAATGGTAACAAACATGTCACCATAATTGCGAAGCACAACATAGACAAAGCAGTCGAAGCGTTCTTTCGTACATGGGCATTTGAGTATGCTGATCGTGAGTATGTGGGTAAAGTTTTCACCACCTCCACCTACGAAGCGATCAAAAAGCTTACCGGCAAAGAAGACGCTGATGAAGCTTTGGAAGAAGCTAAAAAAGCTGGCAAAATCATTGTCGATAGTTTAATTACTGACAATGCTTTTCAGCAATTATTGCTACATCCTGAACGCTACGAAGTGTTGGTTTCCACCAACATGACCGGTGATTACTTGTCAGACTTCATGGCTGCACAGGTTGGTGGCTTAGGTATAGCTCCTGGAGCTAATATCAACTACGAGAGTGGCGTTGCTATATTTGAGGCAACCCATGGTACAGCACCTGATATTGCTGGCATGGGGAACGCAAATCCCTCATCAGTGTTGTTATCATTTGAGATGCTGTTCGATTATCTTGGTCTGCATGAATTGGCAGAGGCATTGCGTAGAGGTATTTCTATCTCGATCGCCAACAACTTCACCACAGGTGATCTGTATCGAGCTGATGAAGGAGGTGTTGGTCCATTGAACACAGCGCAATACTGTGCAACAGTAGGAGAGATGGCCATCCATGGAATTCGTGGGAAAGTGTTCTTTTCTGCGAAATAATAAGATAACGTTTTTCAACGGGCTGGGGATTCCCCAGCCCTTTTTTTTAATTTCGCCCTCTAAAAAAATCTCGTTAGAGAATTTTTTTAGAAGTAAGAATTATCCCGCACGTCTGGTGCGGGATTCGTGTATAATAATAAATGCCTCGTTAAAGAATCTTTTTGTTGCAAAACTTTCGATTTTCCCTATAGAGAAGCCAGCGTTTAGCATCTATTTTTCACTATGCACAATTTGGAAAGTATCGTGGCACGAGCCAAGAGAAGAGGATTTGTCTATCCAGGATCAGATATCTATGGTGGCTTGGCGAATGCACGAGATTATGGTCCGTACGGCAGCCAACTCAAAAAGAATATAGCCGATCTGCGGTGGAAGACCTTTGTGCAAAGCAGACAGGATATGGTGTGACTCGATGCACAGATTCTCATGCATCCGAGAGTGTGGGAGACCAGTGGACACGTAGGTGGATTCAATGATCCATTGATTGATTGCAAAAGATGCAAAACGAGAATGAGAGCAGACAAACTTATCGATACACTTATTTTCCATCATCTCACCAATGAGAAGTGACGAGCAGAGAGAGCAAAAGAAATTGGTAAAGAATCTTTGTCTACCAAGGAACGCGAAAGTATTATCTTACAAATTTTACATGCGAGAGGTATTCATGTGAACAACCTCATTGCTGATTCACGACCACTCGAACAACAAGAACAGTTTATCAAAACCTATCATATCGAAGACTGGCTCAAAGACGGCAACCTCAAACACAAAGTCATTGTCTGTCCCAACTGTGGCGCAACTGATTGGTCCGAGGTACGTACGTTTTCTCTCATGTTCTCTACCCATCAAGGCGTTATTCAAGATGATGCTAACAAGATCTGGCTCAGACCGGAGACGGCGCAGGGCATGTTTGTCAACTTCAAAAATATTATAGATACGATGAGGGTGCGTCTCCCATTTGGTATTGGACAGATCGGGAAGGCATTCCGCAATGAGATCACCCCAGGTAATTTCTTATATAGAACGAGAGAATTCGAACAAATGGAGATTGAATATTTCGTAGCACCTGAAGAGGAGGTTGCCCTCGCATCTATAGAAAAATGGAAACAGGACTCTCGACACTGGTGGACAGAAGTAGTCAAGATCTCGACAGAAAATTTGAGACGAAGAACACATGAAGCTGATGAGTTATCGCACTATAGTAGAGGTACTTGGGATGTAGAATTTTTATATCCGTGGTGATGGGGAGAGTTGCAGGGACTAGCCTACAGGACCGACTTTGATCTCAAAGCGCATCAGACAGCATCAGGTAAAGATTTCCAATATCATGATCCAATCTCTGGCAAAAGATTTGTACCGCATGTCATTGAGCCCTCATTTGGTCTGAGTAGAATGGTTTTGGCGATCATGCTCAACTGCTATGCCGAAGAGACGTACACCGATGGTCAAGGTAACGAACAAACCAGGACGGTAGTCAAATTCCCCAAGGAAATAGCTCCCGTAAGATGCGCGATCATCCCATTGATCAAAAAAGATCAAGGCATGCTCGACCTAGCAAGCAAGCTCTATACCGACCTGTCTCAACACTTCCCGTGTGAATACGACGACTCAGGCAATATCGGTAAGTGCTATCGTAGACAAGATGAGATTGGTACGCCCTTTTGCATCACTATCGACCACCAGTCACTTGCAGATGGTACGGTGACGCTGAGACTGAGAGATGATATGAGTCAGTCGAGAGTTGCAGGTGAAAATATTATGTCATTGATCTCATAAGGAAGCTCTGAAAAATTGAATTTTTACGTATTTTTCTAGCGTAACTTGTTTTGTCAAACGCCCCGAAAAGCCAGTTCATAACGCTTCCTTGACGAACCTCTTCAGTCGTCTCTAAAAGTACGCAAGCGAACTTTTAGGACTTTTTCAGAGGTTCCATAAATTTTATACGCTTCTACCCAACCTAAAACGTCCTTCAGCAGGGCGTTTTTTGTGCAAAAAAAAGTAGCAGATTCATGCGAAAAAATTTGCATTATACTCTATAAAGACTATACAGTCAGGGACGAACTTTATTTTTTCTGTTTTCGCCATGCAAAAAAGTTTTTTTGTTCTCACGATGTTACTTTTGGGTAGTCGGGGAGTAGCATTTGCTGATCCACAAACTATTATTGCTGCTCGTGAACAACAGTTGGGAATTGCGAATACAGACATGTATACTTTTATTCAATGAAGAGATATACTAGCAACAATTGAAGAACAATGCGCTTTTGAGGCCATTGAATTAGCATTGCAGTACGAAGATACCATTCAAGATAAGCTTACTGATTATTATAATGCACGATCATCTGCTGACGTTCTCGCTCACTCATGGGATATTTATGAGCACATCAATCGTGTGCAGGATGATATCCGCAACTATTCTCCCAAAAACTACTGTGCATTGAAGCATATTTTCTATAGAACACAAGATTTTTTGAGAGATAAACATATGGCGGTGTTGGAAGATACAGGTATCATGAAAGATTTCGAAGGATTCAGCGATCTAATTTATGGCTACCAGACCAAGCTTGAGTACTTAGATGCATTGATAGAACGTAATCAAAAATATCCCGGACTTTTGGGTACCAAATTAGTCTTTACCTATCTCAATGGTGACTTCAAGCAAGACCTCTCTAATGGGGAGCGCGAACTGTTGGATCGTATACAGGCACTGATGGAAGTGATGGTCGCCGAAGCATTGTATAGTCTCTTGCAGGAGTGAGTCTTTACACAGGCTGATATTGATATTCTCAAAAACAAAGTAACATTCCAATTTGTAGAAAGTTGTGATGTATTTCATGGCAAATATGAAATCAAAGAGACACTTACTTCCCAGTGAGAGCACGTCAAGTATGATACGGAACAACTCTTACTCAAAATCAACTATTGTACCAATTTCTTTGTGTTGAGAGATCTAGAACATATCTTCCAAAAGATCATTACGCATGAATTAGCACATCACTTTTATTACTATCATGACATGGATGTGGATGCGTTCCACGATATATGTTGGGTTGATGAAGATACCAAAAATGGTCAATGTAAATCAAGTGACTATGTATCAGAATATGCACAAACGCTAGCGGTAGAAGACTATGCTGAGCAATTTATGCATCGATTCTTGGGCATTATCCCTGTCAAGAATACAATCATCAATCAGAAAACCGCCCACTTTTCACAAATGATAAAATAAGATTCCTTATTCACTTTATTCATCCCAACTCCTCTCTATGAAAAACTTTGTACTTACCATCAAGTCTTATTGCTTGCATTACCGCTATATAGTGGTGAGTTTTTTTGTTCTAAGTATACTTGGCCGAAGTAGTTGACTACCTTATAGAGAGGTAGTGTTTGCACAAGCACCCAATCAATGCATCCAGGATGTTGCCAAGTTTCAAGAGTGTATTGCATCGGGTATGAGTAAAAGATACTGTACCTATCTCCACACAGACAAATCATGCCTAGCTACACAACCAGAGGCAGCTGCACTTTCTACAGAAGCAAGTCCCTATGTGGAGCAGTTAGTCGATCAAGGATTTGATCCGTATTGGATTGAAGTGGAACTCAAGGAGAAAGATAAAAGAATTCTCCAAGACTTTGATCACCAAACACAAGATGTAGCAACCTATGCAGACAAACTAGCGAGAGTTGCGGATGCTGCAGAGACGAGTATTCTATGAGTCACTTTTCGTAATTCTACCTCCAGAGTAAATACTTATTTCGCAGATGCTGCCAAACTCTATCAGCTTGATCACGTCGAAAATATTACCGCCTACTGGAAAAAATATAGCGACAATATAAATGCTAACGTCTATCAAATTCGTGTCGATGACCCAGCGGATATCGAGGCTATCAAGCAAGACCTGGAGGCACTGGATGATGTAGCTGAGGTGCGTGTGCTTCCGCAGTATGAAACCTTTGTCGTTCCCAATGATCCGCATTTTTCTTCGAAGTTACGACATTTGAAATGAGGTGCATGAGTCAATGCAGTCGAGGCATGGGATCAACTCCAAGGACAGACTATTACCCCGGTGGTATGTTCAGCTTCTGATAGCGAATTTACCAAAGGCCACGAAGATCTAGTAGGGAATATTGATTATGCAGATGCAGGTCAGGATGGTCCTACGCATGGGACGCATGTAGCTGGTATTATGCTCGGCGTGACCGACAATACCAAAGGTATTTCTGCAGTTTCGTACAACGCATGTAGAGGTAAATTGTATGTTGGCTTGTGAACATGGCCTTCCAACCTTCAAAAAGCGCATGCGGCATGAGCAAAGGTATTCAATATGTCTCTGGGTATTCCCAACAAATGATGTGGCGTCCCTTATGCAACCTACAAGAGCAAATATTTCAGCGCAAACGAACAAGCAATTATCGATGCAGCTACAGCTGCAGGTGTCACGGTGGTAGCAGCAGCAGGCAATGATGGTTGCAGCTTTTCATCTTATCCAGCGCTTTATGAAAATGTTATTTCTGTAGTTGCTTTGGACCAAGGCGGTAACAAAGCAAGTTTTTCAAACTATGGACAAGGTACCGACGTAGGTGCACCGGGAGTAAATATATATTCTACGTGGCCAGGAGGATACAAAGATGCAAGTGGTACGTCTATGGCAACTCCATTGGTTGCTTCGTTAGTTGGTTTGCTCAAAGCACTCAAGCCAACATTAACTACTGCTGAAGTACTCAAGATTTTGCAAGAAACGGCTGGCGCGCAATTCAAAGTCGATGCATGTAAAGCAGTCGCCAAAGTATTGGGTAAGTGATATCAGTGTACCTGATCAGGAGGTGGAGGTGGTGGAAACACCATTGGGGGAAGTACTACTGCGTGAAGTACGAGTGCATGAAGTACAAGTGCATGAAGTACGAGCGCATGAAGTACGAGCGCATGAAGTACAAGCGCATGAAGTACAAGCGCATGAAGTACAAGTGCATGAAGTACAAGTGCATGAAGTACAAGTGCAGGATCAACCAGTGCTGGTAGCAATGGCGGATCAAATGGTGGAGGTATTAGTTGTTCAAATGGTATTAGAGATACCAATGAAACAGATGTAGACTGTGGAGGAACCTATTGCCCACTTTGTCAGGAGTGACAAAGATGTAATGTTGGCTGGGATTGTGATACACAGTATTGTGATATTTGACAACAGGGTTGAAATAATGGTGGAAATAATTGAAATACGAATTGAAACACAAATTGAAGCACCAACGGAGGAGGTAGTTTGCCTCCAAGCAAGGATCTAACCTTTTCGTATGCAAATGGATCTACACAAAAACTGAGCACACTCTTCAACTGACATCCCTATATTTTTGTAGATTTCTCAGCATCACGATGTGGGTATTGTGTGCAAGGAGCTAAGACGCACAATGCATTGTTCCAATGACGAAATGATAATGGGAGTTGTGCCTTTGCTGCAATAGTTGCAGACGGAGATCTTTGAGCACGACAGGGAAGTATAGCATGAGCACCATTTGTAAGCGCAAACTCAGTATTTGCAAAATGAGATGGCTTGGCGAAGGTAATTGCGAAACTCTGAGGTAGTTCTGGCGGTATTCCATATTACGTTATATTTGATCAAAACGGAAATATTATCCAACAGCAACATGGGTATTCTTCATCGATGCCGCAATTTGATAGCATTTGTGGTCAAAAAAATAACGGAGGTACTAATTGAGGTACCAATGCTTGAAATAATAATAGTGGAAACAATAATTGAGGTACCAATTGAACCAATAACGGCTGAAATAGTGCCTGAGGAAATTCTTTGTCTGATGCAGCAAAAAAAATCAAACTTACCTTCAATGGTGGTGTCACTAAAACTTTAGACGATGTGCATCAGAATCAATATCTACTTCTTGATATAGGAGATTCAAACTGTGGTCAATGTGTAGTTGGTGCAGAAAAACATAATGAACTCTTTCAAAAGCGAACTAATGATGGGAATTGTCAGTTGTTAACTGTCACTAAAGATGGCGATCTGCCTGCTTGGGTTGGCAAAATTTGAGCTGCTCCTTTTGTACAAAAATGGTCTGCTTACGTGACAGATGGTTTATACAAACTTATGTGAGCACTCAATATTCCTTGAACGGTTTTGCCGTATTATGCACTTGTTGATAGTAAATGACAAATTGTTATCGACCAGCAAGGGTGGTCTGATCTTGAAAAGAATTTTGCATCATACTGTGATGCACAGTGAGGGACTAATGGAGGAAATACAAATGCTTGATCCAATAATGACGGAGCATGTGGCCCAGCAAATGGACAATCATTTCCAGATGCAGCTGCCGTAAATGCAGCAGGGTTATGTGCTAAGTGATCGGCAGTCCCATCCACAATATCAGGCAAAAGCCCATGGACTCGACAATGTCAGTGATCACAATGATGAACCCAAGTCTCATGTAGTGCACAAGAGGAGGTTAAGCAATACCCCATAGTTGATTTAGCTAATGTGAAGGTGATGTGAATACAACCTGGAGAAAAACGATTCACAGATCTTTATGAAAATAATTACCTCTTACTCAATCTTTCAAGTTTTGTATGTGGTGCATGTAAGACTGCTGCGATAGCGAATGACAAAACCTTAGAAGATCGACACAACAACGGCCAGTGTGCATATGCAGCATTAATAAGTAGTGACAAACAATCTGGCTTTCCTGGTTGGATTGCAGATCCACAGATTAATAAAGCACCATTTATCAAAAGTAGATCATTCTACCCATCGAATTACAATATCTATCAAGTGATGGAGAAGCTAGGTCTGCCTGCAAATACCGCTTTCCCGTATTACTTCCTTTTGGATGGTCAAGGCAACGTGATCATGAGTAAGCAATGAACTGCGTGAGGACTAGATATGTTCAAAGCACTCTGTGCTCCTGCGTGAAATGGAGGTGCTTCCCCTGAATGTGGAGTTGCGAAGGGTAAGGAATTTGCAACCGCTGCAGATCTAAACAAAGCTGTTGTGGATTTATGTGAAGTAGGAACTCCTGATCCTGCTACTTTTTCAGGACCATGAGATTGGCGATGGAAATGTAAGGAGTGATCAGCTTCGGTTGATTGTGTTGCCAAACAAAAAGCAAACTGACCATCTTGTCCTACCTATGGAAAGGCATGTATGATTTCAGCTACTGATTGGTGAGTACATGATGAAAATTGTACTTGTACCTGTGATGGTGACTATCCACAATTTGATTACAATGATGACTGAGTTTTGGATCTCACAGATAAAGCTTATATTCAAGAGCATATTTTATGAAAGAAAGTACTTCCAGCTGGAAAAAATGGCGATATAAATAATAATGGTTTCGTGACAGCTGCTGATTCAGCAGCCTATTCAAAATTACTTCATTGTATTTGAGGAGACCAATCTCAGGGTACCTATGGTGTAGTTAAATGACGATCAGGTAGTCCAGATGGAAAATCTATCAATTATCCAGGTGGACTTGGATATGATGCTACCATTGATCATAGTTGTACTACAGACGGATGACCGTATTGTGATGGAGTAAAATGAATATGTTATCCAAGTGGTGCCAAATGTTATTATTTCTGTCAAGATAGTAAAGGTCTGGAAAATTATACTACCTCATGTGCACAAGGTACTGCAACAAGTATCGTCCAACCCAAAACATGTACGTCTTTGATGCAAGATGACAAAGCATGATGCGGTACTCATAAATCATCTGGACTCAAGGGAGAACAAAGTGACCCACAAGTTTGATCGGCTTTCCTGAATGGATTGTATGCTATGTGACCTATTGCAAGATCACCTATATTCCAAACCGTTTCAATTACTGACTCAGAAATTGAGCGTTTGGTAGCAGAAGCGTTGCGTGGTAAAATTGCTCCGCTTGAGCCAGAGTTTATACCTGGAGCATATTTTGTCAAAGTTGCTTACTCTGCAGAATCACCTGATCGTGTACAAGCGTATTTGCAACCTTTCGATAGCAAGAAATCAAAACCAGAAGTCTATACCAAGCAGCTCACTACAGCACTACAGACTATGGAAGTAGACGCACGTCAATTTGCACATCGTCAAGTCAAAGATAGTATCACTACGTTGTTGGAAGATACTCCATTAGTCAGTATCACACCATTGTTTGATGCTACCAAAGTACAGTCTGATGATGGTGCACAAGATCCTTTGTACAATACCTATGCAATCAACTTTGATACGAGTGATGAACGTTATTCAGTTGCGTCAGTGACAGACTATCTCAACACACTCAAAGGAGATGGCGAAGATTCGTATGTTGAGAAACAACCACTCTATAGAGTATTGCAGACCAATGATCCTATGATCAATCAACAATGGTATATCTCCAAAACTGAAGCACCAGCCGCACGGACAGCAGGTGCAGTTGGCAAAAAGAGTACTATCCTCGCAGTGGTTGATGATGGATTTGATGTGGATCATCCAGAGATCAAAGCCAACTTGGTCAAACAATACAATGCAATGAATGGTTCAAATAATGCTGATAATAATTGTCTCCATGGGACACATACTGCGACGACTGCAGCGTGAGGCACCAATAATAGTATCGGTATAGCATCAATTTCAAACAATGTAGGACTGATGGTGGTGACTGCATCTGCTAGTTGTAAAACACTACCTGCTGCCTTTCAAGGTATGCAATATGCAGCACAAAATGGGGCAAATGTAGTTAGTATGTCCTTCGGTGGAGGAGGGTTTAGTCAAACACGACAAAACTTAATCTCGAGTAATCCACAAGTTAAATTTGTAGCAGCAGCAGGAAATACACCTTCTACTACCAAAAATTATCCAGCAGCATACCAAGGAGTATTGTCTGTATGTGCTTCAACAGAAAGTGATACTATGGCATCCTTTTCAACGTATGGAGACTGGGTAAGTGTGTGTGCTCCGGGGACGAATATTATTGCATGAGAACCAAATAACTCATATGGTCCATTACAAGGCACTTCAATGGCTACACCCAATGTAGCTGCTTTGGTAGCATTATTATTGTCAAACGGAGACTCAAACCCATTCCAAACGATTGTGAATAGTGCCGACAAAGTAGTTAATAAACCACCATATTTACGTATCAATGTCTGTAGAGCAATTGATCAAAGTACAAGCCTCACCTGTACAGCAACAGGTAAATGAGGTGGAGGAAGTTGGTGAGGGGGAAGTAATTGAGGCAATAATGGTACTACCAATGGTGGTTGATCTACCAATGGTTGAGGAAGTAATAATGGTGGTGGTAATAACAACTGATGATGAAGTGTTGGCTGAGGAAATAACGGGGGATGATTTGGTTATGGCGTCTGTGCAGTATATAATGGTAATTCAGTTAATTCCGTCACTACAGAGTTTGTGAGTCTCATTGATGAGATTACTCCAAGTGGTCCCGTTGCACAGTGTAGTTATGTATGTGCTGATTCTGCTTCAATCATAGGGCAGATGGTGCCTTGTACTTCCTTAGCAAACACGAGCACAGAATGCAATGGAAATGCTTGTATGGGATTATGTTCTCAGACGGTGATGAAATGTACTGATACCGCACAGTGTCCCAAAGGTGAATTCTGTGATACCATAGCATTGGCAAGTAATTTGGTGCAATTGCAATCATGTACGCAAGCATGAGGTGGTGGAACAACCACCTCTGGCTCACCGACCGCTTGATGAACTACTGGTTGACCTACTACTCCTGTACCTACACCAACGGGTGGATGAACAACCGCTTGATGAACTACAACTGGATTGCCTCCGGCTACTACTGCTGGGTGAACTACAGCTTGATCTACGACAGCTTGAGGATGAGCAACTACCTGTTCATACCGATGCGCAAACGGACAAACATTTGGCACCACCTGTACAACTCCAGAACAAAATAGTGCTACTTGTGGAGGGACTCCTTGTTTTGGAATGTGTTCCAATGGATTACAAAAATGTCTTTCCAATGCTGATTGCACATCTGTCGGTGGAGTGTGTGAAAAAATTAGTGTGAACCCATCTCAACCCAATACACCACCTACGCCATGTGGAATTGGGGGAGGTGCAACTGCATGATGAACTACCGCAGGGTGAACAGTTGGATGAAATACTACTGCATGATGAACTACCTCTGCGGGAGGTACTACAGCAGGTGGCACCAATGGAGGAAATAGTTGATCTTGAACCACGGGTACACTTTATACGTATCCATTGATTGATGTGAACAAGCAAGCACATACTTCTACTATTACACCAAATCAAAAAGTGAAATGGCAATTAGAAATTACCTTTAGATCACCAGCACCACATTATCCAGTAGGTAGCTTGCTCGTGATGGATGCAATGCCTCAGTGATTGCAGTTTATCAAATGAGAAGAAAAAGTGCAGTTCGCTGGTAAATATGAGTGAGTACAATATGACACGGGCAAACAGTATGTAAATTTTATGCTCAAGATTGATGCAACAACCAAACCATATAAAGAAGATGCGCAATTCAAATGGTACAAGGCGACCATCACGTATTATACCTTAGTGGCTGCAAATGCTACACCAGGTACCTACGTCAATGGCGCATTGGTAGGCTGTTATGCTATGAGTTCTACGGTAGATAAGTCTAAGTATGCAGGTGTGCCTACTTGTGCATTTGATCTTGAACCAGGTAAATCAGTAGTTGGTTTGAAAAAAACGTTTCCTCTTACTTTGTGATGAACATGATCTGCTTGCCTTCCAAAAGGTAATGAAGCAGATTACTGTAATGACAAGGCAGACAATGACTGTGATGGCCAAGTGGATTGTAAAGACAGCGATTGTAGTGCGAAGGCTCAATGTCAGAAGAATAATGGCGATCATGGTAGTCCAGATGATTGTGGTGATGGCATTAGAGATGTAGGACAAGGTGAGGAATGTGATGATGGAAACACCAAGGGAGATGATGGATGTTCAGTAGGATGTAAAGTAGAAAAAGGACGACAATGTACTGTGGATTCACCGAGTATATGCGGAAGTCTGGATTGTTCTACGCATGGCGAGTCATTCGGCAAGGCAAATCTCAATGGACAATGCTGTAGTGGATTAGAACCACTTGTGTTCTCTCTCCCTAGCAAACTCATCTGAGTAACTGAGCAAGTTACGTTGTGTTATGATCCTACTATCGATGAGCCAATGTGCTACCAGAATAAGAAGCCGATGTGATGGTATCTCAAACCCAAGGCAACTGCAGAAACTAAGCTCGTCTATGAAACTGATTGTAGCGTAGCGTACAATGATTATTATACCAAACTCCAGGATACTCTTGCGCAAAAACAGTCCTACTGTCAATTTACTGATGAAGCATATGAGCGTGTTGATTTCAAAGATATTACCAAATCACGCGAAAGAGCAGCAATCTTAGCACTCAGACATTTCTGTGTCGTCAAGGGAAGAGGCAGTTCATTGAGTAATTATGCACCTGAGGGGAGGGTAAGTAGAGCAGAGTTTATCAAGATGCTTTACAAGACGTATGCTATTCAAAAGGATATTATTATTGCTCCTGAAAGCGATGCATTTGACGGAGACACCTACTTCAAGGATGTTGCACAAACACATTGGGCTGCACAATATATAGCTTCTGCACATGAGCTTGGATGGTTGACACCACTCGAGAAATGAGCTATTTTGAGTAGTTTCTTCTCGCCCAATAAATCAATTACCACCAAAGAGATCAAACAGATCTTCGATTGGGTAGAGGATGGACAGGATATACCTGCGGAAACTATAGATGAGATCTTGTGAACCAGTACTTATCCCACAAGAGCAGCAGTTGCTAATTTATTGACCAAGAAGTTCTTGCCGAAGTTTGTTGATTATTTCTACCTCCAAGATGCAAATCAAGGCTACTACAAAGAGTTGTTGAATCAACTCAAAGGCAAGAAGTATACCGAACAATACGATATCATTGTGCAACAGATAGAGAAGCTTGGTCAAAAAGAACATGGATCTGCATTGCAGGAGTGATTGGATCCCTTTTGGATTATGAGTTTCCTCAAGAAACTTGCCTCATGAAGAGCAGGAGTTAAATGACCTGTGCCATCACCAGAAAATCCTAGTTCATAAGATTATTTCATAAGTACACTTTCTGTAGAAAGTAAATAGTATATATACACAAAAACTCACAAAGACAACTTGAATGATGTTGTTTTTGTGGATTTCGTTTAGACAATTACGAGGAGAGTGGTATAGTGAACATACTTTATGTATCTTGAGTATCGTATGAGACAGCAATTTTCACTTCGTATATCTTTGCTTATTTGAGCACTCGTATGAAGTTTGAGCTTCTATATGATAGCTATCCAATTTTTGGGTGATTATTATGTAGCAATAGTGTATGCACAGAGCTGTTGAATTGTATGAGATACGGATGGGGATGGTATTTGCGATAATGTGGACAATTGTGTAAATGTGGTGAATCCAACGCAGGCTGACGTAGATAACGACGGAAGAGGTGATCTTTGTGATAATTGTCCTATTGTGTACAACCCTACACAAACAGATAGTGATGGAGACGGAAATGGGGATGCATGTGATAGTGTCTTTGGTACAGGCATGTGTACTGGTGCTACTGTGTACAATTTTGATGTCTTTTATTCTTCCACGGGCAACGGAATCACGAGTTGTGATGAATGATACGCACTATTCAAACAAGAGTTAGCAAATATGTGTCAGGATATTTCTTCACTCAACCTGTCTGTATCTTGTGTGGTCTCATGAAGCACCGTCACCTGATCAATTACAACAACTAGTGTTTTGTATAATGCAACTTGATACCTCAATCCCTCACTTTCTGGAGCATTTATGTGTTGTTACTATCCTACGAGTCCAATATATCATGGTTTGCCTTGTGCTACAGCACTGACGTGTGGTGGAGGACAATGTCTATCTTCTCCATATCCCTGTGGACAGGGATACACTACGGGAGTGAGTGTACATATTTCTGGATCAGCGACCTGTTGTGAAAACCCTCCCATCAATGGCGTATGTGGATGAGCGAATAACTGAACATATGATAATTCTACTGGCGTAAACACGGCAGGTTTATGTGCAACTGGTGTTGCTACTCCTCTCACCGTCACGGGTGCTGGTCCTTGGTCTTGGAGTTGTGCGGGGCTTAGTGGAGGAAGTGCTGTGTCCTGTATGGCCTATTCCAACTGAAATGGTATGTGTGGTGGTGCAAGCTGAGGAGTATATCAGAATGCAACGTGAGTAAACCTCAGTGGACTGTGTGCAACTTGAGTAGCAGTACCAGCTGCGGTTACTTGAGCAGGTCCTCGGACTTGGATGTGTCAATCTCAATCGGGTGGTACTACCTCGACCTGTAATGCATACAATCGAATAAACGGTATTTGTGGAGCTGCTAGCTGAGGTACGTATACATGAGCTGCGGGAGTCAATTGAGCAGGATTGTGTTTGACTTGAATTGCAGTACCCGCTGCAGTGACCGGTACAGGCCCATGGTCTTGGACGTGTCAATGAGCAAGTGGTTGAACCTCTATGAACTGTATAGCCAACTACACCACCTGATGAGGCGGATGAACCAACGGGGGAGGTGGAGGATGAGGAGGAACCAAATGAGGATCACTCAAATGACGATGTGGAGATGGTATTTTGCAGTCTAGACATGGTGAAGAATGTGATGATGGCAACTACAAAGATGATGATGGGTGTAGTGACACGTGTCGTTGGGAGGATTGGACCGAAGATGATGATGATACCACAGAAGAAAAATTTGAGAGTGGTATCATCAAAGCTATTAGAAAGCTTAAAGATGCTTGTGTGTATGATGATTTGATTTATGAAAATATTTTCTTTAGAGATGTGCATTGGAGTCCCTACCGATCAGCTATCAGCGTGCTCAAATCTGCATGTATTATCAATGGCTATGGGTATGGAAAGAGATCTTCTGCAGATTTCCATGCGGATGCAGCAGTAGGAATTGGTGAGGCGATCAAAGTAGTGAGCAAAATTTATGCCCTCGAAGAAGGGGTGATGTTCGATGAGACAGAGACGCATCTAGGTCGCTTACCCTATGCCGATATGAAAGCAAATGCTCGGTATACCACCTATGTGATCTATGCATATACACACGGACTACTTGATGGTATTGGGGTAAGTAAATTATGAAGTACGTATCTCAAGGCGTTCACTCCTATTTCACCAGATATGTTGCAGCAACTGCTCTACAATGCAGGTATCAAAGAAGACTATCGTGATGAAATGGGGTGGTGAAAATATGTTTCTAGAGATCGTTTTGCGATGATCGTCACCGATGCGTTTGCGGACAAACTTATTGATTATAAATATATGAATGGTAACAATATCACCATATATGATATGATCTTGGTAAATCTCAAATGAAAATCTGAATCCGCACAAAAAGCATATATTAGAAATCTCATTTCTCATCTCCAAGAACAAGATGCTGAAGAGATGGCGAAGACCTATGGTATTGATCTGGAGTGACTCTTGTTGTTCTTGAGAAAAATAACACCGTACTAGGACTATATATTTTCTTTGCGCCAGGGAGCTCGTTCAATAGTTCTTCAGTTTTCTGCTGGTGAGAAAACTACGCTAAGCCAGGCAGGAGTTGCATAGTGTTCTGTTCGTTTGGGTCGTTCAATAGCCACATAAGGGTAATTTTGTATGGGTGATATGAGGTCTAGCGAGAGAAAATCTGCCTCGGTTGCAATTCTCCACATATCAATATGCAGTAATTTTTCGCCGTAGATGGCGAGATAGGTGTAGGTAGGACTTTGTATATCTTCACGAGGAATATCTAAAAATGTGGCAATACCTTTGACGAAAGTGGTTTTTCCCATACCAAGGTCACCATTGAGGAGAAAGTGAGTATGGTTTTGTACTAACAGTGATCATAGCTCCTGTACTGAGTTGGCATCGATGAAATGTGGCATATATGAGAAAAAAAGTGAAAATAGCTTACTCTGTATACATAAATAGAATGAGGATGCAACGCTTGCAAAAGAGCTCAAAAAAGACATAATAATCATCGTTTTATTGTAACCAAGGGCATGAGAGAGTTTCGACTCATTGATGGGTCAAATATGATTTTCAGAGCATATTACGGGCTACCTGAACTACACAATGATGAATGAGAAAACATCAATGCTGTATACGGATTTTTTCGTATGTTATTGAGAATGCTCCAAGCGAAACCTGAATATCTTATGATAGCACGAGATAGTCCTGTCAGAACAGTCAGAGCAGAAATATTTACCGATTACAAAGCCCAAAGAATTTCTATGCCTGACAATTTCTTCTGGCAGATGAATATGATCAAAGAACTTACCGCACAGTTGCACATACCTGCCGAGGAGATACCTGGGTTTGAGGCTGACGATATTATTTTTTCCTTGGTGCAGCATGCCAAACATCATCAGCATAGCCTGTTATTCAAGATAATTTCCAGCGACAAAGATCTCAAGCAAATGCTCAGTGATAATGTCATAGCTTTCGATGCTATGAAGCAGAAAATTACCACGTATGAGAGTTTCAAACAAGAGTTTGGTTTTGTGCCAGAGCGTATAGTTGATTATTTAGCAATAGTGGGAGATGTTTCTGACAATGTCCCAGGTATACAAGGTATTGGCGAGAAATGAGCAAAAGAACTAGTCTCTACCCATCAAACGTTAGAGAATATCTATGCGAACTTGGAAGCTATTGCTCCACGTTATCAGCAGAAATTACGTGATGGCAAAGAAGTTGCTTTTGCAAGTAGGGAATTGATTAGGTTGATTGATATCCCCGCATTGGCACACAAATGAGTAGATGCATTTTTGTACGCACTTGATGGTGCGCATTGGAAGAATGTGTTGGTAGAAGGACAATGATTTGCTTCATTGGAGCAGTTGTGTGGAGACTTCAAAATCCATCCGCATGTTGGACAACAGCACTCTTTGTTTTGATAGCAACCATGTATGATGATGAAACGTCTTTTCATTTCTAGTCTCTTGTCTTTGTCTTTGGTATCTCAAGCAGTTGCTTTTGTTGTCCCTTCAAATAGTGGCTGGGTGACTGATTTAGCAGATATTTTTACACCTCAGCAGGAGGTAGATATTACTACCAAATTAACCGCTATAGCAAGTTGATATGATGCAGAGATAGCGGTTTTGACGTTGCCTAGTCTCGAAGGTGAGGAGATAGATATGGTAGGTACGCAAATCGCACAAGAACGATGAATTGGCAACGAAGTACGTGATACCTGAGTACTTGTACTGATAGCACCCAACGAAAGAAAATGGAGAATAGATGTGGGATATGGCTTAGAATGAAACTTACCAGATGCCTATGCCTATCGTTATGGAGAAAATTATCTCGTTCCTGCATTTAGAGAGGAACGCTATGCAGACGGTGTGATGGCATTACTTGCTAAGTTGGAGGCTCATTTGGATGGCAAGCCTCAGGTGGAAAGTGCGCCCCTCATCAATGACTTTCACATTATGTTATTTTTTGTGTGAGGTATGATTATGCTTTTCATCCTTTCCCTCTACAAAAGTAAAAAATCACTCTCTCAAAAAAAGGCAATTGGTTCTTTGTGAATACGGAGTGGTGTATTGGCTATTTTGACTTCGCCGTTTGTTGCTTACCTGGCTCTTATCTTTTTTGTTCTTTGGTTTCTCGGTTCTGTGATGCTCTATGTTGCACCTACAGTACAGGTCAATTCTCATGGATCAAGAACTTCACGAGGAGGAGGTGGTACATTTAGTGGAGGCTTCGGTGGCTTTGGATGAGGCTCATTCGGAGGAGGCGGTGCAAGTGGCGGACGATAGTTTTATATTTTGTTCTTATTTAGATGATGCAAAAAGAGTTATTGCCGTTTACCAAGATGCAACAAATACAGTCTGTGTATACATACATGTTGCCGCATACCACAGTTCCTTTGTTGATAGTGAAGTCATGAGCTGATTTGCCTCATTTGATGGCTCACCAACATGCTCTACAAGGCATAGTAGTGCTGACACCAAATGATATCCAACATGGTGTAGATGCATTTGCCTTGACCTATGTCCATATGCATGCACGTAGTAGCTTAGAATATTGAGATGAAGTGTTTGCAAATCTCATCTATCAACGCGACCAAGTAATTAACCATATGGAACTTTTGTTACGTAGTACGTTGATTGATCTGAGAGAGATGATGGTATTGGATCGTGCTACAACGCCCTTGTTTACCCAACAACTGATTTTGTGTTTGGATCGTCTCTTGTGTGGATGGCGATATGTACAAACTATGGCTATTGAGCCTATGGATCTACTTGCTTTGACGGATCTTATTGATGGTCAACGGGGAATTGATACCAAATGACTGATTACCCTTCTACGTACACAAGTGAGCAAGCATCAGCTTCCTAGGATCTATGACAATCTTCTAGCATTGTTGGACAAAATAGATACACTCAAATAAACAAGTATCGTGTTTTATATTATCTTACTTTTCTTACATGAAAAAGCGAATTATAGGTGTAGTGATTGTAGCAGTAGTCGCATTGTGGTTTATGGGTAAGTACAATAATCTCGTACGTTTGGACGAAGAGGTGAAAACTGCTTGGTCACAAGTAGAAAATCAGTACCAAAGAAGAGTTGACTTGATTCCCAACTTAGTCAATACTGTCAAATGATTTGCAGAACAAGAACAAAGTGTTTTCATAGGTGTCACCGAAGCAAGAGCTAAAGCTAGCCAAACCAAGGTTGATTTTGATGATCCAGCATCATTCGAACGTTTTCAAGCTGCTCAAGGTGAATTGTCTAGTGCTTTGTCTAGATTGCTGGTCACGGTTGAAAACTATCCTGAACTCAAATCTGACAAAAATTTCTTGGAGTTGCAGGCACAGCTTGAAGGTACTGAGAATCGTATTAGCACCGAAAGGATGAGATACAATGAGGTTGTCAAAGGGTACAATGTAACGGTTCGTTCATTCCCTACTAATATTATTGCAGGCTTCTTCTCATTTGGACAAAAAGAACTTTTTGAAGCACAAGAGTGAGCAGAACAGGCTCCTGTAGTAGATTTTACGAAATAGGTATTTAACTTTCTCTTGCAGATGACTATTATTGGATGAATTTATGAACACTACAAAGGTGGACTCTATAAAGTAATTGGCCACGGTAGAATGGAGAAGAATCTTGAAGAAGTTATCATATACAAGCCATTGGAAATTGATGGCAAGTTTCCTGCTGATTTGTTTTGGGTAAGACCACGCAAAGAATGGGAGAAAGGAGTAGAAATAAACGGTTTGATGGTACCGAGGTATGTTTTGGTCAAAACTGCTTCTCAAGTGGAGTAACATTGTAGCGAAGAATTTCTCACTTTTTAATGTAGCCTATTGCAATGGTTCGTATTGGAACACATACCAGCATTGCTGGTGGAATTGAACTTGCTTTCCAAAGATCTGCTGAGATAGGAGGTACCACCTTACAAATTTTTGCAAAATCACCGAGAGGGCGATCATATCCCACTTACCAACAAGAACAATATCAGCTTGGTCGTGCTGCAAGAAAGCAATACAAACAGGTGTGAGGTATTATCCATAGCAATTACTTGGTTAATCTCGCAAAGCCACATGATGAAGCAAAGGCTGAAATTGCCTCTGTCTTGCATGATTTTGAAGTGGCACACGCGCTTGGGTATGAGGCAGTCAATGTGCATATTGGTAAAGAAAAATGAAGAGCTTCAAAACAAGAAGCCATGCAATTGATGATCAAGAACGTTGGGTATATACTTGATGTTGCACATAAAAAATGACGAGGAGATGTGACATTTTTGTTTGAAAATACTGCAGGTCAGGGGAGTGAAATAGGATCAAACTTCGAAGAGTTGCGTATGTTTACCAAAGACTATCTCCATGACTTACCGGTTAAATTTTGCATTGATACTGCGCATTGTCGATGAGGTGGTATTGATTTAACAAAATGGGATGATTGTGTCGCTCAATTTAGCGATAGTATTTGACTTGATCGCTTGTATGCGATCCATCTCAACGATGCCAAAGTACCTTTGTGAGCACATCTGGATCGTCATGCAAGTTTGGGACAAGGATTTATAGGTTGGCCAGTGTTGAGTAAGGTGGTTACATGGGCTACCAAAAACGATATACCTCTTTTCATAGAAACACCAGAACCAGATCTGCGACCAAATGAAATTGCTGCAGTCAAATGCATAGCTGCAGGCGACTGCGATTGGATTGCAAAGGAACACCAAAAAGTATTTCAACAACAATCACTCAAAAAATTTGCTGCGCAAGCGGGATTATTTTCTTAATTTTATAACATGTTTTTGTGAGTAGATCCAGGAGTCAGAAAGCTGTGATATGCGCTAGTAGATGGCAATAAAAAAGTCATCGATGCGGGTATTTTGCTGTCTGATGAAAGTTCTCCAACGAGAATGGATCAGTTTGCAAGAATGCATGAGATATATGAGTTCTTTGTAGAGTTGGTTGCAAAGTATCCTATTCGTGCAGTTGCTATGGAGAAATTGTTTTTCACGACTTCCAACCAAAATAACGCTGAGTATGTGTATGGGGTGAGAGGATCACTCGGTATGCTGTTTCGCAAACATACCATACCTCTCTATGAGTATACGCCACCGCAACTCAAAAAAGCAATTACGGGCACGGGATTAGCGAGCAAACGTGCAATGCAGTTGATGACGCAGAAGCTCTTTGCGCTCGAGCAAGCGCCGACACGACATGACACAGCAGATGCCTTGGGACTCGCTTGGCTAGCATTACAAAGAACCAAAAAGTAGTTGCAATGTGCATACGATTATGTATGAGTAGGTGCAGATGTGCTAGTTTTTGTTGCTTTATGCAACCCCTCCCCACTGGGTGATGTGGACAGGATTATTTCAAAGGCGGCGAGGATTCCTCCCGTCTTTTTTTTATGAGTTCTCTAGTTCATTTTTATAGATATGTTTGTAGATTTCGATGAAAATAAACATGATGACCGCAACAGCTAATGCATCCAACCAATACCAACCAATTGGTACAATCGCCAAGAATTTTCATAATCCAGGTAGCATATAGGGAGCTGCTAAAAGCGCAAACCCTCATAGTACAGAAATGAGCAACCAAACGTTGTTGAAGGGATTCTCTTTCCATACCGGATCACTGAGCGTCCTCACGGAGAATACATAAATGAGCGAGGCAATACCGAATGATGCAAAAGCCACTGAACGAGCGAAAATAATATCTTTGGTATCTAGGTATACTCGTACAAACAACACGAAACTACTAATTGCTCCAATAGTAGATACCAATCAAATTAATTGTTTCATCCAAGGCGCGACGAGATATTCTTTGGGTGATCTGGGTTTTTTCTGCATGATTCATTTTCTGATAGGGTCTACGGTGAGGGCAATATTGGGGAAACCGTCAGAGACGAGATTAATCCACAAAATTTGTGATGCTGAAATAGGCAGCGGATACCCTGTGAGGATTGCAATCAAGATAGCTATAATTTGCACGAATGCATCACAGAGAAGATACAGAATAATCTTTCTGATATTATCAAACATTCAACGTCCTTCTTCGACTGCAGATACAATAGTAGAGAAACTCGAGTTCATGAGGATAAGATCAGCGGATTCTTTTGCTACTTCTGTGGCTTCAGCAACGACGATACCTATATCTGCTTTCTTGAGGGCTGGTGCATCGTTGACACCGTCTCCCATCATAGCGACTATTTCTCCATCATCTTTGAGTGCTTGTACGATACGCATTTTTTGGGCTGGTTGCGTCCTTGCGAAGAGTTTGACATGACTATCTTTCTCTAGCCACGCATCAAGCTCAGCATCACTCATGGCAGCCAACATATCGCCAGTCATCATCGAGTCATCTCTTACCGCTACACCTAATTTTTCCATGATAGCGCGAGCTGTACCAGGGTAATCTCCCGTGATGACGATGAGTTTGATACCTGCTTCATGCGTCTTTTGTAGTGCTTCTTTGACATCCTCTCTGACGGGATCTGCCAAACAGATGATGCCTTCCCAAGTCAGTCAGCTAGTTACTCACTCATGCGATATTTTAGTGATCGCATCTGAGATCTCTTTCTTCGCACAGGCGATGAGTCTATATCCTTGGTCTGTTAACTTATCTATGATAGCCTTGGTATCTGCTATTTCTTTTGCAGAGAGTGTAGACCATTGTATAAGATAGTCTGGGGCTCATGTTACATAGAGTGTCTTTTGATTATTGGTGGTATACAGACTCGCTGCATATTTGCGTTCGGAGGCAAAGGGTACTTTATCAAGCAACTGAGCATCATCGGTCACCGGAGATTGTTGCTGTGCTCGCGTGATAATCGCTTTGGAAACCGCATTATCATCATCGGTAGTATACATAATTTCCTTGGCAATCGATATTTTGTCGCCAATAATATCAACGACTTCCATCACTCCATGCGTGAGAGTCCCTGTTTTGCCTGAACAAATCACGGTGACTCAACCGAGCGTTTCTGCAGAGACGAGGTTTTTGACGAGACCTTTTCTCTTGAGAATTCTTTGCATACCAATAGTGAGTACTATCGTCAACGCCACCAATAGCCCTTCGGGAATAGCTCCAACAGCCAATGCTACTGCAGTAGTGAAGATATCCACAGGAGATTGTCCACGAATGAGTCCTATCACGAAAACGACAAGTACAATTCCTACTACTACCCGTGTGAGTTGCTTGCTGAAATATTGTAATTGCTTTTGGAGTGGCGTGACGGTTTCACCTCATTGGAGACTACTGGCAATTTTACCGAGCTCTGTGGTGGCTCATGTTTTTTGAATTTCTACATACGCTGATCCAGAAAGGACGACGGTGCCCATAAATGCCCCATCGGCTATATTTTTTTCCACGGGTAGTGATTCTCAGGTGAGCATGGCTTCGGAGACAGTGAGTTTGGTATTTTCTCTCACGATACCATCTGCGGGAATTTTGCAACCACTTTTACACAAGATAATATCTCCTGGTACGAGTTCTTTGGTAGGAAGGTCTATGAGTTTTCCATCTCTCAGGGTGGGGATAGTGGGTTGGAGGAGGTCTTTGAGTGCTTGTAAGGCTTTGCCCGCTTTACTTTCCTGATACCAGCCAAGTACGGTATTGAGCACTACAGAAAATCAAATAATAACGGTGTCTTCATAATCACCCAAAAAGAACGTAACTCCTGCCGCTACGAGGAGAATATAGACGAGCGGACTTTTGAGTTGCTCTAAGACTATCTCGAGCTGGGTAGGCGGTCTTTTTTCAGGGAGCATATTGAGTCCGAAGCGCTGTTGGAGGTCATGGACTTGAGATGTGGTTAGCCCGCTTAGTGTAGTGGTTGTTCCCATGGAGAGTGCAAAAAAATAAGTAGCATAATAGTAGTCCAAAATAGAGGAAATTGCAAAATAATTTGTGGAAAAGAATATGCGACAATTGCCTAGAAATTCATTTGAAATTGGCTATACAAAGACAATTTATCATTTCTTTGCCCATGAGTGATGCACGTTTCTCACCTAATTTGCTTTCCGCTACCCAGGATAATGCATATTACGCATTGACAATGTTTCCCTACCCATCTGGAATAGGCCTGCATTGCGGGCATGCAAGTATTTTTACGATAAATGACGTCGTGGCGAGATTTCAACGTATGCAAGGTAAAGTTGTCTTCAATCCCTTTGGTTTCGATGCATTTGGTTTGCCGACCGAGAACTATGCGATGGAACGTGGAATTCCTGCCTACGAAGTGACCCAAGAGAACAAAGCATTCTTTATCAAACAAGTGCAGGCGTTAGAGATTAGCTTTGACTATGAAAAGGTGATTGATACCTCAGATCCTGTCTACTACAAACGAACGCAATGGATATTCGCTGAGCTTTTCAAGGCAGGACTTGTCTATCGCGACACGCTCCGAGTCAATCGATGTCCGAGCTGTCAAACGGTATTAGCAAATGACCAAGTAGTAGAAGGCAAATGTGAGCGTTGCAAGACGCCCATTATTCAAAAAAAGCACCCGCAATGGTTTATCAAAATAACCGCTTATGCGGATAAGTTACTGGCAGATCTCGATCTTATCGATCGACCAGAAGAAACCAAAACAGCGCAGAGAAATTGGATTGGGCGTTCTGAGGGCGCAGAGATAGATTTTGTGATTGAAGGACACGATGACAACAAAATTACCGTCTTCACCACACGTCCAGACACGATCTATGGTGTGACCGCTCTGGTAGTAGCACCAGAAGTAACTTCACTGGATGAGTACGTCCCAGCAGATCATCTCGATGCGCTCCATGCGTATAGAAAAACCACGCTTGCCAAAACTGCTGTCCAAAGACAGCAGGGTCTCGAAGAAAAGTCGGGAGTCTTTTCGGGCATCTATGCATTACATCCACTTACAGGTGAACGTATCCCTGTTTGGTTTGCAGACTATGTCTTGCCCGATTATGCAACGGGTGCAGTGATGTTTGTGCCAGCTCATGATGAGAGGGATCGGGAGTTTGCAAAGAAATACGGGATGCAGGTAAGGCAGGTTATTGAACAAAAAGACACAGATACACCCCCTTTCTTTTCGGGAGAGGGCAAGAAGATGGAAACTGAAAACTCCCCTCTCCTTTCGGAGAAGGAACAGGTCACCACTAAAGAATTCCCTCTCCTTTTGGGAGAGGGTCAGGGTGAGGGTGTTCTGCATAAAAACAATATCTACCATACCGTTGAAGAAAAAGAAAAACTTATTACCTACGCAAAGGAACTCAGAAAAGCCTGAACAAATGGTGAAAAATTTGTATGGGAGTTTTTGAGAAATAGATGATATAGTAATCTCAAACGAAGAAGACAGCATCCATTAGGTAATTATATAGCTGATTTTTATTGTCACGAATACAAGCTTGTACTTGAATTAGATGGCCCACAACATGAATGACAAACATGATATGATGCCAAAAGAGATGCATATATGGAAGATCTATGACTTACTATTGTTAGAATTAGCACGGATAAATTGTATGAAGAGCCTGGTTTGTTGTTTCAGTATATCGAGGAACATTTACCCTCACCCCATCCCTCTCCCAAAGGAGAGGGGGATCGTGCATATACCTGATCATGAAAACTTATTAACTCATGACCCTTTGACGGACTCGATAATCAAGAAGCCAAGAAGAAAATCATCGCACACCTCGAGACGCTAGGTGTCGGTCGTGCTAAAGTGAGTTATAAATTGCGTGATTGGTCGGTAAGTCGCCAAAGATATTGGGGGAGTCCTATACCTGTCTATTATGATGTACCTGATGACCAGGTCGCATTTTATGCCTACCAAGATGCAGCGAAAAAACACAAAGATGGTGAGCCTACGCTTACCAGGCAAGTCATACAGGTGATTGTCAAAGATAAAAATTCAGATCAGTATGCTTGGATTGAGTGGAAAAGCGATGGTGATACCAGCGGATTTTTCGGGGGTATTGAAGAAGGGGAAGACATGCATGAAGCTATCAAACGTGAATTGCGTGAAGAAGGAGGAATAATCGATGTAGCTATCAAACAAGAGATTATGGAGTATCACTGTAAGTTCTTTCATCCTACCAAACAAAGAAATCAGTATAGCATTTGCCATGCTTGGTATGTAGAAGTAGATCGCACTAGTTGTCAGGAGATAAGTAATGAAGAAAAAATGAAACATGAGATAGTCCGATTGACTGCTGATGAATTCTTACGCATTTCCAAGAATGATACCAGCATCTATGTCGTCAATCAGCTCTTGGGTAACTCACAAAAGGCATGGCCACAAGCCAATAGATACAACGACCACAATCCTGTTCCTGAAGATAAAAAAATCCCTCACCTGATCCCTGATGCAGAACTTCCCGTAGTACTTCCATTGGATCTCGAAAATTATAAACCAAGTGGTAAGTCACCTCTTGAAGATCATCCGACCTTTCCGGAGTATCACAAGGACGGTAAGGTTTACCGTCGTGAATGTGACACCTTGGACACCTTCATGTGCAGTTCGTTTTATTTCTTGAGATTCTTGGATCCGACCAATCCTGATCAATTAGTCCGCAAGGAGGTCGCTGATGCACGGTTGCCTATTGAGTTGTATACAGGTGGCAAGGAACATACGGTGGGGCATTTGCTGTATGCGCGCTTTATTCACAAATTTTTGTATGATCAATGATATCTCTCCTGTCCTGAACCTTTCCAAAAATTGGTACATCAGGGAATGGTACTGTGATTTGATGGGCGCAAAATGGGGAAGAGATATAACAATGGTATCGATCCTATTGAAATGGTGGAACTCCACGGTGCAGACGCACTCAGGACCTATCTGATGTTTATGGGACCGGTGGATCAGGATAAGACGCGAAATGATAATGCACTCCATGGTGTCAAAAAGTTCCTCGAAAGAATAGAAAGAATTTTGCAACAACCTCGATTTGGGCAAGGGAAACAGGCGGTTACCTCGGCAGTGCATCAAACTATCCAAGGTGTTACTGATGATTTTCATGCGCTCAAGCTCAATACTGTCGTGAGTAAATTGATGATATTGACCAATACAATCTATGATCAACAGGCAGCAACTAGCGATGATATGTGTATCATGACTCGTTTACTCGCACCGCTTGCGCCTAGTTTGGCAGACCGTTTGTGGGAAGCACTGGGACAAACAAATGATGTGCAATATGCGCCTCGACCTCTTGTAGACTCAACCAAAATTATCATCGAACAGATTAACCTCCCTGTACAAATAAATGGTAAAATGAGAGGAACCTTGCCTGTAGCTCCTGGACTGTGAGAGCAGGAGATATTGGGATTACTTCACACACATGAACATTTCGCATGATATCTAGTGGATAAAACGATACAAAAGTCTATCTTTGTACCAGATAAGATAATTAATATTATCGTTAACTAATCTTTTACCTTATTCTTTTCTTATATGATTACATTTCTTCTCGCAAATCTGTGGATTCTGATTGTAGTCGCTTTATTGATGGGCATCAAAATTATCAATGAATATCAAAGAGGTATTGTTTTCACACTTGGTAGATTTACTAAGGTTTTGTGACCTGGTCTCAAGGTAGTTATACCAATCATTCAAAGAGTAGTAATTACTGATATCAGAGAAAAAGCGGTCGATGTTCCTTCACAGGAAGCAATGACAAAAGATAATGTATCTTGTAGTATCAATGCAGTGATCTACTATAAAGTCAAAGCTCTTGAAGTGGAAAAATCTCTTATTAATGTCAAAAATATCGACTATGCAATGAGTCAGTTTGCTCAAACTTCTATGAGAAATATTGTAGGACAATTTGAGCTTGATCAATTGCTCAGTGATAGAGAAGCCGCAAGTGCGAAAATCAAAGAAGTAATTGATGAAAAATCCAATAGTCGATGAGTCGATGTCTTGGCAGTAGAGATCAAAGATATCAACCTTCCTGAGAATCTCAAAAGAACTATCGGTAAACAAGCAGAAGCAGAAAGAGAAAAGAGAGCTAAAATTATTACTTCTGAAGGAGAATTGGCATCTGCTGATAACCTCAAAAGAGCTGCAGAACTCCTAGGAACTGCGCCAGGTGCGCTCCACTTGAGAACGCTACAAGCTATCAATGATATTAGTTCTGATCAATCAAATACCACAGTTTGGATGGTGCCTCTAGATGTGCTCAAAGCAATTGAATGATTTGGTAAACAAATGAAATAGATTTTTTAGATCTTCACATTGTATGAAAAAACTTTTCTTTGCAGTCATCAATTGATTGGCAAGATTGTACCTCAATATACATAAACCCTATATTATAGGTATCACTGGTAGTGTATGAAAAACGTCTTGTAGAATGGTGATAGCGCAGACACTCACTACCTTGTTACCAGGTCTTCGTATTGCTACCTCTCAGAAAAATTTCAATTCTATAGATGCGTGATTTGCCTTAGCAATTTTTGATGTCAATGAGTTTACACCTTCACTTGTTGGATCGTGTAAAGCATTAGCTCATGTGCTGGGGCGTTTCTTTCAAAGGAAAAGATATGATATTCTCGTCCTTGAGTATGGAATTGATCAGCCCGGAGACATGACAGGACTGATCGCTATAGCACGTCCAGATATAGCGATATTTACTGCCTTGGATAAAGTCCATGCTATGAATTTTGCAAACAAAGATGATATCTTATTCGAGAAAACAAGGTTGCTCGTAGCTGCGCGTGATGTGGTGTTCTACCCAAGCGATGGAGAATATATTCTTCCCTTTCTCGCCCATATTGATGTTGAGAAACTCTCGTACAGCATGCAAGAAGATGTGTCACACGAGGCAGATATCGGTTACAAAGATTATTTGTTGACCTACATAAATGACAGTGTTCAAGCTGTTTTCTCGTTGATGCAAGGGAGGGAGAAAATCGGTACAGCATGTATCCCTGTCTTGGGTAAAGAGCAGGCCGCATATACAAGTATAGCAGTTGCTATTCAACTTATTTTGGCTAGGAGATTTCAGCAGGCATGAGTGACGAATATCAGCAATGAGGAGGATGTGTGAACATTGTTGCTCCCTCTCTCTTTGCAAGAAGGTAGAGCAACAGTATTGCATTGAATACATAATAGTATGATAATTGATTCATCATACAATGCTGCACCAGAGAGTATGAAAATCATGATTGATACCAGTATTTTGTTGCGTGATCAAGTGTTTCCTGCGAGCGAACTCATTTTGTGTTTGGGGGATATGAGGGAGCTATGAATCTATACTGAATCTGAACATAGAGCGCTCGCACAGTATGTTGCACACCGCACAGATAGATTATACTTGGTAGGTGAGTGTATGCAGCGTTATTTGCTTGACGAACTGAAGTTACTATGATTTTCTTCACATCGTGTGAGCTGGTTTGCAAATAGTCATCTTTTGTGAAATGCACTACGTGAACACTTGATGCAAAGTCCAACACCAGCTGTAGTCTTGTGTAAATGAAGTCAAAACACTATCTTCCTTGAAGAGTCGGTCAAAGCAATACTCCATGATCCTCGTGACGCTAGCAGACTTTGTAGACAGTCTACACGACGGATGCAAAGGAAAGAAGCATATTTTACTACACAATAAATGAACTTGATGCGCATATACTTACTCTTGTTAGTTTTCTTTTTGGTATCTTGATGTACATCTCTTCAACCTCGTACACAGGTTAGTGAAGAGCAAAAGCAAGTAGAGAAAACACAGGTGAAAAATGAGCAGACGACAGAAGTTGCGCTACCTAACATTCAGAGTTCTTGATCACAGGTGTGTGTCAAGGATATTTGTTTCGTTGTAGAAATTGCTGATGATGCTGCTGAAAGAGCACAAGGGTTGATGCGAAGAGCTAATATGGATATAGATAAGGGGATGCGATTTATTTTTGATGAACCAACTGCGCATGCTGCATTCTGGATGAAGAATACCCTTATTCCGTTAGATATGATATGGGTAAATAATGACATGCAAATTATTGCTCTTGTACACAATGCAACGCCGTGTAAAGAAATGCCTTGTCCTTCCTATGATCCTTGATCATGATATGCTAGATACGTACTTGAAATCAATGCTTGATTAGCACAACAATATGGATTGAGTACATGAGATAGTGTGGTGTTTGAGGAGTAGTTTTATTTTTATTGTGTATGATGATAACTGTAGGTGGGAAGCCTGGATCAGGCAAAAGTACCGTCACCAAGATACTTGCAGAAATGCTTGCGTATGAGAGAATTGCTATCGGTGATATGAAAAGAAAATTAGCTGAAGAGATGTGATTGAGTATTAGTGAATTTAATAAGCTGGGTGAAGAACCAGGTAATGCAGAAAAATTTGATGTTGCCTACGAGAAATATCAGCAATCGCTTGCTCCAGATGGACCTATAATTTTGGAGTCGAGAATGAGCTATTATAATCAACCTCATGCATTCAAAGTGTTTTTGGATGTAGATGATCGAGAAGCAGCAAAGAGGATTTTCGTTGCACAGAGAACGACCGACCCAAACACCAGTCTCGATGAAGTCCATACAATTACTACTACCAGAAACAAAGAAGATCAGATAAGACGGTCTGCGTTGTATGGATCAGACTTTATGGATCTCACTCAGTACGACTTGGTCATAGATACTACTCACTTGACACCTCAAGAAGTAGTCGATCGTATTGCTACTGGATATCAAGACTGGAAAAAGAAAGAATAAACGGTACACTGCCACAGATATTTTATTATTTATAGATCACCTATGAAAAAATGG
Organism: Candidatus Absconditabacterales bacterium; assembly: GCA_041908765.1. Lineage (GTDB taxonomy): Bacteria > Patescibacteriota > Gracilibacteria > Absconditabacterales > Absconditicoccaceae > CAYUST01. The sequence goes on from JAYREU010000039.1 coordinate 66,215, forward strand.
ATGTTACCAATAATCGTATTATGAATCCTGGCTATTGGTGTCTGGTTTTTGTGGGGAGATAAATCAACTTTGCATAGTCCATCTACCGGTTTTTTGGATGAGGTTCCTGGCGAGATTGATCAGGTAATGTATATCAAAGTTGACAACTCACTTATTGAGTTAATGGAAAAGATTGAAAGCCAGACAGGATATACTTGACAACCATTAGCAGCTCATCTCAAAGGAGTACAGTCTCTCCTTGTTGGACAGTTTTTGACACAAGGAGACCCAGTAAATATATTGTTTGTAAAAGCAGATGATGAGTTATCCATCAATGAACTTCAACAAGTAGGCGTGATAGCAGTTGAGGAAACATATACCAGTCAAAAAATTTGATCTAACACCTGGGCATATGGTGATCCAATAGCATTAGAATATCTCGATACATACAAGGGTGATATGCTGAATGAACTCACAGGAGCACAACTTTGGAGTGAAGGCATGCAGTGAGGCACCTATAATGTTTGATTCCTTTCTCGTGGTAAAGGTGGGTGAGCAAATCCACTTGTCGCACAATTTGGCAAGAAATTGGAGTATACTATGGCACTCTCTCATTTAGCATTGCAACAAAGTGAGGGCAATATCATTATGCAGTTTTCTCCATGAACTCTGCATCCTTGAGCTAGTAACTATGAACCAAAACTTGCAACTCTCGTCAAAAGTGATCCATTAGTATATGTTGAATTTCAGGACATATTAGGAGTACTTTGACTATCTGATGCGCAGGTTATTACTTTATTGCCAATCATTATGGCACAACTTCATCCTACATTTGTGAATCTGCTCGCTAAAGATGATTACTATGATATTGTTTCCGTACTGCATGATAATGTAGCGCTCTCGCTAGATGTAACTAGCGGTGGAGGTATTTGATTGTGAGCTGCAGTAATTTTCAATAGTCCCAAAGCAGGTATATTAGCAGGTGTTTTGAAACCGGTACTTAGTGAACTCGTTGATAAATTCTTGTGAAGCTGAGCAATTGAGGAAAGAATCACTGATGAATGATTCACGTTGTCAGTTGCAATACCATGACTTGAGGCTGTACTGTGACAATCTCCTTTGGTAAGCTTTGAGAAACTCTCTTGAGATTCATCATGATCGATACTGAGTATCCTTATTGATCCTACGATGATTCTTGGTAAGTGAGTTCAATGACTGGTACATGTACCTGAGAGTATTGCAAGCTTCTCTATTGATACCAAAGCAATGGAACGTTTACAGAAATCTGCTCCAGAAGCCTCACTTGATGGGCTTGCAGCAGGGCAATATCTGACACAAGGAGTGATTAAGTGACATATTGTATTGGATGAAGCGACACAACAAGTACGTCTCATTTACAAAGTCGTGGACGGAGAATAAAATTCTCTGTGTAGATATTCATTATTTATATTATAGACTATGCAGTATCTTTCTCTCTTGGTGAAACCACATGCGAAAGCAACTGCGTGGACATGAGCATATACTGATCTCATGTGAAGTAAAGTATACACTTGTTCCCTCAAAGCAGTAGCGCAAGATGGTGAAGCAAATGCGGCGCTTATCGCATTGCTCAGTGAGACGTTGGATTTGCCTAAGTCATGGATACGTATCGTCCAAGGGCAAAGATGACGCCACAAAGTAGTCGCGATTGATTCTACGAACGATTTGGATTTTAGTTTATTGTGTGTGTAATATGCGATTTGTTCGGTGAATATTGATTTTGGTGGTGATTGTCACCATATTTTACGTTCTCTATCAAAAGGACATACATGAAAAGCAGAAGGTAACCACTTTGATGAACGCGACTATGGATGTGTTATCCAAAGAAGTGAGATATACATGGCAACACGCACTAGCACACCTCTCTATCAAACAGGAATGATTTCATCGTTTGCAAACACATCTCAAAGAAGAAATTGTTGGCATGGATGCCTATCTGCATGGATTATTTATTACTCTTTTGGTGAGCTGACACGCGTTAGTAGAAGGCGTACCAGGCCTTGCGAAAACCAAAACTATTACCTTGCTTTCTCGTTATTTGGATTTAAGTTTCCAGAGAATTCAATTCACGCCAGATATGTTGCCCAGTGATATCATTTGAGCAGAAATATTTGATACCAAGAGCCAGCAATTTACTGTCCTCAAGTGACCTATCTTTGCACATTGTATCTTAGCTGATGAAATCAATAGAACTACCCCCAAGGTACAGTCCGCACTACTTGAAGCAATGCAAGAAGGGCAAGTGACTATCTCTGGAAAGACTTTTCCTTTGCCTAAGCCTTTCTTTGTGCTCGCCACACAAAATCCTTTGGAACATGAAGGCACCTATCCTTTACCAGAAGCACAGGTGGATAGGTTTTTGTTGCATATAGTAGTAGATTATCCAAGCTATGAACAAGAGCAAGATATCGTCAAGAAACATCAAGGAGTGAAGGAACATACACATTCTTCTCCAGTATTTTCCCTCGCGCAACTTACTGTATTTCAACAGGAAGTACAAAAAGTAATGATCAGTGATGCCTTGCTTGCCTATGCAGTGCGTCTCGTTCAAGCGACAAGAACTGCACAATCTCCTTTTAGCATCTGAGCTTCTCCGAGAGCTTCTTTGGCGTTGGTACAATCTGCTAAAGCAGTTGCATGGTTGAAAGCTAGCGCAGAAGTATCACTTGAGGATTTACAAATGATGGCTGTGCCAGTATTGCGTCATAGAGTTGCCTTGGCATATGATCGCAAGAGACAATGAATTTCTTTGGACGATCAACTCGTTGAACTCTTGGTACATGTGCCTATTATCACATAGTACTTTTCCTTACTTTGCCTTTTCTCATGGATCTCGACGCATATATACAACGTATTATTGAACTGCACCCTGAGTTTACCGCTGATGAAATTTTGGAAATCTGTCAGGATCGTCTTGCACAAATGGGCTCCAAAACCAAGGAATCCAATAAACTTCCCATACTGCTAAAGTATCTCAGCGCCACGTTTGGTGTTGATTTTGATGCAACTGGTATGAAAAAAAGCACCTCTCGTTTTAAATCAATCCCCAAGCGATTGTTGCAAGGGTCTAGTGAGAGAGTCTGACTTCCGGTTGTCCAAATAAAAAACCTTTCCAAACAGCTGTGATCAACTATCCTTTTCGAGGATGCGTCCTTACAAATTCTAACAGGGAGTAAGGTAGCAGTAATTGGTAGAAACGGTGCGTGAAAGTCAACTTTATTGAAACTCATCCTGTGACGTGAGGAGGCGGACGCAGGAGAAATCATGTTACCCAAATGAATCAAGATCGGCTTTCTCTCCCAAGATATGTTTCGAGAAAACAAAGAGCGTACCGTAGCTGAAGAAATGCTCACTACCTTGCCTGACGTCACGGCTCATATGCAGGAGCGACTTGAACTGCAACAACGTATTGCGCAGAATGATCCCGAGAGCTTACTCTTGCTCGAACGTCAGACAGAACTGAGCGACCGATTGATACAGCATGATGGCTTTGTCTTGTATGATTTACAGACGACTATTTTGCAAGCATTTGGGTTCAGTGATGCACAATTACAATTTCCTCTCCGGCAACTGAGTGGAGGAGAGCAAACCAAAGTGCAGATAGCAAAATTTTTATTACAACAGGTGGATCTGTTGATTTTTGATGAACCAACTAACCATCTCGATATCGAAGGTATTACCTTCCTCGAGCAGTTTTGTAGTGCTTGGGGAAAGACCTTACTGTGTATTTCTCATGACAAAAGATTTCTCAATACTGTTTTCGATCAAGTGGTGGAAATTGCAGATCATCAGCTCAATCGATACAAAGGAAACTATGACAGCTATCTTGATCAGAAAATTGCAAAATACGAACAACAACTCAAGGAGTTTAAAAATCAACAAAAATATATGGAGCAACAAGAAGAGTTTATCAACAGGTTTAGATACAAAGCCAGCAAGGCTGCGCAAGTGCAAAGTAGAATTAAAATGCTCGATAAAGTAGAACAGCTCGACGCTCCAGAAGATATGCATACAGCCAAGGGTATTCATCTCAAGCGCAGTGAAAGAAGGCTTCCTGCTACTATTTTGACGATACATGAAGGAGTAGTTTGATACGAGAACCCCTTGGTGCACTTACCCAAAAAATTGGAAGTGACTAAAGATATGCAAATTGGTATCATGGGCAAAAATGGTGTGTGAAAAACGACACTTATCAATTCGCTCCTTGGAGAGAACACGCTTTTGCAATGATCATGTAAGATCTATCCAACGTTGACGATTGGCTCGTATGGCCAGATTGTAGAAGCCATGGACGGCACCAAAACGGTCCTTGATGAACTGCTCGGACCCGGAGCAAGTATGAAGGAAATATTAGGTATTTTGGGAGCACTCTCTGTTGCTGCTGAAAAAGTCCATCAAAAAATAGGTAGTCTTTCGGGTGGTGAAAAAGCAAAAGTAGCACTTACCAAAATGCTCCTCACCAAACCAGATGTCATCATCATGGATGAACCAACGAATCACTTAGATATTTTATCCAAGGAGAGTATTATTATGATGTTGCAACAATTCACGGGCGTGAGTCTGATTATTTCTCATGATAGAGACTTCCTCAGCCAAGTAGCTAATCATCTGTGGTTGATTGAAGACCAACAACTCACGGTCTACCACGATGTAGAGAAGGGGTTTGAGGCGATTGGATAACAAAAATAGCAGTGCTCAATAGTGATTTTCTTATATTGACAATTTATTTGCATTATATATAAACGCATCATCAGGGAAAATCCTGAATGTGTTCATTACCAGTAATAAAAAAATCTAAACAATAAACGTATGAAAAAAAAACTTTCCGACAGGGACTTGAAAAAACAGATAGAGAAGTCTGACCAAAACTTTTATAAAGGAGCAGCAATTTTATTGTTGTTTATCTTTGTATGCAATGTATTATTCTTAGTCTTTACCGCACCAAAGTTGGTGGAAGCACATCCAGAGCTACTCTTTGTCAATCTCCTGTTGCTCCCTTTTGCTGATGAAGTGTGGGAGTTTAGTAAACTATTTGATCACACTTCGCAAGAAAACAATTAAATCAAAATTATGAATACGTACAAAAAAATTGTGCACATCCTCGGGGGTGGCACGTTCAGTCATGTGAGAAATCACTTGTCGTTGGCAATGCCAGCTTTTGGTGAAACTGCCAGAGCGCTGGAGTTGCATTGTAAGGAGCGATTCAAGGATATGGATGTTTGGTTACAGTTGACCAAAATGGCAGACCATAAGTCATTTTTAGTGACCAACCATAATGTAGCCGAGTATGTAGCTCAGATCAAAGAGGACTTCCGGACAAAAGTCATTTTCTTCAATGTAGGTATGTGTGATTATACTGGCAAAATTGATGGAGTACTCTCGCACAGGTTTGCATCACGTCTCAAAACAAGTGAGGGTAAGAAGATGATGGAACTCACACCGACCGAAAAGGTGCTCAAAACTATTCGTGATGGACGCAAGGATATCTTCCTAGTTGCCTTCAAAACAACTTGTGGAGCTACACTCCAAGAGCAGTATTTGGCAGGACTCAACTTGCTGAAGAATAACTCTTGCAATCTTGTCTTGGCGAATGATGTAAGAACACGTTATAACATGATCATAACTCCTGAAGAGGCCAAATATCATGTTACCAAAGACAGATATGAGGCATTACACCAGTTGGTTGATATGACCTATCATCGCTGTCAGTTATCGTTTACGCATTCAACTGTGGTTGCTGGTACGCCGGTGCCATGGGATTCGGAGTTAGTCTATCCTTCACTGCGAACGATAGTCAACTATTGTATCAACAATGGAGCATACAAACCCTTCAATGGGGCGACAGTAGGGCATTTTGCCTGTAAGATTGGAGAGAAGGAATTTCTCACCTCCATTCGCAAAAGTAACTTCAATGACCTCCCCAAAAACGGTTTGGTCAGAGTTGTTACCGATAAGGATGATACCGTCATCGCCTATGGAGCAAAGCCATCAGTTGGTGGTCAGTCTCAGAGAATTATCTTTTCTCAACATAATGATTACGACTGCATCGTACACTTCCACTGTCCGCTCAAAGAGGGATCACTGATCCCTGCGGTCTCTCAGAGGGAGTATGAATGTGGGAGTCATCAATGTGGCCAGAACACCTCCAATGGACTGCAACGGTTTGGCAACTTATCAGCAGTCATGCTCGATAACCATGGGCCGAACATTGTGTTTCACCACAGCATTGATCCTCAAGAAGTAGTAGACTTCATCAATGCAAACTTCGATCTTGCCGACAAAACAGGAGGACCGGTGAGTTTGGTAAAACAGACTGAAGAATTGACCTCATAAACAACTGAGGTTTGCAAAAAACTGTGGCTCTCCTGTATATCAGGAGGGCTTTTTTTATGCATACGTTTGAGAAATACTACTCTTCGCTATAAGTCGTTTTAGCTCTCATTTTTTTCTTGTCTTTGTGTTGTATCTTGTTCGCTTTGGCTTTGTGCTTAGCAATGCTGATAGTTTTTTTGAGCTTGCGTTGTTTGGCTTGTTCGTCATCGGAAAGTGTAGTATCAATTTTCTTGGGGATGCCGACTTTTCTTTCTTTTTCTGGCGTGAGTGCAGTGACGAGGAGATCAATGAATTTCTCTTCGCAGGCTTGTTTGTTTTTGGGAAAGTCTCTACTGCGTTCGTGATCGATGCGGAGTTCGCCCTCTTTGTTTATTTTGTTGTCTAATGCATTGAAAAGCTGTGCTTTTTGTTCATCGTTCAAAAAGGAACAACGAGCTATATCGTAGCTGAGTTGTGCTTTGGAGCTCACTTTGTTGACGTTCTGACCGCCTTTTCACCCGCTTCTCGCCTGTTTCCAGTTGATAGCGGAAGAGGAGGAGAGAATCTCCTGAGCGAGCTGGGTGAGATGGTTGTTTTCCATGATGGACTGAAGTAACCTACTAAAACATTATTCTCAACTTACGATTTTGGAAGGACGAATGGAGGCAGCGTTATCGACCGGGATACCCACTCTCGGTACTCAGTCACTCATTCTGCCACTTGGTTTACCGTCTTTGACGTAGTAGGGTCTTGCGAGATGATCACTAAATCATTGCTGTTTCTTTTGATAGGCCATCAATTGTTCCCGATAGGTGGCCGTAGACTGCTTGTAGGCTATATCGAGCATCGCAAGTCAGGTATGTCCGGCTTTGGTAAGTACGCTTTTGAGTTCTTGTGCATCGTGGATACCATTGTGATCTACATCTATGAATATGCCTTTCTCTTGTGCCTGGTTGAGATATGTTTGCACTAATTTTGGGTCATCGTAGAGATGTCAAAACTCATGAAACAATATCTCAGAAGGGGAGGTGGCGATGGATGTTTGGCCTTTCGTATTCCAGTCTTCACTTATATGATAGTAAGCATAATCAAATGGCCAACTGATGCTATCTCATTTGTTTTCTCACTTTTCAGCTTCACCTTCAGCTTCGTATAGGTGCGCTTCTTCGAGATGTCATGACGCAATCTCATCATGGTGATGTTCCTCTGCATTGAGTGATTTCCCTCACTCCATAATACCAGATCCCATCTGAATGTAGACTCATTTTTTGCCGGTGAAATCTTCTTTGATACGATTGAGCAGAAATGCTCATCCATCGGTGCGAGCAATATCATTGAGTGCTTGGATGACAAATTGCTGAGCCTTCTTTTCTAGTGCAGGATTTGCGTGAATATCTGCATGGTGCATATAAAAGACCAGTGATTCCCATTTCGCTATGATCTGCTGTTCTCCTCCTTGTTCAAAGAAAGATTTGCCTTTGAGTGTATTGAGTAGTCCTTGTTCAATAGAGGGTCAGGGAAGTTTTTGTGCTTGACCTGCGAGGCGAGCTGCATCACCCAAAAGTATGGTGCTACCCAGCACCTCTTTATTTTCTTTTGGTGGAATTATGTCAGCAGTAATTTCTTTTGCTAACGCTGCTAAATCATCTTTGAGAGATTTCTCGAAGAGTTCTGCAAATGAGTTTTCTGGTGTTGTGGGTGCTGACTCCATATGATTCGCTGAGGGATGAAAAGAAAGTATTGGTATACGCATGAAATAAGCATTTTCGGTGGCAGTATTGCTCTAAATCAGTATATTGACCTCCATTGAGTTTGTCAAATTTAGATTGTTGTTTGTCATGGCCCATAAAATGAGAAATTTTTGTATTATAGCCCATATTGATCACGGTAAGTCGACACTTGCGGATCGTTTTTTGGAAATCACCAAAACCGTCAAAAAAGTGGGGATGAGTCAGGTATTGGACTCTATGGATCTCGAGCAAGAGAGAGGAATTACGATCAAACTTGCACCTGCACGTATGCACCGGAAGAACTACGAGCTCAATCTGATTGATACGCCTGGCCATGTGGATTTTCAGTATGAAGTATCGAGATCATTGGCAGCGGTCGAGGGGGCAGTCTTACTTGTGGACGCCACGCAGGGTATTCAAGCCCAGACCCTCAGCACACTCTATATGGCGATGCATCACAACATCACGATCATCCCCGTGATCAACAAAATTGACCTTCCTGCTGCGGACGTTCCGAGAGTGACGAGAGAGATTCAACAAGTCATCGGCATAGACCCTAGCGAGATCATCGCTATTTCTGCCAAGACGGGAGAGTGAGTTGACCACGTCCTGGATGCGGTGATCGAGCGCATCAGCGCGCCTGATGATTTTTTGGCATTATATCCTGAGAGATATCGAAAAGATGGCCATATTCCGCACGGTGCCACCAACACGGGGCGCGCTTTGATCTTCGATAGCGTCTTTGACCCTTACAAGTGAGTGGTCGCTTTCGTCAAAGTAGTCGATGGAAGTTTCCGTGTGGGACAACAGGTTGCTTTGATCTATTCACAGAATATTATTTCACCCATCGAAGTAGGCTATTTTGCTCCCAAGTATCACAAAGATGACACCCTTGTCGCAGGACAGATTGGGTATATCACTACCTGACAAAAGAGCGTGAGAGATGCCAAAATCGGTGATACGATGCTCAGCGTCAGTACTTCCAAGATGGATATGAGTGCACTCCAACCGTATATTATTCCTGGTTTTCAAAAAGTGAAACCGTTTGTGTTTGCGGGAGTCTATCCTATGGAGACAGATGATTATGATAAACTCAAAAGTTCGTTCGAGAAACTAGCGTTGAATGATAGTGCATTAGTGATTGAACATGAGACCTCTGCTGCTATGGGACATGGCTTTAGATGTGGTTTCTTGGGGATGCTCCATATGGATATTATCAAGGAGCGTTTGTCGAGAGAGTACAATATGGAGACCTTATTCACGACGCCCACGGTGACCTACTTAGTCCAAATGAAGAATTTCAAAGATGAACGTCTCGCAGCAGGCAACAATATCAAAGATTTGATTGTCAGCGGACTATGGAAATATATCGTCACCTCTACTCCCGAGGATGAAGATCTCGACACAGACCAATTGGTGCGCAAATATAGCGAACAATTGAAACCCTGGATGTACATCAATTCAGGTGGAGGTATGCCAGATCATGGCATGCTTGAGGATATCAAAGAACCTATAGTAGAGGTAGAGGTGGTTTGACCAGAGGAGTACTCTGGCAATATCATGCAGTTAGCGCAAGAGTACAGAGGTAAACTCAAAGGTATGGAATACCTCGATACCCAAAGAGTGTTGTGGAAGTATTTGATGCCGTTGGGTGAGATTATGATTGATTTTTATGATAGACTCAAATCCACTACCAAGTGATATGCTACGATGAACTATGAGTTCTCTACCTACACCTCAGCAGAATTAGTGAGGTTGGATATCTTCATCAATGGCGAATTGGTCGAGGCATTTAGCCTCGTAGTCCACGAAGATAAAGCATATGCTAGTGGAAGAGATATTGTCGAAAAACTCAAGGACTTGATCCCTAAGCATATGTTTCCTATCCCTTTGCAAGCATGAGTCGGTAGCAAGATGATTGCGAGAGAAACTATTTCAGCTATGAGAAAGGACGTTATCGCAAAGTGCTACGGAGGAGATGTTTCCAGAAAGAAAAAATTGCTCAAAAAGCAAAAAGAAGGTAAGAAGAAAATGAAACAAATGTGAAGAGTCAGTATACCAAATGATGTTTTTCTCAAGATGGTTGCAAGATAACCTTCTTGCGACTTTCTTTTTCATATCATTTCTCTAAGAGGGAATAATGGAAAAAGATATTTCACTTCCCTATGAGGTAGTTATTTTAGGGTGATGACTGTCGTGATTGACAGCAGCTTTGACGATCATAGATAAACGTCCCAAAACGCGCATATGCATCCTCGAATGAAAAGGTAGAATATGAGGGAGAGTATGGTCACAGAAAATGAAAAAGAATCTGTATGCGGAGTTGGGAGCAGAATGGATTGGTAAAAATGACACCTATCTCCTAGATCTGTGCAAGAGATTTTTGTTGCAACTTATTCCTCATGATTTTGATCGAGAAGTCGTAGAACATGGTACTAGAGTACACGTTCATAGACATCATCATATCACTATGCGTCTCCCCAAAAAATATCAGACGAAGCTCAATACTTTTTTGGCCCAGTTTTCATGACCCAAGGATCCCAGAATATTGGCTTATGATACAGTTTCTCTCGAGGATCTTTTTTTCCAAATCTTTGGATGGGACAGTGATTCCTATGAGTTTGAGGATCTGCTAGAAAGTAACGAATTTGCTGAGGATGTGAAATCAGTCTCAGCAGCCAACTATATTATATACAAGCTCCAAGGGTGAGGGAGTGATGGTATGGACTTCAAAATTGCTTGAGGAAATGATGTTTTGACAAAAGCACTCACCTTATATCTCAAGAATCAGGGAGTACATTTTTTTACGGATACAAGAGTAAATGAAGTCAGTAAGCTAAAGAGTCACTTTGCGGTCATATCTGAAAATAAAACCTTCTTTGGAGATCAATTGATTTGTGCATTACCTATCAAAGCAATTGGACAGATCGTGTGGAAGCCATGACTTCCTCAAGAGAAAATGCGTTATATCAACTCAATTCCTTATGGTAGAGTTACCAAACGAGGAGCCATGACCAAAGATCCTTTGCCTGAGAAAATGTGATTATGCGATGATACTGTGTTGCATACCCTCTACAATGCTTGACGTGGACAGCGCGTCAAAAAGTGATGACTGCTGTGATTATATGCTTCATGAGACAGAGCAATGATTTTATCAAAATGGTCTGATAAACATTTTGCAGAATCTATCAAAAAACACCACCCCCATATTCGCTGCGATAGCAAGAATACGTATGGCTACTATCGATGAAATGATCCTTTCACCCATGGTGCTTTTGCTACCTACCCTGCAGGAACGCTTTTCTCAGGTATCAAAGCATTAGCTGCCTCTGTTTGAAACCTGCATTTTTGTGGAGAACATACCTCATTGTATCACCAAGGATTCATGAATGGAGCCGTTGAATCTGGCATCACTGCAGGCACCAAAGTACTCCGTCTCTGTACCAAGAATAAACCAACTCTTTCCAAAAAACCTCTGAAAAGAAAAACTACTAAGTAAATTTGTATAACAAAAAAAGCAAAAGGGAATTCCTTTTGCCTAGTCTTATTTTGATGCCTTGATCCTAGTGATCAAATTCAGTGGGAATGGTCTCCCATGATGCCTGCGTGAGCGCACCGATTTTTTTTTCGACCAGTCGTTGCTCTTCGTAACTGACGGTCTTTTTGATTTGCATCATCCCCTCTTTGATGCGATTCACGAGATGTTTGATGGACGCCTCCAATCCTTGCCTGCCATAGGCTTGCTTGGGATAGAAAGACCACCCATCTCCATTTTCATGCAGAAATACAAGATGTGGTTCTCCAAAGAAATCTCGTTTGATGATCTTGCGGAGAGTATCCAACTGAAGTTGTAGGGGGATGGAGTTTGGTTGGTGTGGAAGTAGATTTATTTGCATAACTATTTTTTTTTGTTGATTTCTTATACTTACTTAATTCAGGAAGTCAAGTCGTAGTGTTTATTGAATTATACACACTTCTGGCATGAGCTGTACACCAAACTGTTTCTGTACCGCGTCTTGAATTTGCTTCACAAGCGCTAACAAGTCTTGCCCTGTGCCTCCGCCATGATGGACGAGAACGAGTGCATGTTTGTCATACGTCCCGACGGGACCATTGCGATAGCCTTTGAATCAAGCGAGTTCGATGAGCTGGCCTGCGGATAATTTTATAGTACCATCGGATTGAGGAAATCCTTTGAGATCTGGGGTGACTTGTTTGAGCTCATCATACGCTGAGGTCGTCATGGAGGGGTTTTTGAAAAAGCTTCACGCAGTTCATAAGATATGCCAATCAGGCAGTTTGGAGGCTCTCGTCGCTTTGATTGCGGTGGCAACTATGTGTGGAGTGAGGGTCTCTTGTGTCGGTACGTCGAGAGATGCATAGCTCAGATTCGGTGTATAGGTGTTAGCGTTATATTTCGGGAGGCTAAACTGGACATGCGTGATACAAAGCTGTTTGTTCTCGGGTTCTTTGAAGCACGATCGACGATAGCCAAAATGACATGCTTCATTGGTCAAGATATTTTGCTTGCCCGTCGCGAGATCGAAGGTGTGTACGTGAGTGATATACGTTTTCACTTCCTCGCCATACGCACCTATATTTTGGACAGGAGCTGCTCACACGCATCAGGGAATACCGCTGAGATTTTCGAGCCCACACATACCATTGAGGAGTGTCCATTGGACAAAGGTGTCTCGTTCTTCGCCGGCACCGACGGTGACCAGGCAGTGTGTATCTGTGATATCATCAACTACCATACCCATGATTTCATTCTTGATGACAACACCCGCATAGCTGGCTTGCGCAAGGAGGAGATTGGATCCACCTCCCAAAATCAAAAAAGGACGATCTACGAGCAAGTTACTTGCGACTAGTTCTTCAAGGTCTGTGATATTTTGTATACGTACCAACTGCTCGGCTATACAGTCGAGGTGAAAGGTGTTGTAGGGGAGGAGGGATACGTGTTGAGAGATGTTCATGGTGTATAATAAGTAACACTCTTGTCCCCACCAGGGCTCGAACCTGGATCTGATTCTTAGGAGGAACCCGTTCTATCCCGTTGAACTATGGGAACACAAAAAGTGATGTTACTGTACAATACCAAAGACTTTGCTGAAAAGCCATTTTTCAAATTGGATGAGTGGTGCTAGGATGTGCCTTTTGCATCGAGTTCGCACAGACTCCCTGAGTAATATCCAGGCACTCAGTATCCCAACGATGATGCCTACGATAATATCAGTTGGTCGATGAACTGCAACAGCAATTCTCGAGACAGACATTGCACCACAAGCAATCCAGAAAAACCAAGCTACACGCAAGAACATTTTGTCGCCATGACGCATACCCCACAATGTAGTTGCCATCGCAATCGCTGCAGAAACTGCAGCATGATCAGAAGGGAAGGGGTCGGTGGGGAGATGTGAGAGCAATAACTGATCTTTGTTTTGTACCATGAGTTCGGGTCTCGATTTATCACCAAAGTATTGGATGGTCATGTTGATGATCGCAGCAAGCGCACTTGAGAAAAATATATACAACGCTGCGTGCTTGTAGTATTCTTGGTGTTTATTGATGCCTCGAATATAGAGCGCAACGAGATAGACAGGGTATGAAAATACAAAAACATCCGCAGTATATGGCACGAGACGGACTAAGAGATAATGTTTGGTCATCCAATCATTGAGCGCCAACAAGAGTCGTTGTCCCCAAGCAGGTTCAGTAATTTGTATGCTATTGTGTCACCACATAGTATGCTTCAAATAAAATTATTTTTTAATGTGTTCTTGATACCGCAGACAGCGTTTGGTCAATGGACAGCGATCGCACTCTGGGCGCTGTGCTTTGCACAGATACCTGCCGAAGTAAATTATCAGGCGATGCGCTTGTTGTTTGTAGTGATCTGGTATGGTAGTTTCAAGCTCTTTTGAAGTCTGCTCGGGAGTTTTTCATGTGACTATACCAAGTCTGTGCATCACTCTATGCACATGTGTATCGACCGCGATCCAACGTTGTCCGTAGAGCACAGACAGCACCACTTTAGCAGTTTTGATACCTACACCAGGGAGTTTGGTCATTTCTTCAATCGTATCAGGAAGTCGATATCCTCGTATATGCTGTATTTCTTTGGTGTTTTTGTATATGCTGTTTTGTTTTTTGATATCTGCTTGAAGCTTGGGACTTCCTGGTAAAGCGGGGTGCTCATTCAATAGTTTAGCCATGCGATAGATATGTTTGGTCTTGGACACATGCAATCAAACCGTCTTGATGTATTGTTTGAGATTCCCCTCACCCAATGCTACCACGTCACGTGGTGTATGGACGACTTTGAATAATGATTGCGTGACTTTATTTACTTGTATATCCGTAGTTTGAGCACTGAGCACCACCGCCACAAGCAGTTGAAACGGCGTTTTATAATTCAATTCCGTTTGCGGATAGTGACCAAAAAGCTTCGCCATACGGCGAAGAATAGTGGAAATGGATCGAGGCAGTATTTTTTTGGTTTTCATGCAGAACGAGAAATAAGATTTAAGACTTAAGAAAGGAGAATAAGTAGGTCATCCTGAGTGTACTGAAGGATCTCGTGAAAGCAAAGAAAATTTCTTCTATTGATGATAGCTTACTTTTTATTTTACTGGACAAGGAAACGTCCCGAGGTCTACTTGCTCTATAGCAAGGGGAAGTCCAAACGCTCTCGTGGATTCTAGCATGAAAATGAGTTGGATGGATTGGAGCGTATCAGGGAGTTTTCTGTCGGCATTGTACGCATTGCAGAGATAGTTGGCATAGTAGGTTCTATGCTGTGCATTGTCTCTCATCCATATATTGGTGAGGTATTTGCGTCGTCTATCATTGGGAAAAGTGAGATAGAGATTTTTGGGTTTCTCTCGAGGGAGAGGTTGTCCAGGATTGCGTGCGTTTATTTCTTCACCAGCAAAAGTCAGTCCTTTAACAACAAACCATCCATCATCAAGTAAGGGATACGGTGCAAACATATTTCGATATTGATCCAATCTGAGTAACATCCCAAATTTATTTATTTCATACGGGAACCATTTGCTATGACGATCAAAATCGAGTGTTCTGATATTCCAACAAATCACATACGCAAGACACAAGAAAACAAAAAGTCTTCACCATATACCCAGGTGTGGCTGTCTACATCAGGTAGACGGGAGATGAGCTAGTTTTTGGTGTAGCCATTTCACAGGATGCCAACGTTCTCGTGCATCTCGGACCGCTGTAGGCAAAAACATGATCCATGCAGCTATACAAATCCAAGGGAATAAACCAATTTTCATCATACTGATTAATCATAGATGGAAACCCGCAAATACGATCACTCCAATGGTCCTTCGTCGATGATGCTTCCAGGGAATGAAAAATAAGATTCGTCATCGTCTTTCAAAAAGAAAAACATACTTGGTCATCCATTGCGTCCAGGTGTAGTGTTCTCTAAATCGTTGCCCAAATGGATTGGTGAAAATATCTAAACTCAGTGCTGAAAACGTTGCAGAATATTCACTGACTCGCGCAGGGTGTTCTTTGAGGAGCGCAGAGAAAATATAGATAGCGAGGAGTTGAAACAGGAGTGCAATAGATCATGGTCCTACATAATTTTTTGACGCTGAGGTAGGTGTATATGCATCGAGACTCCAGCGTTCTCACCAAGGCAAAAACATAGCCCAAAATAAAATCATCTTGAGTACAAAATCTCCACCGTTGAGGATGATAGGATTTTTGGCATAGAGGGAAATCAGCAATGCTCGTGTGCCAATAGTGACAACACGGGTGTGATATCACACTACCAAGGCAATTGCTAACAGGAGCTGTATTCCCATCAAAAGTGACTGCCATCGATATGCGCCAGAGAGACTATGAACTGATCGTAGATTTTCGCTAGGATAGAGCGATGAGAGCAAGTACGTAGGCAAGATGCCTGCGTCAGTGAAGAGTGCACGCAAGTCGCCCATATCGGTCAGGAGTTGTACAATGAGAATGCATCAAATAAGTATTCTCCCCATTGCTAGCCCTCTTTTATCTATGCTGAACCGCAAGGCAATGAGTCTGTTGATCAATTGTTGCAAGATGTGTATTCGTTTTGGTGTACTCATCGTATAATTATGTATGTAATACAAAAATTTCTAGAAGACGTCTTCGTGTGGTGGAGTAGGTTTCTTTTTTTCACCTCGTTTGGCGATGAGATTTATGCCGACAACAATGCTCGCCAGCAGGATAAACCCAACGACAAACATCCATAGTATCGTACGCAATAAGGGCCAGAAACTTTCTCTCGTCGCTGAGAGCTTATAATTGAGCTTGATCATAGCTCGCCACAGCGCGATGACGACGAGAAGTATGATGCCTCAGATGAGTGCCCAATACCACAAATGACTACGAGGTGCCTGTTCTTCGTCCATACGTCCTGAGGGAATAAAGGTTACCTTATTGATTCCTGTACTTGTAGATGAAAAAAGGGAGAATGCAAGGGTGGAGAAAAAAATATTCTTGGCTTATTCTTTGAAAATGTTGTTGTAATTGGTAGGGTGACGCTATTTACTCTCTATATTGGGACTCATGCCTCAACAATCTGCAAATAGACCGTTGTGATGGTTATTTTTTTGTTGTATATCTTTGGGTATTGGTTTGGTAGGCCGGTGATTGTATAGTGATGAGACGAAGATCCAATGGTCAGATCAACGTACGATTTCTCATGCTCCTACTGTGACGGGGAGCTTACTCATTAGTCCGTATGGGGTTTGGGAAGAACTTTTGGATCAGCTTGCCACGACCAAACGACAACTTCTTGGGCGACACTATGCTATCAGCTACGACAAATCACTCCAGTTACTCAAAACGCTCGCAGATCTGTGAGTGGATATTTCCATCATACACGAAAAAGCACCCTATGGTCAAGACGAAAAAGCGTTTACCAAACTTAGCAAACAACTCGCCCACCCATGAATACTCCTGACGGGAGATGAAGCATTGGGTATAGTGTTTCAGCATGCGAAGGTCCGAGTAGGCGATGATGATTTCTATGTGATCAGTAGTGCAAACATGACCTACCCAAGCTTCTATGCGAACAGAGAGTACCGATTTATTGGTCATTCGCTGGAAATTATCAAATCACTACAACATCTTTTCGCCCTCGATATCGCTTGATCACGCGTGACACCGTCTGATATCCATCCTCAGCTGTTGGTCTGTCCTATCGACTGTAGAAAAAAAATTAGCGATGCGCTGGCAACTACTACAAACTCTGTGCGAATCGCTGCACAATATCTTGAGGATCCTATGTTGATTGAGCAACTTGCTTCACTGGTTGCATCTGGCATAGATGTACGTATTCTTGTCTCTGATAATCAAAAACGAGAGGGTGTCGAACAGGTTGAACCACGCATGAAGGTCTTGCCTGAGCCCTATCTCCACGCCAAAGAACTCTTGATTGATGGACGTCTCCTCATCCATGGCAGTATGAATCTCTCTACCAATGCCTTGGATAACAACAGAGAAATCGGCATTCTCATTGACGACCCCGAGGTGATCAAGACCTTTGCAAGACAGTTTGAGAGAGATTGGGAAAAGGGAGAGATGAGTGAATAAAATTTTTGCGTTGTCTTTTCTTATTATTCTGCTAGTATTACTCTATTTTATGAGTAACTGGAGAAATGGGAGTAGTACGTAAACAGCGCATCCAAGCATTGCAAAAGAAAATACTTGATCGATA
>JAYREU010000040.1:0-7572 GCA_041908765.1 Candidatus Absconditabacterales bacterium
CTCTTCTCACCGATGAGTTTGAAAAAATCACCGACCGTGTGTTTTTCGATGAATCAGACTTGATGTGTCCTGCATCGCTCCATAAAATCTCCAGAATTTATTTTTGCTTTTTCTAGAACTCCTTTCATTGAAGTTGGGCTATTGCTGAGTTTACCTATGAGTTTCTGTGACATGCTTTGGATGATAAGTTCAGATTTGCTGGATACGAGTTTGTTTATTTCAGCAGGACTCAGTTTCTTTCGTTGATTGCCTATTTGTTTCATGACGGAGATCACACCACCTTCTTGGCTCAATTTTATTTTATCTGCTCCACGAGTGAAGACGGTGCCTTGCTCAATATGCTTGGTAAGTGTAGCAGTGACATCTCCTTTGGCATCGATTTGGTGAGCTAATTTAGTTATTGGCTTGAGTTGTTTTTTTCAGAATTTGAGAGATACTGTATTATCTTTTCATTTAGTTGAGAGCATGTCTTGCGGTTTATTTTCTTTGCCAACCGCTGCTTTTTGCATACTGTTCATCGCCAAGGCAAGCATAAAGGTCGTCACGACATCTCATCGACTCCATGTATAGTCTGGATCAAAAGCGATTTTTGCTCCTTCCATGATACCTGTTTCTGCTCCAGCGATTCAGCTATTGATGAGTAGATTGCCTGAGAAACCTGAGCCAAGTTTGGTGAGGAGCTCAGGGGTTAGTGTAGTTGCTTTGGAGAGTTGCGCTACATTGAGGCCTTTGAGGAAAGGGCCTAGACCGGTGAGGAGTCCATAGAACAACGTATTTTTGGCAAACTCTTTTCGATCGAGGAGTGAACCAAAATAATTTTTTATTGTCTCACTGAAACTGCCTCATTTATTATTTCCTATCAATGCATTCATCGTCGTGTGTGCAACATGTCCTACTACACCACCAACTGCTACTGAAACCCCTAGACGAGCGAGTGATGCTTTCATAGTTGCTCCAGCTATAGAAGATGCCACACGCGCCACGATCATATTTGTTCCTACCATAGGGATCAAAGAAAGTGCTACATTGATACCGATGTCTATCCATATATTTGTGGTTGCATCAGAGAAATCACTGCCTGCACCTATGACATCAGCGAGGAGTCCTTCTTTGGGATCAGCGAATGACTGCAGTGTACCACCTCATAAGGTTGCTTGTTTTTTTGCTGTAGCTCCAAGGAACTGCTTAAAAAAGAGTGATCCAAATGATTGAATGAGTGAACTTTTGTATGCTTGTTCTTTTGCCATATCCCAAGCGAAATCTTTGATGATAGTGAACTTATTTGTTGCATAGTCAGCGATACCTTTTTTGTTTTTTGCATACTCAGCGAGAGCAGGAGCACCAAATTGTTTTTCGTATGCTTGTACCATTCTTTCTTGTGCTTTGGTATCTGTGTTTATATCTCCATAGGTTCTCAAGAAATGTTTGCCGATCTGTTCGAGTCAATTCTGTGGTGTTTTTTCATCAAACCTGGCTTTGATAGCTTTGTGTTGTTTGATAAGCTCTTTGGCAAGGAGTGCGACAGCTTCGGGAGAGAGTCCTTTGGTAGTACCGTTTGCAAGTAGGTTATGTTGTCCAAAAAATTTCATAAGACGAGCATTGAGTCATGCATCGAAATCATCACTTCATGCAAGCGCAGCTTTTTCTACTTCTTCCAAGAAACTTACATCTTCAAATAATTTCAGCACGGGCGCATAGCGTTCTTGTGAAAATAAATCATCCATCAATGCATGTGCTACAACGTCACTATCTCCATACCCTCATAGTTTTCTCATATGATCAAGTACTTTTACTTGCGTAGCAGTGTAGTTTGTTTCTCTTGCGTTATCTGATCATGCAGTGTGTCCTTGGATATTTCACATGAGTTTTTTTCGATCTCCACCTCAGATGACATTGGTTCTGTCATTTTCAAACGTGCTAATCTTGTCGAGTAATGCAGTCGTTGCACTGCTCAGTTTTGCCTTATCGGTGGTGGGTTCTAGGACGAGTTTTTGTACAGCCAAGATATCTTGTTCTATCAACCAGAGACTATTATAATCGCCACCATCGTCGTTGAGTGGATTCATCGTAGAGGGGATGCGTTTACGTGCGGCTTGCGCCCAGATATTTGCAGTACTGACGGTGAGCATGTATTTGTCGGTGAAGGTCGGATCTTTGAAGCGATCATCGAGCACCGCTTGTTGCTCTTCTGGTTTGAGTCGTATTTCTTCGGGGAGTGCCACTACATCACTTGTTTTCTTCGAATCACTCGCAAGTACAGGACGATTGAGTTCATCAAATCTCATTTCCAATACACCGTCCTCGAGGCGAGCTGCTTCTGTTTCCTGATTCCCAGGATCATAGATTTCAGGTTTATTGCCGGTAATTTTAGCGAGTAGTCAGGTGATACTCACACCAATTGCTGCAGCGGCATCTTTGGCTCGGTTGATAGGATTGAGCTTGCTGAGATCTGCAAACTTATCAATTCACATACTCACTGCTGTTGCTCCGAGCCATGCAGCGCCTCGTGCCCATGCACCTTTGAAAAAGCCTACTACACCTTTGCCAAGTGCTTTGAAAAACTTGCCTACACCTTTGCCTTCTTTCCAGCCTTCACTAAATCCTTTGAATAATCCATATCATCCCGTGACTGCAGCACCAGCGAGTGCAACGGGCGTTTTGTATTTGTCGATCATATCTTTTGCTTTTTCTCGATTGTTTTTCGCACCGCCTTTCACGTCGACTTCTTGTGCTAACTTTGTGAGATCTGCTTCGGTGGTTTTGAGTGCTTCTTGGAGGGCATGCAAACGTGTCCTGGCTTCGTCACTCAGCTGTTGTTCTTGTCAGGCGGGGAGTTTATCTACCAATGCCTTGGTCTTGGCCATAACTTCCTCATATTTTTTCTGCAATGCGCTATCTACCACTCACTTTTTGAGTGTTTCGTTGAGTCATTCGAGCTCGGTAGCTACAGAGATGACCTCTGCGCTCAGCTGTGCGTTGCTTTCTGCTACTGCCATAGGTTGTCCAAAGTTAAACATCTAAATTGTACTCAAAAAGCCCAGGAAATGCAAAAAATACCCCCTAAAATGTACTCTTGATACCAACTTTTGGATAGAATCATTTTTGTGAATCATAGCCGATAGCAACGAGTCCCTGCACTTTACTTTTGGTAGCAAATGTGACACCTGTTTCGACTATGTATTTCTTATCCATATATGCAGGGAATTGCGCATCTCCCAGGAGATAGAGATCTACTTTTTTGCCATCATAGTCAGTCCTGAAACTCATGTGGTGTTGTGCAACCTGTCAGTTTTCTACAGAAATGCCGTATTGAGCTAAGAATGCCATATTTTTGTGTTGTAATGCAAAATTAGCATCAGCACACCATTTTTGTGCAGAGATAACTTTCGAATCCTGTTCTATTTGAGTTTGTATGTTTGAAAGTTGTTCAGTGGTGTAACGAAAATTTGCTCTTACTCCTATTTGAGTTTGAGTGGCAAGTGCAGTTTCATAAGAAATCCCAACACCATATATATTGGCGCGTCTATTATTTCCTTCCCACTTTTCTCGAGTCAGTCAGATTGCTGCTTGGCTACCAGCCCTTGCGCTCTCTATGGGTGTGGGCTGGCTCGTTATCTTTTTCCCTCTCCTGGTTTGTTGAAACTCTGAAGACGCGCTTTGTCGCTGTTCATTTGTGCGAGAAGAGATTCAAATTTCTTTTTATCACTTGGAATAGCCTCAAGTTGTCTGCTAATGTTTTCACGTGGTGTCTCTTCACCATTGAGAATTGCTTCTGTGTCATCTTTGAGAAGATCTTTAGTCGTGAGGGTGATACCTTTTTCACTCAAAAATGCATCTAACTTTTTTTGTGATGCGAGAAAGATATTCTTCGCTTCCTCTTTCTCCTTAGTACTTTCTACCACATCTTCACGGGCAAGTGTTTCACGCGCATCTTGTGCCTTATCTTCTATCACTGCCTGTCTTTCCTTAGTTTTGATTAGGTTTGCCGTAGAAGTACCTGTGTTGATTTTGAAATTCCCCGTGATTTGATGAGCTGTCTGTCCATCAGTAGTTTCTACCCTTGTTACTCACACCCCACCACTTACTTGATTTCATGAATCGGTAGTTTTTCAGAGTCTCGTATTGAGTTGTATTGTTTTTGTGTTTCCCCTATCTTCAAACACCGGTGAAAGTGAAATACCTTCTTCAAAACGTTCATTATTACCTCATCCACCACCAGGCAGACCGGGAGGAGGTAGGTTGATTTCTGATCAGATATTGTTGTTATTGTTGGTTGTGCTAGTTGTACCGCCACCTATGTTTTGGAGTAGTGCATTTGCATCTGAGATATATGCATTGAGAGATTTTTTCATCTCAGCGATTTCAGGATCTTGAGCATATTCCGTCCTTGATATTGCTTCAAGAGTTTCTTTAAGATCAATTACTACATCCCCCAAAATACTTTTCTGTTTTTGAATATTTTCGAGTAGTATTTGATCAGTGAACTCTTTGTCTATCTTGTTGTCTTTTGGCTTACTGTCTATTTCCTCTTGTATCGTCTTAAATATCTCTTTTGCATTTTCTGGCATTAGATTTTGTAAGAAATAAAAAATTATTTTTCTAATTCCTTCGTTAATCGTTTGTCATTTTGTATTCTTTCGAGTAATTCACTGGCTTTTTTGAGAAGTATTTTCCCTTTTTGAGTACATAATTGCAATGCATTGAGCTGTTCTTTGAGCTTCTGAGCTTTGTTTTCTTCAGTAGTCATGATGATGTATATGTATCTAAAAGAGAGAAATATACTCCATTATAACCACCAAATCCTCATTTGTCAAAAATCCCCCTATTTTTTTGACAAAAAGAGGAGTGAGGGGTAGAATAGAATTGCTAGATTTTATATGTTTTGGATAACCACATGGCTTTGGATGGAGTTATACATTTACAACAGGATGAAGACTCACAGTATGAACAACACGAAAGAGACGCTATGAAAGCGATAGAGTTATCCGATCTCAAGAAGGAAACGTGTACGCTCGCTGATAAACTCGAAAATGGTCTCAAAGATGATATATTTGCAAAGAATGAAGAATATGTCATGAGAACTGAAATGGGGACTTTATTTGCATCCACTGTTTTGCCTGAGCGCGCTCCTAAGCAAGGAGAATGAGAAGATGATTCATTTTTTAGAATCAGAATCATGAAATATCTACTCAAAAATGCCTTGCTAAAGGAATGATTACCACTAGGTATTTCTGCTTGAGTGATTGATGAAAAAGTGCCTGATCTCACTACCAACGATATCCTAGCGCTTCACTATTTCCAACTTCTCAGACACATCCCAGGGAAATCCAAACCTGATGCTATCTGTGGACCATTGACGATGAAAGATTTGTTGGCTGCGAATGGGGTGGATCTTACTACGCAAATAAAAGAACCACAAGATAGCGTGTTTGTGAAATACAAAGAAACGCCAGTTATTCTCACAGAATCAGAGAAACAAAAATATACAATACCTCAGGATTCAATCAAAGTGTATAGCCTCTGAGACACAATAATTTCAGTGAGTAATGAAGGGGTTATTTCAGAAATTTCCCAAGGTACTAATACTCAAAATATTATACCAGCATTAGCTACTACTAGTAATTCAATAGATGACAAAATCAAATGACTGTTTAATACAACAGACCAGTGTCAAAGAATGCTGGATCAGGTTATCGGTAGCTTGCAAGTGAAAGATCTAAAACTTGAGAATGATGTATCGTCTCATTTTGGGGTTGACAATAAATTGTTGGCAAAGATTGAGTGAGGTTTTGTAAATTTGTATGTTAAGAGAAATGATCGAGATATACGCAACAACTTATATGCAAAAGGTAGATTAGTTGGTTATTCAAACAAAACATTTGTAGGTCATATTGCCCTACAAGAAATATTTGAACTTGATGCTCAAAACCTACCTAAAGAAAAAAATAACTATAAGAATAGTATTAAAGCAATGTTAACCACATATTATGAGGATTTATGATGGAGGAGTTTTGTAAAGGATCTTAAAGCTGAAGCAGGGAAGATAAAACCTACCGATTTGGTGATTAATGAATCAAGTGCTGTGAAAGCACATGTATGAAAGTTGCCAAATAGGTTAGGATTTTCACGGAAGCTTACAAAATACTGAAAGTGACCTAGTGGTGAACCACAATTGCGATATGGTATCTTAGGAATTGATGACGCTACTAGTCAGTCACGTGTTTTGAATCTTAAAGAGTATAAGCAAAGTGATGGTAAGCCAGATGTTGAAAAACTAAAAAATGTCTTGAAGGAAGTATATATTACAGACGCTAAGAAGAAAAACACCGTTACTCCGGTAAGCTAATTTTTCTATTTTCTTTTCGCTCTTACGATTCTTATATTACACAGAACCTCTTGTGGGAATATAATTTTTTTCGTAGACTCAAAAATATATAACCCACAATGGTCCTGCACTAGGTGCATGTAATGAGACCTTTTTCTTAATTATGTGATATTTGCCTATTACGTACTTTCACTATACGGATGTTGCACCAAGCCTCTTTCGGAAATGGAAACTTTTTCGTAGACTCAAAGTTTCCAATCCTCAAGGACTTTGCACTTAAGGACAGATTCTGGTCACCTTTACGATCCTAATATTGAAATGAAATGTCTGGACTTCTTCGAAGAGCCAGTTTTCTCCGTATGCTTGACGGAGAATATCGACTTGTCGGGTCATCATTTCGAGGAAGAGAATCATATTTTTTGCTTGGGGAGAACTATTTAACGTGTCGAACATGATGCGGTATCGGTCGAGTCCGTCAACTCATCCGACGAAGGCGAATTTGGGTTCTCGTTTTTTGACCGTGTCGTCGACGTTGTTGTCGAAGAGGTCTTCAGGGATGTAGGGGAGATTGGCAACGATCAGTAACCCCCCACCCTGCAGTACTGCAGGGTACCCCCCTTCGAAAGGGGGGAGTGTCGTTGAGACCCCTTGAGAAGGGGGGGGTATTAGTTTTTGTAACGTTGGATGGTCAAACATATCTGAGGCGAGGACAGTGATGTTGGTTGCGTCGGGGATGTGTCTAGCAACGTTTTGTCTAGCGACGACGAGTGCGTCTTCACTGACGTCAGTGAGATAGGCGTGAGTAATTTTTTCACCGCCTGCTAGGTAGGCACAAATACCCAACACGCCACAGCCTGTACCGAGATCGAGGAGTGTGTGGGGTATGTTGGTCGAAGCGAGATAGTCTTTGACAGCGACAATCATGTACTCGGTCTCAGGACGCGGGATGAGCGTCGACGGTGAGACGATGAACTGTTTATGGTCAAAGGTGACAAAACCGATGGCGTAGTCGAGGGGCTGTTTGTGGATTTCTACCTGTTCGTAGGCAGATTGTATTTTGCTATAATCATCTTCACTCAGCTCACGATCATAGTGGGTGAAAAGAGTCGTTTTGTCCCAACCGCAGATGGCGCAGATGAGTTTTTCGAGGACTATTTTGTTGGGATAGGTGGGATCTTGGAGAAGGGCGATGATTTGCATCAGAAGTGTGGCGAAAGTAAGTAAGAAGGAGGTTTCCTTGATACCGA
>JAYREU010000041.1:0-3976 GCA_041908765.1 Candidatus Absconditabacterales bacterium
AGATCATTCAGGACGTCCGCCATGCTGTAGGAATGCCTACGGAAATACCTGCACAACCGACTCCACTCCTGAGTGATCTGATCGAGATGTTGGCAGTCTACGGATCCCAAATGTGAAAAAGACGGAGAAGTTAGGGAGAAAAAAAGAGGATATAAAAACCTCCACCAGCTATGCTGGAGGAGGTAGTCAGAGAGTGGAGTTTCTGGTGATGTATACGTTATTTGATCAATCCAGCTTTGCGAAGTGCTTCTAGCATATCATCGTTTGATGATGCACTAGAGGCATAAGATTGTTCTTTGGGACTTGGGACAGCAGATGAAGTAGTATCCACATATCCTTGCTCCCCGCCAAAATGATATTCATACACATAATATTTGACGTCATTGGGATCTGCACCACAGAAGAAACCAGTCGTCTCTCCCATAGTAGACCAAACCTCCTCCAAATGAGAGTGAACACGTGATCTACCACATGTCAGTTCATGACTATTTAATTGTCTTTTTGGTAGCTTTTTGACGTTCTCCATAAATTGAATCGCCGACGCTAGGTCGCCACTAAATCCTCTTTCCAAAAGTCCATCTGGAAGATGAGCAGCTGCTATACGCTGACTTTCTTCTTCTTGTCTTTGAAGAATTAATGCAGGTATCGTAGAAAGATATTGATTAAGTTGTTGTACCTGTAACATACTTTCAGCACACTGCCCTTGTTGCAATAAACTATAAAGAGTTTGTATACTCGTAGCTACTTCTTGCGCCTCATCAACAAGATATTTGTGTTGACCATCAATCAAAGAGGCTCGTTTCTGCTCTATTTTTGTTATTTCAGCACTTGCTTGTTGATACTCAGTCAAGAAGTTTTCTGTACATTGAGTTGCTTGCTCACTTATCGAAGTAATGAGACCACGGATATTCTCTTTGGTAATCATAGCACTAGCTGATGCTTTGAGCATATCCAAACGTTGTTTGAGTGCATTTCCCAAGTCTGACAATCTACCATAATATCATGTCCAAGGTTCTTGCTGTGGCACAGTACAGGCAGTTCTGACTGATTTTTCAAAGAGACGTTCAAGTCCAATTTTGGTTTCTTGTTGTGCAACTTCATATGAATCACGCAATCTAATTTGAAAATCAGGATCACTATCAGAATACAATGAAATATACCCTTCAACTTTTTGCCCTATCCTTGTCGTCACTATCTCCACGGGCGACAAAAGTTGCTGTACATAAGGAAGTACCTCATCAGGATTGGATATCCAAGATGTTGTTTCTATTTCAGATTTTTTGAGAGACCAAGCCTGAGAGACAGCATTAGCTTCAATTTTTTTGCGAAGCTCGGCTATGGTACTCGCTTCATATCCATTACATCTCATCACAAGCTGACGACCACTTGGCAACAAAAGCTCCTCTTGTGAAGTAGCAAATACCCAATCCTCTGTCACTTCAATCTTTGCATAGAATGTGCCGTACGATTCAGCATATGTGATAGGTGACAATGCACCATGCACTTCTAGTTTATCTGGATTTGCTATTTCGATCTGTTGTATCTGTTGTGTAGAAATAAGATCTTCAAGCTTGAGCGTCAATATAGCTGTAGGAATATTCTCTGCAATAAGTTGTTCAAAGCTACAAAATTTGTATGGCATAAGCACCTTATTGTACAGATCACGGACTACTTGAGAATCACGTTTTTCAATACTTCAACCACTACGTACATAATATGAACGATATTGTTCCAATATACTCATATTAGCACGATAGAGTTCATTTATAGATTCTGATCACGTATAATTATTCAACATACGGTCAACTAAAATACTTTGTGTTTCTTCACTCCAGGGAGCTTGCTTTGGTTCACGTAAAGTTTCTTGACCATTGAAGATAGTGACATGGTCTTGTACGACACATTGTTTATTACTTTCCCAATATAGTCTTTCAATCTTCTTTTCGACCAAGTGAGGAGCTATCTCACTCATCCACTCTGGCTTGACGGCAGTGACATTTTTGAGCAATGGCAAAGTCAATGATCTTCCTCTACGATCTTTGATCGCAATGTTCATTGGTTCTCCCACTACCCATTCAGGATATTTATCTAAACGATTGATGATTGATTCCTTCGCAAGTTCACGATCATCACCGTTACGATACTTTTTCCCACCTGTATTACGATATAAATGCCCGACTAATCATGCTGCTACTGATTTGAGGATAAGTTCTTCATTTTGCATATTATCATTGTAACGATGAAAATTATATCCCAGGCTAGACAACGCTTCACGCAATTGTCCTCTGATCTCACTTGCCTGTCCATATGCTTTGGGGAGGATACCATTTTTGATCAACTCTCCTCCACGCATCTCCTTAGCTTTCCAAAAGAGTTCAAGTTCTACCAAGAGATCTGATTGATATTCTTTGTCAGGAGAAATAAGCTCCTCCCATCCTTTGAAATCAGCAGGATCATCATTTTTGGGACGTCTACGCAGACTTCCACTTTGTGATCCAAGGATCGATGCTATGGTAAGTACGGGGTTGAGGCATTTATGTTCTACTGCCTCAATAATCATACGAGCGGCTTCTACATTGGTAGGGAACTTATTAATCTTGTGACCAAGTTTAGTGATCTTCCCTTGAGCATCCAATGCTTCGATAGCAATCAGTGTTTTCTTAGCTTCTGCCAAAACTTGTGCGTTTGGCTGATGATAAAACGGTAATGTGGTTGCGTCCAGTCCGACCCCAGCCAAACGTAATACCATTTGATCCAATAAGCTTCTCAAAATTTCTGGTGTAGGATATGCCGAGAATTGTGCATAATTTGTGTTGTTACATAGCACATACTCACCTTCACGTAGTCTACCCGCACGACCTGCGCGTTGTTTGCAGTCGGCTTGAGAAATATTTGCCAAGGTCAATGTTTCAACATTGTTCACCAATTCAATACGTCTCTCTAGGCCACTATCTACTACTGCATCAATATCTGGTATAGTAAGTGATGTCTGTGCAATATTAGTACTCAAAATAATTTTTGGGAGACGATAGCTATCAAATACTCTATCCTGCTCTTCAGCATCCAACTCCCCATGCAAAGGCAAGATAACTGCTTGCACTTTTTTTTCTAACAAGGCTTTTTGCATTTGATTTATTTCTTCTTTACCCGGCAAGAATACCAAGGTATTCTTCCCAGAAGTAGCCATTCTTGTAATCTCGTCAAGCATCTCTGGTGCTTTTTTTTGTGCTATACCAGTGTTGGGAGAACCAATCACAGGGAAACATCTCCCTGGCACCTCAATCACGGGAGCATTCTCAAAAAAATTGCTCAATCTCTCATGGTCTAATGTCGCTGACATCAAGACAATTTTGATATCTTCACTAGCATTGATTGCTTTCTTGGCCCAGGCGATGAGTGTTTCGATGTTCTGATTCCATTCATGGACTTCATCAATGACTAGGACAACTCACGTTCCCGTAGTTTGTTTGGATTTCGTCAGTTCACGAATGAGTTGCAAGCCGTCGGTTGCAAATAAACAACGTGTCTCAATACTATCATTGCGATCCACGGCAGTACGAAAACCAACTTTCCCTCCAAAACGACTGTTCATTTCTTGTGCTACACGTTTAGCAACTGACTTAGCAGCGACACGACGTGGTTGTGTCACTACAATCTCATGATCGGTATGCTCTAGCAAGAATTGTGGTACACGGGTAGATTTACCAGCCCCCGTATCTGCCACGACGATAGTCACTGGGTTGTGTTTGATAGACTCCAAAATATGTTCTTGAAATGCATCAATAGGTAAAGGAATTTTATTTTTGAGTAGATTTGTATTGAGATGTTGTTGTATCATCTCTCACTTTTTGTGCATGTGCAAATCTTGATTGCGTTGAGACTCTGGTGATTTGTTGTGCTTATTAAAATCGTTCGTCATACATAGTTGAAAGTAATAAATACTCCCCATCAGATCATTCAGGACGTCCGCCATGCT
>JAYREU010000042.1:0-1916 GCA_041908765.1 Candidatus Absconditabacterales bacterium
GTGAGTTCGACCTTTCAGTTTGATCAACGAGCAAACGCTGGACAGACCCTCAAAACATTACAGGAGGTCTACGGCATGACTACCAAAGAAGCTACCATGTTCAAACAATATTTAGAAAAAGTTACCAAAGAACACAAATTGTCTCAACCAGATCAGGGGAGTATTTATGGTTATCTCTTTGCGTTTATCGCGGGTGTTGCTGTGACGCTCTGTGGCGTCATGGTCTATGATCGTATCACCAATCCAAAAGGTATGGCAGAGAACAATATGTGAGAGATTAATCTCGGTGATCCGTCTCTGTTGGCAAAACTCGTGACTGCAGAGCAGCCTTTCACCGTGAATGGGACGAGGACAGAATCGTTGTATGACACGACTAACGAAACAGGATTAGCGAGGATCGCACAAGATATCATCAATAGCGCACAATCGAGAACCGTGACGATGTCACTCGATGGCAAAGTGGGAGTAGAGTATGATTTTGATACCAAAAATGGAGCGGTCTTCATGTACGATCCAAAGACTAAATTCATCAATGTGCAACTCCCTCACCCTACGTTCAAAATCAGAGATCAAAAGGCAACGATTTTGGCAAGAAATTCTGAATTAATTGAAATTGCAAAATTCAACAATACCGAACAAAATCTCCTCGATGAGCTCAATGAAAAAGCACTTCAAGAAATAGGAACTCAACAAGCACTCATTTATATGTCTATGAAAAAAGCATCTGAGGTGATATACACTATGTATGGACCCATCCTTCATCATTTCAAACAAGATGTCATAGGTATCCAAGTGACAGTAACAGGCCAAGCTCCCCAGAAGTTTCTGCCTTAAGTTG
This sequence comes from Candidatus Absconditabacterales bacterium, assembly GCA_041908765.1. Taxonomy (GTDB): domain Bacteria; phylum Patescibacteriota; class Gracilibacteria; order Absconditabacterales; family Absconditicoccaceae; genus CAYUST01. Next base: position 839 of record JAYREU010000042.1, read on the forward strand.
AAGTCTAGTGACTAGTGCGTGTGAGGTATAAGTTGTTTTCCCAAAACAGCATCTTTGGTGATACCTTCTTTGACGAAGAATGAATTGGTCGGATGAATTACGTTGAATGACGAGCATCCCCGTCTTTTGTACATGTCTTGGAGACGCGGAGATCAGGTAGAGAGAAGTAGTCAGTCATGACCTTGTGATTGAGCAGTGCTGAGAACTTCTCCGAAGAGTTGTTTTGCATAGCCTTTGTTTTGTTCGTCTTCACGAGTGAACAGGTAGATGAGGAGAGCAGGACGATAGAAGTTGTGGAGTATATTTGGTATGAATTGCTGATAGTATTCGCCTTGATTGCCATAGGCACAATATGAAATGATAGTTCATTTTTCATCCGTTATGTATGCTGATTTATTTTTTTGTGCAAATTGTACCCATGCGTCTTGGGTGAGGGAGTTGGTGAGGTCTTGTTTGATACCAAGCCACTTCTCAGGAGCAGCGAGCATAATTTGTTGTTGTGTTTCTGGATCGAGATGAGCGGTAGGTTGTATGCTGGTATGCATAGATCTATGACTTCATAAATAAAAGCAGTATATGTATCTTCCTTTCATCTACAAGCGACACTACCTTCACTTACTTTATTTATGCGTAGCAATTACTTTTTTATAGGTGCTTATATCTTGTTTGCCTTTTCTCCCCCTGCGGGGTGCCTCCTTTTTGGCATGACCCAAAAAGGAGCAAAAAGTTCTAGTCAACGCAGGTCTTCCGTTTAGATATATATTTTTTACCGCATACGAAGCAAGCTCACTCCCAGAGGGACCCAGTGAGCTTGCTGATGTTGATCTCGTGTATCAATATTATTCCTGAAATTCTCAGACTAGTGCGTTGACATGAATGTGCCCGTTCTTTCAGTTTGCGCTTCTCGTCCTACTTTTATTTGTGCAGCAGTCATAATTCTCAACGGTGTGTACAAGGGTGAAAGTTTCCCTTCTCGAGGAGTGATGTGTATTTCTCCTGTGGCAGGGTCGAGATATTGCATGAGGAGTTGCTCATCTTGCCACGTTGTTGTATCAGTATGTACCCGTGTATTGTTCCA
>JAYREU010000043.1:0-9577 GCA_041908765.1 Candidatus Absconditabacterales bacterium
GACTTCCTGATCATATCATTCTCCCAGGAGTGTGTGTATTTTCCACCTTTCTCACTCAGTAATGTGCTTTCTTGTCTTCATTGGATCTAAATAGGTGTAAATATCCTATTATATCCAGTTTCTTTTGTTTTTAGAAATTCCGTATGGATAAAACACCTCAATGAAGACTGAAACCTTAGATTTCGATGCGTGTACCCAAAACCCACTCCATCTTTTTTCGGATACACCCTTGTTGATGACGACTATACATAGGACGCAGGAGTCGATGAAAATGTTGTTGATGCAGTGAGTTAATTGAAATAATTATCAGAGAATGTGAACGTTGCTCACCTATAGCCGCAAGATCATGATGCATTATATTGAGGCTCATAGAAAATTTATTGATTTTTTTGCAGAGGCAAGCCGTGTCTTGGAAGCTAAGGAGAATAATCAACCACTCCCTGATGATCATGAGTTAGATATGTTTATGGAAAACAATGAACTTTTTAATAATTTCTTGGAAGCCGATGAACAGATATCATACCTTATAGAGCAACTTATCACAACGAGTACTATCGCTATTTCAGAAGATAATCTTGATGACTTTTTTAGGTTGCCTACCGTATCACTTGCGCAAAAAAAGCAGGTAGCAGATCGGATGCTCAAATTTGTAGAAAAAAACCTTCAACTATCAACACACTTCCGTGAATGATTTGCGCAGACAAGCGCGCATGCAAAGCCCAATCTATCTAGTGCATTGCATCACGATATTATTTCACCTGACTTGTATGAACTGATCTCCCAATCACTTGATGTGGAAAAGGATATTGAGGATGAGCAAAATGATGATTTGGAACTCTACAAGTATCTTCTTGAGAAAAAGAAACAACTTAGCTAATTGACTCAACTCTCAACGTATTTGACGAACTCTCTCGCAGTTGAAGGAAATTATTCTGTTGGTCTGTGTCTGGTGGTACAATGACGCGTTGTTGCATAAGTGCATGATACCCAGGGAAATTGAGCAATCGATAGAGCTCTGCAAACATATGTCGCGTAGTTAAAATTTCTTTTTCATCAGTGATGCTCGTTGTTCCATCGGTCAGTCATCGCCCAAGGGAATTATCTGCAGGAATAAATGATATTCGTTTGAACTCTTCCATAGTATCGCGTTCTTGTGCTTGGAGTGTACCAGAAATTTCTGTATCGAAAAAATGTCCTTCTCGGACCATGCCGTTGTAGATGACTTTACTCCTACCGAGTAGTTCTGCTTGTGTGACTTCCAGGTGTATTTCTTCTTCGAGTTCCCTCTCCAGCGTATTGAGCAACGTTTCTCATTTATCCACCTTTCCCGAGGGAATTTGTCGATTGCGATGTTTTTTGTTATATCCCACCAAAACTGCACCCACCTCATTGCGGATCACGCCGGTCACATACTGCAAACAACCGTCTGCCGACCACGCATATTTTTTTTGATAGGTTGCAAGCTGGACAGGGTCACAGGCGAAATTACTGCCAGAGGAAATATACACAGGAAATTGGCTACGCATGAGCAAAAACTACATATAAATGTTGTCTAAATCTACCTCTTTCACGTGCTTTTACAAGATATACTTTCATATTGACTTATAATATATAATAAATATAAGTATTTTTCACGATTTTCTGACTTCTTCTCGTGAGAGTGCAGAAAGTACCTTCACATTATGTAAAAAAAATTAAAAACAATATTTATGGAAAAAAACTGGCAAGAGCTGACGTTTCGCGAGAAACTAGCAGCAAACCCTTCGTCGCTGTGTCTTGGGCTGGATTTACACACACTGGGTATCGAAAGTGGCTATCAAGGTGATCAACTCCCTTGGGCGAGTTACATCTATTCAGTGATGGAGAGATTAAACGAGAGGAAAATTCCCATAGGGGCAATTAAACCCAACCTAGGGTTTTATGAGCGTATGAACCGCCCGCGTGGATTTGAAAAGCATTTTAAGGGCTTCACTGAATTAGATTTCATTTTGAATCAAGTTAACGAAGGTCAAAATCTTTTGACCAATACCGTCACCATCGGTGATGCGAAGCGTGGAGATATCGGCAAGAGTAGTGAAAACTACGCCAAGGATATTCTCCACAACTGGGATTTCGATGCAATCACCGTATCTCCTTATATGGGCGATGATTCGGTTCTGCCGTTTCTAAAAGACCAGACAAAGGGTGCGTACGTGTTGTGTCTGACTTCCAACCCGGGCAGTAATCGTCTGCAAACGAAGCCTATGGGAGTATCAGGGTTTCCTCTGTATCTGCATGTAGCAGAATGGCTCACAGAACTTACGTCGCAGTTTCCCAATGTGGGTGCAGTCGTAGGTATAAGTGATCGCCCAGAATCGGTGTTTCACTTTCAGAATGTGATTGCACAATTTGCAGATACTCCAGTACCGTTGTTGATTCCTGGCGCTGGCACACAAGGTGGTTCAGTCCCTGAAATTATTCGTATCCTCAGGAGATACAACTATCCAATGCACTTAGTGCGGATCAACTCATCTTCGGGGTTAACCCATCCGTGGGATGCAAACAACATTCCTGTAAGTCAGGATGTGGCTGCTGATCTCTGTGTTGCAAAAATCATAAAAACGAACGATGAGATTGAGCATGCAAAAGCCGCATAAACGAAAATGAATTATTTTTTTAACTATTATTAACAACAAAACCTTTTCAATTATGGAGTTACTATTATTTGGAGCCGCAGTGTGGTTCTGGGTCCTCTTCGGGATCTTCTTTATTATCCTCATTTCTGCAGAAGCAAAGGAGAATGGATTTATTTCATTCGTGGCCTTATTGGCCTTCTTAGCCGTTATTTACTTCTGGGGGAAGGATGAAACAGGTGCTACCGATGGTTGGACCTGGCTCAAAAATCTCTTTACCTGGACTCGGGTATTGATCTACTTAGGTATTGGTTTGATCTTTGCTTACATCCGCTTCTTCTTCTACGGAAGAGAAAAAGGTGATGAACTCAAAAGATTAGCAGAGAATTTTGCTAAGAAAAAGGGTAACTTAGTTGGATCTTGGCTGAATTGGGATAAAAACACCCTGGCAGAATTTAAAAAAGAAAGCTATGAAGTGGAAAGACTCATGAGCCCCACTGATCTCAAAGGTCATGCTTTCCGCTGGTGGTTTAACTGGCCAGGAAGTTTAGTCTGGTGGATATTTGATGATATGCTAAGAAATCTCTGGAACTGGGTCTATGACTTCTTCAAGAAAGGATTTCAAAGGCTGTATGAAGCAGGTCTGAGATCAGCACAAAGATAAGAATAATCAGTCCCGCCAGTCATCTGGCAAAACCTCGTACGTATGCGTACGGGGTTTTCTTTATATCTTCACTAAAAATTCACGTAGTGAAGATTTTAGTGATTGATATAATGATCCCTTTCACGAAATGTTAGGGGTTTTATTTCGCTCCCCAAAAGCACGTAGTGATTTTGGAGGGAAGAATTATCCCGTGCTTTTGCACGGGGCTTTGAACCATCAAAAAAATCGCGTTAGCGATATCTTTGCATCTTCATAACGAAGTATGATTGATGCAATGACCCCGCGCCTCTGGTGCGGGGTTTATATAAAACACAGAAATAAAAAAATGTAAAGGTGATATGTACATTTTTAACCTTAAATTGGCTCTGAGAGATGAAAAGAAGTATAGTTGAGTGTGTCTATTTTTAACTTCGTAGAAGGATGTCACACAAATTTGCGTGGTGGTATCGATGAGGGGCATTGCTCACCGTGTATGTCCTCGTAGTCCAACAATTGCTTTCGATTTGATTTGTACGTGCTGATGAGGCGACAGATCTTTTTTTTCCGAAAGAGGAAATAGAACAAGAAGTGACTGATGAGAACATAGAAGAACAAGAACAGGAAGTCTTTGTAGATAAGGAAATAGAGAGTGATACGGATGATATGTTTCAAATTGATCAAGCATGAGAAACAGAAACCATAGATGAAGCACGCGACGAAGAAACACCTGATGAAATAATCGAGGAAGTTGCGTGAACACCAATTGGCGAAAACGAATGAGAAGAGAATTGAACACCGACTTACTTTGTCGAGCTCCCTGCAGTCGTTGGTACGCCTGAGGAGCACATTGAAATTGTACTGCCAGACGAAGAAATATGGGGAATAGAACCTGAAGAGAAAGGAGAGGGAAGTGAACAAATCGGAGAGCAAGAAGCATCTGAGGAACACCTAGTCGCGCCAGAGGAACAACTGCCAGAAGATGGTATGTTTTGAGAAGAGATGATTGTACAAGAGTTGCAAGAGCAAGAAATCATGTTCACTGAGCCAGATACCTTAATCGCTTTTGATGAGGTTGGTCGTATTGATCCTACGAGCTTACTTTCCATTAGCGTAGATACGCATAGTATTTCGAGTCAAATAGGATCAGAGCTTGCTAGACAAAATCAACAAATGATCCTTTGGGCAGGAGGCCGAGAAGAACTTCCAGAACTACCCAAGGGAGACTCATTTGAACTTATACAACAATGACTGCACGATTTACAACTTACAGCAATTGATCCAACCGTAGTCGAAGCAACTATGACTACATTGACTGAGTTGACCAAAGATACTATTTTTGATATGTATGTTAGTTGGAGTGAGGGAGGTCAGCAACAAGCACATAGATTTGTTGTGGTGATGGGGACGGATGGGAGTTTATATGTACTGGATCCACGTCTGTGAGCTGTGACAGATAGCCCACAACTTTTCACCAACTACCTAGCATCACTCACAGATATGGAAGAGATGCTGTTGTATATACGCAGTGAAGGGTGGAATCCTACTACCATAGAAAAGCAGATTTCTGTGCCCGATGAGGTTATTATCAAACAAGATAACATTACGGTAGAGATACCTCAGCAAGTAATACACCAAGAGGACCAATGAGGTGAAAGTCAGTTTGATGCAATACAGGATTTTGTGATTGAAAAACTTTCTGAGTCAGAGTTTATTTTGGGTGACTCTGGATCACATCTTGAGTTTGCTCAACCTATGCGTGTTGAGTTAACCACAGATCTGCCAGAGTGAACAAGTGTCCCAATCATGGTCAAACATGAATGAGATGAAGACTATTCGACACGTTGATTAACTACCAATCCAGATGCAGAATGTGTAGCAGGAATTTCTTCAGATGAAACTGCAGTAGCAACAGTTACCCAAGGAAAAATTATGTTCTCTAGTTGTGGTGCTTCTACGTTTATGGTTGATCTGACCTTTGGTATTGGATGAGGCTTCAACAATGCTGTCACCACAGTTGCACTTCAAGCAGATGGTAAAACAATTGTGTGAGGAAGCTTCACCGGTTACAACAATGCTACTTCCAATCGTATAGTTCGTTTGCTGACGTGATGAGGAATCGATACGGGATTTATTGTGTGAGGAGGATTCAATAATACCGTCAATGCGGTAGCAGTACAAGCAGATGGCAAGATTGTAGTAGGAGGAGCATTCACCAACTACAGTGGTACAGCACAAAATCGTATTACGCGCTTGACGAGTACAGGTGCAAGAGATACGACATTTGTGATCGGTGCATGATGTAACAACACGGTCAATGCACTAGCCATACAAGCAGATGGCAAGATTATCGTTGGATGAACTTTCACTACCTATGCATGAGTAGCTCAGAGTCGCATCACTCGTTTATCTTCGACGGGAGCAAGAGATGCAACATTTGTAGTTGGTACAGGTTTTGATAATACGGTGAGTGCATTGGCTATGCAAGTAGATGGAAAAATAGTAGTAGGTGGAGCATTTACCAATTATGCTGGCACTCCACAAAACCGTATGACTCGTCTATCGACAACGGGAGCGAGAGATACGACCTTTAATATCGGTACAGGATTCAATAACACGGTTAGTGCGCTTGTGATAGAAACTTGAGGGAATATTGTGGCTGCTGGCGCATTCACCAATTACGCGTGAACAGCAATCAATCGTATTGTTCGTGTCACTACAACTGGAGCAAGAGATGTATCATATGTTGTGGGATCAGCTTTCAATAACACAGTCAGTACCTTGGCCTTGCAAACAGATGGTAAGATAATTGCTGGTGGGGCATTCACCAACTATAGTGGTACAGCTCAGACACGTATCACGCGCTTGTCGACGACGTGAGCCAGAGATACTACATTACTCTCAGCATGAGTTGGTTTCAACAATACCGTTGCGAGCTTAGCAATACAAAGTGATGGTAGGGTAGTTGCATGAGGCTCATTCACTACGTTTAATGGTTTCACTGAAAATCGTTTTGTACGTTTTTATGCGACAGGAGCTAGAGATAATGAGCTTGTGGTATTTGGTTTCAATAACAGTGTGCTATCTATTTGACTACAATCTGATAACAAGATAGTAGTATGAGGATCATTTACGAATTTTAGTGGTACGTCACAAAACAGCATCACGCGTTTGACCTCGACGTGAGTTTTGGATACTACATTCAACATTGGTTCTGCCTTCAACAACAATGTCAATGCGGTGGCAGTACAAGCGGACGGCAAGATAGTAGTTGGAGGAGCTTTTACAAGTTATAGTGGTACCGCACAAAACCGTATCACGCGTTTGACAAGTACGGGTGCGAGAGATACTACATTCGTGATTTGAGCATGATGTAATAACACGGTGAATGCAGTTGCAATTCAAGCAGATGGTAAGATAGTAGTATGATGAGCATTCACGACGTATGCATGAGTAGCACAGAGTCGCATCACCCGTTTATCTACCACGGGAGCAAGAGATACAACATTCGTCATTTGAGCATGATTCAATGGGACTGTCAACTCATTGGCAATGCAAGCAGACAGCAAGATAGTGGTAGGATGAGCATTTACTACGTATGCATGAGTAGCACAGAGTCGTATCACACGTCTGACAACGACCTGAGCTAGGGACACAACGTTTGTTGTATGAACTGGATTTGATAATACGGTCAATGCACTAGCGATGCAAGCAGATGGTAAGATAGTTGCAGGAGGCGCATTCACCAACTATGCATGAACTCCCCAAAGTCGTATTACTCGCTTGAGTGCGACAGGAGCCAGAGATACTACCTTTGTAGGGACATGATTCAATGGTACCGTACTTACATTGTGAATCCAGGCAGATCAAAAAATTGTTGCTGGAGGATCGTTTACCGCATATCGTGGTATTGCTCAAAACCGTATTACACGTATTTCAACAACCTGAGAACGTGACGCGCTCTTTGTGATAGGTCTTTGATTTGATAATACGGTCAATACGTTATTGATCGAATCTCCATCCACCTTATTGATTGGATGATTATTTTTGATGTTCAACAATAATGTCGTGCAACATGGACTTACTCGTTTGTTTATGGTGCTAGATCCTACTATAATATCACCGTGATCAGGAGCAATCGTGACCTCATCTACGCTTGATGTGGTGGGTACATGACAACCCAATGGGGTGATTACCGTTTCATTATCAGGGGTAGTCAAAACAGGTACGATAAGCAGTACGTGAGGCCGATCTGTACTGTTCACTGGCATGACAAATGGCGTCAGAACGATGACATGAGTTGTAGATTATCAATGAAATAGATCTGATATTGTTTCAAGAACTTTTACAATTTCACTCGGTACTATAGCAATATCTTCACAAACGTGATGGAGTATCACTTGATTGCAAACTACCAACACAGGACAGATTTCAGAACGTATTTCAGACTATTTCCAAGTGATTGATGAAAAAGGGGCTGCTTCGTGATATTATACTACACTTGGACTGACGAATATGTTGGGTACTGGAGGTGCGATGATTACTACGGGAATGATCCAACGAAAGGGAAGTGGACTGACGCTTCTCTCTTGAACGATCAACCCACAGGTAGTACTTTCCACGGGAGTCACCTCATATCAATTTGCGACAGGTATTGTCACCTTCATCAAAAGGGATCCTTCTGCGACATGATGAATTCTCTCAACGTATGGTGCTAATTTATATCTGTTATTTACGCTACCTGCATATCAAGCAGTTAGTACCTATAGTTGAACCCTTACGTATACATTGTATGAAAATTAATTTTCAGATTCTCTTTCATTCCAGAACATATTCTAAAATTCACTTGCAATTGAGAAAGATTTCTGTATTAAATTACCGAACATGTTCTTTTATTCAAAGTGATTGCAGATGACCGTAGGCAGAAAAAAGATTTGTAGAAAAGTCAAAATCAAGGTAGAGCAGATGGAGTGTCAGTGTTTTGGTCCTGTGTGACTGACTAAAACTGCGCTCAAACAATTGTCTCAGATTGATTTGATGCCAGAGGAGTTGCAGGCGATTGTCTGGCAGGATATAGACCAGCTGACTATGGCGCAGGCGTGTACCAAGATGGGCGTCTCCAAGACGGTGTACGCAGGCATTTATGCGTCCGCTCGTTCCAAACTGGCCTGCGCACTTATCTCTCCCGCAGTTCTTCACTTTGTTTGTAGTTCTTAGTTTTTAGATTTATTTATACTATATATACCATGCAGAAACTTACGCAGACCACTTTCGATGCAGCTATCCAAAACGGCGTTGTCGTCATTGATTTTTTCGCAGAGCGATGTGGCCCATGCAAAATGGTCGCACCCTATCTCGATGATATGCAAGCTAAACTTTGAGCACATGCAACCATATACAAGGTTGATGTAGATGAGGAACAAGAAATTGCGATGATGCAAGGCATCACGGGTATGCCTACCTTCAAGATCTTCAAAGATGGTGTCGAGGTCAAAAAAGTACAAGGAGCTGATCTCAAATCCTTGTGGCAAGGCATCCAAGAACAGATCACTCCTTAGTGAAGAGTTTTTACATTTGAGTCATCTTCTTCATGTGGTGTGCCATATTTTTTGGTAGGATCAAAATGTCTACTAATGACCCTAGAGAAATGTGGTACAGCAAGTGCACCTAATGCGGAGAAAGCAGCAAGGACGTAGAAATTGAAACCGATCAACATCCCAATAGCTCCTGCATACCAAATGCTCGCAGCGGTAGTGAGGTTTTTGATCTGTGTGCTTTCGGTGTCTTTGATAATCAATCATGCACCCAAGAAACCAATACCCGTCACAATCTGTGCAGCGATTCTCGAGGTAGATTGTGGATCTACCTGATGTGAAATGAACGTGAAGACCATAGCTCACAAGATCACGAAACAGAAGGTGCGAATACCCGCATCCTTGCCTTTGATCTGTCTCTCGAGTCCCATGGCTGTCCCGATGAGCAAACAGAAAATAATATTAAACAAAAACTGTCACTCAAGTGATGAGAAAAATAGTGCTAATGTCTCCATGTTGACTCAGGTGATAAAATTGTGTAGAGCATAGAGAAATGTCGCACATATGGTAGTCTATTTTACTATTTTTTAGCGTGTCATCATTTTCGAAAAAGTCGGCTCACCAAAAAAAGTACTCAGCTAATTTGCAACGTCCATGCAAGAAGATATCGCTCAAATCAACTTTGATATGCTGATCGTGCTACGAGGCACATATACAGCAATCCCAATCCTGCGAATGCATATGCACCTACTATCTCATGTTTTCGAGCAATATACACAATAATTCAAACC
>JAYREU010000044.1:0-4189 GCA_041908765.1 Candidatus Absconditabacterales bacterium
TATACTGTTGGTCCACATGAATAAATGGTTACCAGATCTGGGGTGATCGGAACAAACGGTTCGAGGGTATGTGTCAGAGTATTGTGAATACGTAACATGGTTGAAAAGTTGAAAGTTGAAAGTAATACGTTTCTCTTAGGGTTTAATTCTTGTTTCATGTGTTGTTGGTATCACAACGTTGTCTTACTTTTGCATAAAATCACTGCAGAAGGGTTTCATAGGTGTACTCATTTTTTTCAAATGCATCGGTGGACATATCGTATAATGCATCTTCATATTCTTGGAGTTTACGAATTTCTGCTTCGGTAAGGCATTTTCACTCCCCTGCCAAAGAAATGACCTCGTGAAATGATTTGGCTAATGCATACTTGTTTTCGAGTGTTTGATTTTTACCTGACGTAAAACGTGAAATTAAAATATGTACTTTTTGCATAATCACATCAATACCGCTGACGATTGAAGATTTTTCAGCAGGATGCGTTGCTAAATAAGAAAAACAGAAAAAGAGTAAAACAACACCCACTATAAATTCAACTACATTCATGGGGAATTTTTTCTTTCTTTCTGCTAAGGCAAGTTCTTGCGCTTGTATTAAAAGTTGTTGTTCGTCAATGGATGCAACTGCTTCAGGTTGTGGTGAGAGAGGAATTTGTTGAGGAGATGTTTCCATAATAATAAGAGTAGATATTCTAAATCTATGTATGTTGTACGACTACAACCTGTCCTGGACGCAAGAGTTTGGGGAAGGTATGACCTGTTGCCATTACTTCTTGAGATCGCTGCTGCGTGCGGGTGGTGGCTCGCTCACCCAAGGGAATGCAATATTTAGGTTGTAAGGTCGCTAGTCGCTTTTTGAGCGTCGTCAGTTCAGTATCAGATCATCCAATGCAAAGTACATCTAGTTGTTCATATGTCGGAGCGAGTGTATCGTGTGCTAAGTTTGCTACATAGCCAATGTGTCGCGGTCATCGGGTCAGTACATAGAGGTCGTCAAGTTGTTCGCTCATAGGTCAGTCTTTTTCAAGTGTGCTAAGTGGACTTTTCGGATCCACTACTATACGTTCTTTTCACCGGACACATCGAATTTCATTTCCTCATCCAAATCAAACTTCCAATAACATATATGTAGTATGATAAAATAGTTAGAAATTTTTGATAAATTGATCTCTCACACTAATTTTGCCTATCATACCAAATGCTCTTCTAAAGAGTTCTCTCAAATCTCTGTAGTGTACCAGCGAAAGTATAGTTTGAATTGATGCTCGCTTGTAGACTCACAAAAATCCTTCTACGTGTGCTACTGCCACATCCTTGGGATCTCCAGAGTACTGTACCAAGAAATACGTGATATCTTTGTCGACACCTAGTTTGCCAGAATCATTGAATAACTGCAGAGAGATCGTATCCAATACCTGCTTGACCTGCAAAGAAGCAATTGGCAATCCAACTTCCTCATAAATTTCTCTGATCGCTGCTTGCTCGGGTTTTTCACCTGTTTGAATTTTTCATTTTGGTGTTACCCATTCTACTTTTTTGGAGAGTGCTTGTCTTTTGACCAACAAGAAACGTGGCTCTTGTGCTTTTGTATCTCGGCAGTAGACTATACCACCGGCACTTTGTACTTTCTTGACCATCAGAGCTTCATAAATAAAATAACAGTATTATCGTCCCGTGTTTTTGATAGAGGTGCTTATGCGTTGCAAGAGTGCACCAAGGGTAGGTTGCAGTATTTTTTGTGAAAATCGATCCTTGGGAAGTCGATTGTTGGTCTGTCGTTTCTCGGTAATGATATGTTCGTAGTCACTTGCAATGGTGTGTTTGTTTGCTTCTGCGCGTTTGACAAAGAGCGTACTGTCTAAACCCCCCGGCACTTCGTGCCACCCCCCTTCTAAAGGGGGGGATACTTCGTTGATGATGTCAGTTTCTGTATGTGGTGTATGACGAAGCGCATCGAGTTGTTGTTGGATTTCTGCATAGAGTTCTGATGAACTATCAACTTTTTTTTGCAGTGCTTCCAGTCCAGCAATAATAGCCAATGTTGCAGGTTCATTTTCTGCTGAAGCAAAGGTTGATTCGTCGTGCGCAGCAATTTCTGCTTGGAGTTTTTGCAAATCAGCACGTAGTAGTTCATGCTCTCTTGAGGAAGGTTGTTCAACCTGTTCCTCTGGGGTATTTTCTCACTCGACCATCATACGTGCAAAAAACTAAAAAGACGCTACGTTGCATATCCTTCGATAAATTTTTTGAGGATCAGGACATTTTTTCTATGGTCTACTCTACTTGGTCCCAAAATACTCAATATTGCATCATACCCATTGATATCTACCTTGGTATAGACGATTGCGATAGGCTTCTCGTCGTTTTCCAAAAATGTATAGTAAACCGTTTCCTTTTTGAGAACTCTAGCATCGAGTTGTTGGACAAGCTCTTTGGATTCGATGAATTTCACAAGATACCTAGTGGTCTCATGGTCTGCGATGAGACTTTCTCTCAACAAATTATTGAGGCCGAGATAATAATACTCATCTTCTCTGAGAAATCCTACTACTGCACCATCGACAAAGTCACCCAAGGTCTCAACGATTGATTTGAGATCATTTCTTGCATAATCCAAGTCAATAACCGGAGACTCCTCTCCTTCCTCGGTCGCAGGAGCACTCGAAGACAACAGCAACAACGACTCCATATAGCTCGATAATCCTTTGACGGTAGGTATTCTGCCTGAGCTATTGTAGGGCTGGTACAATAATCCCTCCTTCTCGAGTAAATTGAGATACTTACGCAACGTTGAAGGTGCGTATTCGGTCATATCCAGCGAATGTAAAAACTTCGACCCAATAGGATCTCCTTTGTGAATATAGTTTTCGATGACAATCGAAAGGAGTTGTTTGAGCTTGTCTTCTTTCATGGCTAGTTATAGACACAATACCGTTTTGGGAGATATTTGCAAGTAAACAAACAACCAAATACTCAAATATACAAATATACAAAGATAGAGAGTCCAAAGCAATTGTCATCCTGAGTCTTGCGAAGCAAGGATGAAGGATCTCATTGTTTCTGAGATTCTTCGGCTTCGCCTCAGAATGACGATAGTATCTCAATTCTCATTGCTATTTCTCCCTAACTTAACTATATATACTACATTCAACTTCTCTTTCCCTGATGCAGATCAAGAAAATTGTTCCAATTCTTTCTACAGGTATGTCACCTTCGCATAGGCCGACAGATTTTGGGCATTTTATTGGGCAAGATGGCATCAAGAAGACCTTGGCAACTGCCATTTCAAGTGCATTCAAACAAGGACGTCCGGTTGGGCATATCTTATTTTCTGGTCCGAGTGGCTATGGCAAAACCACCCTTGCACAGCTCGTTGCTCAAGGAGTCAACAGTCAACTCCATAGTGTGACAGCGTATGCAATTAGTAAGCCTGCGGAGATGATCGCTGTGCTCAACGGGTTACAATGAGGCGATGTGTTGTTTATTGATGAAATCCATAGGCTCAAGCCAGCTATCGAGGAGATGCTCTATATTGCTATGGAAGACTGCTGTATAGATATGGTGATGCCAGATGCTTCAGCAGTCAAGATCCCTTTGCAACCATTTACGCTGATTGGAGCTACTACCAAGATGCAATTGCTCTCTGCTCCATTGAAAAACAGATTTATTTATAAACTGCATCTCACCGACTATACCTCTGCAGATGTCTGCAAGCTCATCAAGCAAACCCTCGTCCAAAAAGGCATTTCACTAGTTGATGAAACCCTCATCAAGGAAATCAGCACCTATTGCACTACTACACCGAGAGAGATCGTCAGTACCCTCATACAACTTCATGACTGGATGATTGTTCATGCAGAGACCTTGGTACTATGAAAACAACAACGAGAGGCATTTTTGCATGACGCTCGTCTCGTATCTGGAGGATTATCGCCTTTGCACCAGCACTATATAGCCATTTTGTCAGCAACAGAAGGTAGGCCTGTAGGTATCAAGACGCTTTCCGCTAAACTAGGCGTCGATGAACAAGTCATAGAGCACGATCTCGAGCCACTCCTCTTCAAGTTAGGCAAAATAGAGAAGTCGTCGAGGGGTAGATACTTGACAGAATAATCTTTTGATGCATATTTTTATTAAAAACAACTGGTCCTATCGACCATTTTTTAATTATATCATAAAATAGAGGCTTGAA
>JAYREU010000045.1:0-4105 GCA_041908765.1 Candidatus Absconditabacterales bacterium
AGTAATACGTGGAGTTTTGAGTTGTGACCACAAGGATGGTTGAATTTGTGAACAATCATCTTTTCCGTATGCATTACATATTACTTGCGCTCTAGCTACTATTCTGGATTGTTGTGACTCTTGCAAAGGATTACCTCCTACTTGTGCAAGTGCCAACAAAAGATATCGTTTCTCAGGTGCTAATTGGTGGCAACTTCCTCATCGATACTGTTCACATCCTGCACGCCATCCTACGACACCTTGTGCAAAAGGGATAGTATTGAAATAGGTGAGCAAGATTTCTGCTTTGGAAAGTTGTCGTTGCAATGACACTGCGCCTCGTCGTTCGATAGCTTTTGCATATACCGATCTCGTAAACTGCTGTCTATCCAATTTAATCACTTGTTGATCTATGGTAGAAGCTCACTGTATTTCTCACGTACGCAACCAAACCCACAATGCCCTCGCTACAGCAATAGGATCAATGCCCAGGTGCCAATAAAAACGTTTATCTTCGATACCGACAACCATCTCCTGGAGTGCTTGAGGCACTTCATCTATCGATACATACGGAGCATATTTTTGACCTACGATTGGTACTCACTGACTATCCAAACGCACCTCTCCTCCTGTATGTAATTGATAGTGGAAGAGGGCAGGAAGCAGGATTAAAATAATTGCAAGTACTCACAAAAACAATCACCGTTTGTGTCTCATACAGTATTGTCTGAAATGTATGTGTGTATGCTTCATATTTTATATTTATTATTGAGCAGGAATAACTTTTCTGCCATTGAGTTTACCCTTGTACATCTCGTAGATACGGAATGGCATGGTGGTAGTCGCGCCAGAGTATGCTTGCAAGACAGGGAATGAGAAGTCACAACTACCTGGCTCGAGGCGATCATAGTATAGGAAAAGCCTGTCAAATCTTGATTCTCGATGAGTAGGGATACAGTGACTATCTGAGACAGTAAATGGCATCTCTGGTGCATACCATCCGTAAGGATCTTGTTCTTGAGTTCACTTTGCAGTGATTGCTTCTAGCATTTTGGTTTGTGCTGGGACAAATATTTCGACTGCCACCTGCTCGCCAGGTATTGTGGTGGTGAAACTAGCAGCGACATCTTTGGTTGATCATATAGCAACATTTTCATCAGTGAAAGATCGTTGCATACCTTCTACTCACTCAGCTGTCGAAGCAGCCTCATTCAAATTCTCAGGGATATATGCCACTTGTACGTCACCCATGACTTCTCCATCACAAGATCGACTGAGTGCAATATCTTTGGATTGAGGAGTAAAATTGTAAGTAAAGAGCTCATTTGCTTTGAGGGCAAATTTCTTTTCCTTACCATCCACGGACAAGACACATGCAACTTCTTCTTTGTTTGACCAACTTGCCATGACGGTAGAAAGAGCTTGCAGTGCTTGTATATTGTTTTGGGTACTTCGTCACCACAAACCATCCTTTCACCTCATAGCCAACAAGGCTTGCAATGCTTCACGTTGTTGCGGTAAGGTGCTAGATGCATCTTTGACGCGACCAGCCAAGAGCATAGCATGAGCAGTGACAGGATTGAGGTAGACACTGGTGTCTGTCCATTGGTCACGATTGGTAGGAAGATGGATACGTGGTCCCCAGGTTGCTATAGCATCACTATCCTTTTGGTTGACGGCAATCAAGTAGCGTAGCAATGGTCCATAGTCTTGATCTGCATCTGTTACCAAACGTCCTACTGCTTCCATTTCTGTAGGAGTCAGGAGAGTTCATGCCGCACCCTTTTGATACAAGAATCGGAGGTATGCTGTTTTGTTGATATCACGATAGGTATCGAGACCATTTGCTAGACGCTCGAGTGGCGATGCGAGGAGCTTTTGGTACGCTGGCAAGGTAGAAGCCATACGCAATCATGCATACACATACACAGACAATTGATATTGTGAAGAACTTACCTCTCTAAATTGTCCACCTGGCCAGTAATCAAAGAGTCCATCACTTCTTTGGTGGGTGAGTAATTTTTGTAATCCATCTGCTATTGCTTGGTCAATATTGATTGGTCAGTTGAGCTGTAAGATAGTGTTGCCAGAGAGAAGTGGTGATGAATAACCAAATTTCTCTATCCATGATTTGGAAAGTAACAATGGCATCAAGGAACTCATCAACTGCTCCGTGCATCCATAAGGATAATGCGCTAAGTAGGTAAACACGGGATCCAACAACGAGGTAGGTAATTGTGAGAAGGACACCGTACCGTGGGATGATAGTGTAGCAGGGAGAGCAAGTGCATATGTTCACGTTGCTCCAATCACTGCTTTCACTTCTTTGATCAATAATCCATCAGCTCTCAGTGGAATAATATGTTCTACACCATCTGCAAGAGAACCACCTTTACCAGAAACTCCCAAAATCACATACGGTGTTGTACTTCGTTCTTTGGGAACGGTAAGCGAGATGGTTTTCTTCTCACCTGGTATGAGAGCAAACTCATCAAGCTCAACACGCTCTCCAAAAGCATTTTTGATATACGCACTTCATTTGATAGTTCATTTTTTGGTAGAAATGACCTTGAGAGGTACTTCTATCACATCACCTGGCGTCACAAAAAGAGGAGGATTCGCTTCTACAATCAGATCTTTCTTGACGACGAAGGTATCTGTCGTCGTACCGAGATGGGTATCTTTGGAAATACCCAAGGCATCGATATACCAGGTCGTCAAGTTAGCTGGCGCCTTGAAATGTACGGTAGCTTCACCATTGGTAGTGATGACAGCACCTGACCACCATGCTAAATCTTTGAGGTCTTTTCTGATATAACTAAACATTGCCTTGCCACCACCTCCTCATCCTCACTTAGATCCAGCATTTGCAAATGCTTTGAGTGACTGATAGAGGAGCTTCATATTGGTATAGGTAAACACATTAGTACCTCGCTTGACGAAGAAATAAGGTATAGGCTCTTTGATCAGATGATAGAAATCGACCAATGCTAAATCAATGACGCCTACAGAGACCTTGGCATCTATAGGATCTCCATCACTGTCTGTAGTTTTGATTTTCATAGTAACCTCATCACCAGGTTCGTACTCTTTTTTGTCTGTAGTCACCGAGATGTTCATCTCGTGCATAGCTACACTTACTTCCGCTTCTACATATCCCGCAAAGAATCTTGGTTCTTTCCTCGCACTCGTATTGAGTGAGGTGGGTTGGAGTTGCATGACACTAATGACCACGTTGGGCGCATAATCACGGGTCACTTCAAGTGTCGGTGCAGAGCCATCTAGTTGCATTACTTTTTGATCTATAATACGATTTCCTCTTTCTGCAGTGATCACGACTCGCGCACCCTTTTGATACGGAATGATGTCGACAGGTATTTTGTCGCCAAGTTCAAAGGTCTTGTGCGGAATATTGAGCTTGAGGGTATACGTGTTTGGTACACTACCGAGCATACCATCACTATCTTGGCTAAACTGATACCATGCAATACGTTTTTGTACTTCACTGATCACCGTATCTGTCTCATCCACTGCATAGACACGAATGAAATATTCTCCAGGTTTGGTAATGAATCCAGATGGAATAGTGAAGTTGGAGGTATCCTTGAGTAACCCAGAACCTACCTCAAGATAATTGACGCCCTGTGAGGCAACATAGTACAGGCTACCATCTACTCCTTGTTGGAATTCTTGGTCATAACTTCGATAGTAGATGCCGTAGCGTAATTCTTCGACTTGGGTAGCTCATTTCTTGATGGTGCCATGGAGGGCATGATCAGGGATTTTATCACTAGCTTGCTCATACAAATATTCATAGGGTTGTCCTTCAAGTCCTAGCTCAACTTCTGGAGAGAAATCCAGATATTTGGTAATAAACTGTGTTTCATCAGTCATGGTGTCTCTCAGGATAGCTTCGATCTTCAATGTCGTAGCATAGCCTCTATTATTTCAAGCAAGCGCATAGAGAGGAATCTCTGTCGCACCTTGTTGCTTGTAGACACGTACTATACCACCCGTAGCTTCAGGCTGATCAAAGATATGATTGTAATAATATTTCTCTGGCTGATCTCGTCGACAATATCGACAGATATCTTTGCCTTGGAGTGACCAGGTGATTTGCGCATCA
>JAYREU010000046.1:0-54132 GCA_041908765.1 Candidatus Absconditabacterales bacterium
ACCACCAAAGACGAGTATGCATGAGCTACCAAAGCATTGACTGCGCTCTCTGTCGCACTTGTTTTTGTGTACATAGTTTTTTGGGCGGTGCGTGGTGATAGTTTGTTAGAAAAAGCAGTAAGTACGAGTTCAAATGATGCTTTTCTCGCTTTTGAGGAAGATATACTCCCAGATGAGCTCCTCGATGTAGGAGAGGGAACAGATGAAGACGATGCACTGAGTTTGACGGATCGTCCCGAAAACGCACCAGGGAGAACCTTCTATTCGGTCCAAGACCTTTTTGGGGGAGGAAGTCCTATAGCGAGCGATCAGCTAGTTTTACCAGGTACGCAAAAGACCAATACGAGTATTGCATCGCTAGAATTGCTCTGACTCAAGTCACCATCTCCGGTGTTGGCTGATGATCGTGGTATTTTGTATACCTTTTTGTGAAAAGAGCCTGAAGGACTCGCATCTCTCGTCTTGCGTTTGTGATGAAATATAGTTGAAATTGCAGACAAAAAAGATATACAAGTCAATCACCTCTTGGGTGAAAAAGTGGTATTCATCAATTTGCCTATGTACGCACAGAAGCAAGTAGTGATGCTGGTTACCTTTGAAAGAGAGCATGTGTGGTTTGTACAGATACCGTATAGTGTCTATTATACTGCTAAGTCACTCTTACCCCAGCGTTTTGGAGCTTTCTACGATGTAGAGTAGTAGGTTGCGTTATGTTTTTTTATCTTTAGTTGCCCAATTTATCATGTCTACCAAAAAATTGCAAAGTCAGTTGACCTTGCATATGAAAGCCGGCAAGGCTACTCCTGCACCTCCAGTTGGACCAATCTTGGGTCAGCACGGAGTCAATATCGGTGCATTCGTCAAAGAATTCAACGACAAAACTATGGATACCATGAAGCAATATGCTGGTGTGGATGTCAAAGTACCTGTACTTATCAGGGTCTACATTGATAGATCATATGATATGCAGATTTTTCCACCGTTGATGTCAGATTTGCTCAAGTGGAAAGCAGGTATCAAATCAGGTTCTGCAACCCCCAACAAGACCAAGGTAGCTACCTTATCCAAGGCAGACTTGGACGATATCATTGCGATCAAAATGCCCGTCATGAATACCAAGAGAAAGGATTCTTTGATCAAGAGTATCACGGGTACTGCGAAAAGTATGGGTATCGAGATCAAATAAATTCAATTCGTCTGTTCACGCATGTGGGAGGAGTGCTCTTGAAGCAGTTCCGCTAGGACCACTTTTATTATATACGTTTCACCACGATGGCACACGCTGGCAAGAAGTACAAAAAAGTGAAAGAAATGGTAACTATTGGTCAAACCTATGCACTCGCAGAAGCGGTAGCATTGGCTAAAAAAGTCTCTTATAGTAAATTCGGTGGATCACTTGAGGTACATGCAAAGACTTTTGCAGACCCCAAATACAATGATCAAATGATCAGAGCTACCGTCGTATTACCTCATGGTACGGGCAAAACCGTCAAAGTAGCTGCCTTTGTAGCTGAAGATATGAAAAAGGCTGCACAAGCTGCTGGTGCTGATGTAGTAGGAAGTGATGATTTGATCAAAGAGATCGAAGCGGGTAATATCAATTTCGATGTCTTGGTCACTACACCTGATATGATGAGAGATTTGGCAAAAGTAGCGAAGACCTTGGGTCCCAAAGGCTTGATGCCCTCTCCCAAAGCTGGTACCGTATCACCAAATATTGAAAATGCTATTAGTGAAATCAAGAAGGGAAGAGTAGAGTTCAAACTTGATAAAACAGGAAATGTGCATGTTGGTGTTGGTAAACTCTCGTTCACTGATGAGCAACTCGTAGAGAATGTACATGCCTTGCTCAAAGCGGTTATTGAGAACAAACCTGCAGGTGTCAAAGCTAAATTGCTCAAAAAGGTCGTGATAGCTCCTACTATGGGTCCTGGCGTTCCTGTAGCAATTACGGTAGAATAACTATATATTTAGAATATACCCAAAAATCTCCTTTCTGGAGATTTTTTGTTTGTTTGTTGTGTGTTTACCAGCTATGTACGTTTTTTGGAATGTGTAAATGGATATCATCGTAAGTGCAGGTATTTTTTTGTGTTTTTGCGGGTGAACGGGTAGAGTTGAGACGTAAGCAGATGTTTCCTTTTCCTCGCTCTCTCTTTACCGATATACGTACGTTTCCTCATGCAAGATATGCACCTCCAGAAAATAGAAGAACTCAAACAATTAGGCGACTATGATGGTGCGCTATCATTAGCCAATAGATTGTTGGCACAAAATCCTAGAAATAGAGAGGTATTATTTCAGGTTGCTGACTTGCAGTTTAGAAAAGGAGAAATTTCCAAGGCAGAGAAGCCTATAAATTTTTTACTCGAAAAGGAGCTCGATAACGATGCAATGAGCTACTATGTCAAAGGAGTATTGGAAATGGAGAAGACCAATTGGGCAGAAGCAAAGGATTATTTCAGACGCGCACTACATATGCTCGAGCAGGATAATGCTGAAGTATTGAGATGCTATGGATTGTGTGAGTACTGGTCGGGGAATAGAGAAGAAGGTATTTTGCATCTCAAAAAAGCATATCACCTCAATGAGTTCGATGCAGAAATTATCCTCAACCTTACTGAAGTCTTGATCCTTGAAAAGAAATTTGTCCTGGCAAGTAAGTATATCAAACAATATCGTGATCAAAAAGAAAAACTCCAGTTTTTCGAAAGAGAGGTAATCTACTATGAAGAGAAGATGCGTATTTTTGAAGAGTTTATTCGCAACCATGAAGAGTAAGTTTCACGTTCATCTCGGGCCATTTGGTATGGTATTGCGCAACACTGTGCGTTTGCTCAGTGCAGGTATTTTCCAAGTAGTTTCAGGTATACTGATTACTGCTTTTTTGTTGTTTTTCCTCAATATTCTCGGTATTGCTAGCTATCAAATTGACCAGTCCGCAGACCAAGTACAAAAAAAACTTGGCATGTATTTTTATCTCAACGATGATCCAAAATCCAAAGATGTCGTCTATGCGCAGACGATTGAGCTGATGAAAGAGCTCAAAGATGCGGGTATGGAGGTAGAGTTTTATTCCAAAGAGGACGCCTTTATCCTACTCGAAAAGAGACTTCCCAACGTCATTGGTAATCTAGAAAAATTTGGTATTGAGAATCCTTTGCCACCGACTTTGTATGTGATGTTTCGTAGTCAGCAAGAATACGAACAACTCAAAACGATTGTACTCAAATACGAATGAATCATTGGTGACCTCAAACAAATGACAGGATGATTTAGCTTCACCCAACAAGAAGCGAGGGTAGCAACGGTAATTAATCTGATGCATGCGTTGATTATGACCTCACGATGATTGATTGTGTTGGTGATTGTGATTCTTACATTTTTCTTGCGATATAGTATCAATCTACATTTTTTACGTTTTTATAAACAGATAGAACTTGAGAAATTATTGTGAGCAGAGTATCGAAAGATAGCGCTTCCTTTTTGGCTATATACAGCCGTTCTCTTGCTGTGCGCAATGTTGCTAGTTTGAGTAATTTTCCTTTTGGCAGAGCGATATTTTGATCCGTATTTCCAAGAAGTGTATAGTATGCGTATTGCTGATGCATTGCTCCCTGCGAGAGGAATAGTATTGCGCGCTATTGGAATTGAATTTGTTACTATTTTCGTGGTGAGTACGTTGGCTTCGGGCTGGACGTTGTGGAATTTGTTGAGAAAAGTGTAAACGAGAATTGAGAGTTAAGAATTAAGACTTAAGACTTTAGAGATCAGCCAAATATGCAAAAGATAACTTTCATGTTGAGATTGGTAAGGAATTAGTCTAAGTGCTTGAGAGTCTTACAAAGACTTGCAATCTGTTTATTGCTTGATATACACTAGGTCCCGTTAAGTCAATTTGTAAAGATTTTCTTATCTTTTTTATGAATACCTCATGCAACCGGACCAGCATGATGAGCCACTTTCGCTCATCCAGCTTGAGAAAATAGATGATATGCTTGTGAAACATGGTGAGAAGATTGCTGCTACCAACAAGCGTTTATTTGTCATACTTTCTGCGTTGTGTGATCCCACCCACGACAACAGCACACTCAAAAAAGTAGAAAAGAGCGCAAATAGAGAACAACCTACCTGGAGAGACAATATATTACACGTCGATACCAAAGAGGATGGACGAAAGAGTGCATGGTATACCCTGAATAGCGAATTCAAAAGCGAACTCATGGAGGTGCTCAAAAATTACAAAGCGTTAGCGAAAGCACACAAACCGCTAGCAAGGACGCTCACTGCATTCAAGGCACAACTTGGTGTGCATGACGATATGGAAAATGCTGATTATTATACTATTGCGCTTGGAGATCATATCACCAAGCAGTATGAAATTAGAGGAAAAGATAAGATTTTTTTCGCAGGGCAGAATGATTTCTTAGCATTTTTTCATGATATTTGGTGAAAAACATTGCCACCAGATATCAAGACCGTACGTGAAGAACTTTCTTCTTGTATGCGTATTATCAGAGAAAAAACCAAGAAAGGATATACCGTGAGATGGATTATTGATAGTAGTTGAGATAACTGGAACCTACAATGTACCGTAATGAGAGACAAACAAGTCTATCAACGCACGTATGAACTTTCATTCAGAGATCTCAAAAAAATGATTGACGGCCTTATTGGCAAAGAAATACCCTACGAAAAAATGTTTACACCAATCAAGAAGACTGGATCAGGTTCGTCATTGTCCAATTATGAAGAAGATGAGGAAGAAGATGAAGAGGATGATGACTAAGCCAATTATTGTCCCTTAATCCAACTATATATTTCTCTATCGAACAAGAGGAGGTACCCTTGTTTTTCA
Organism: Candidatus Absconditabacterales bacterium; assembly: GCA_041908765.1. Lineage (GTDB taxonomy): Bacteria > Patescibacteriota > Gracilibacteria > Absconditabacterales > Absconditicoccaceae > CAYUST01. The sequence goes on from JAYREU010000046.1 coordinate 4,859, forward strand.
TCTGTCCCCTTGATGAGTCAAAGTAAATTTCCCTGCATGTCCATGACGGGACCACCACTCATACCAGGCACAAAACGACAATCAGTTTTGGCTTCAGTAGCATTTTTTTCAAGCAGAGCACAGGAGAGGAGGTCATATTCTTGCCAGATGGTTACTGTACTTTCACTGATTTTGTGTACGGTAATATCCAGTGATTCTCCCGTACAAGAGCCATATATTTCAATACGAAGCAAATCTTGAGATGGATATTTTCGTTGATTGATAATGTCGCATGCGTTGTTGGATGCATCGCGTATACGATAATTTTGAGAGGTGTCAGTCAATGTATGAGCAGTGGTGAGCAATTGGCGAGGTCAAATTCGTACTGCTGTGCCGATACTGGCAGAAGGGAGAGTTGCTGTTTTTTCACCGCTATTGATAGGGAAAATAGTTGCCATAGATCATGAAGAAAATACTGGTTCCTGCGGTTGTACAGGTATTGTATTTTGTGTGCATCACGAGAGTATAAAGATGCTAACTAAGGTGAGGAATATTTTCATGAGAAAAATTATTGAATACTGCCACTAGCAATGAGTTCGTCTCCATCGTAGATCGCTATGATCTGGCCTGAAGTAATTGCTCTTTGCGGTTGCGAGAAGGTGGCGACTATGTGTGTCCCATCTTCACTCGAGAGCGTGACTTCTTGATCAGCTTGCCTATATCTAATTTTTGCTTGTGCGGTGAATGGGAGCGAACGAGCTTCTCCTATTCGATGTCGAGCAGTAGTAGACAATGACGTGTGATAAAGCTCTTCTGCATCTGCATGACCTACGACGACAATATTGGTAACAGGATCTTTGTTGACGACATATCGTGGTCAGCCATTGAGCCCCAGGCCTTCTCTTTGACCAATAGTATAGTTGTGCATACCCTCATGCATTCAGAGAACTTTGCCTGTAGTATCACGAATTTCTCCCTGCTTCACCGGGATTTTTTTCTTCAAAAACTCTTCCATTCCTACTTTGCCTATAAAGCAAATGCCTTGGCTATCTTTCCTATCTGCATTGGGAAGTCAGATCTTGACTGCTATTTCTCTCACTTCTGGTTTGGTAAGTTCTCCGAGTGGAAAAAGACTTTGCGCAAGTTGCGACTGTGTCAGTCCTGACAAAAAATAACTTTGATCTTTGTTGGTATCGACTCCTTTGAGGAGTTTATAATTTTTTGTGTCTGTAGTAGGTGCAACTACACGAGCATAGTGACCAGTTGCAACGTGTGAACATCCCAATGATGTTGCTTGCTCGAGAAATAATCAAAACTTGATTAGACTATTACACAACACATCAGGATTGGGCGTAACGCCACGAGCATAGCCATCATAAATAAATTGTACAATACGCTCATCATACGCTTTGCGAAAATCAAATATAACGAATGTAGTAATGCCTAGATGCTGTGCAACTTTGAGTGCCATATCTCTATCTTCTCTCGTCTGACAGTTGGGATTGGATTCGTCTGCATAGTTTTTCATAAATCAAGCAATGAGTTCATGACCTTGTTGTTGCAAAAGATATGCTGCTACTGCAGAATCGACTCCGCCAGAAAGTCAGATCATTATTTTTGCCATAGAAGTGCTTTGCTAAGGGTAAATAGAGTGTGCGCTATCATTCTATAATCGGGTCATCACTACTTCCTACATCAATGGTCGTTAGGGTGGCAAATTCGCCAAAATTATTTTCTAGGTCGATGAGTCTTGCTAATTGTTGATTGATATCTTTGGTGAGATGGAACCGTACGTTTTTATCTTTGTAGGTGATACGAAGTTTACTGCCTCAGGGAATATATTCAAGGGTAGAAACATAGCTCACTCCCAGGGTGTCACGTATGGTGTGAATTGCACTACTGAGTTCTGCTTCACTTACCTGATAAAAGATACCATCTAGGGTAGTATACGGCGCAGTATAGTCGGGGAGGAGTAAGTGAATACTGGAGTCACCCAAAAGATTGCCTGTGATCAGGTCAAATATTGCTTCTTGGAAGGTGGCAAACTCTTGTCTGGGAGTCACAAAAACGAAAGTGGGCTCATAAAAGAGCACATCTATGAGTAATTGTGAGGAGGATGGTCTAGAGAGCGTGAGCGACTTGATGATAGGGAATTGTTTTTTGATTGCAGATTCGATAGTATCTTTTTCAAACCAGTTGATGACATACCGATTTTGTCATGAGAAGGCAAGACCAATTGTTTTATAAATGCTAGGATGATCATACACCAAGACGCTTTCTTGGCTAAAAGATACTTGTCTAATTGTGTGCTGCTGTGATAGTATGGTGCGTTTGATAATTACCCAAGCAATCACCAAAAACAACACGGTGACCGTGATGATAATACACAAGGGAAGCCGTTTCATAAACGAACGTTTTCGACTCTCTCGTTGAGGAATTAAGACGCGATTTCTAATTTTTTTGGATCTAGTGGACAATGCCATACTATATATTACTCAGAATGAAGTAGACAAAAGTCAGTCAAACACCAACACCAATACCTCCCACAACTTCTATAAAGGTATGACCAAGCCTTTCTTTGAGCATATGGGTAGTTTTTTGCATATTGAGAATTTCACCGAGTTCGACGCTGAGTTTGTTGAGATATGATGCATGTTGTCCCGCTTCATATCTGACGTTGGCAGCATCATACCGAAACAAAAATGAGAATCAGAACGCAATAATAAATGCTGCTGATTCGTGACCATACTGCAAATACATCAAGGTACTAATACTCGCTGCCATGCCACTATGGACGGAAGGAAATCATCCTGCACTCCACAATGCCTTTCGTTCAAATACCCCTTTCATCGTGAAATCGATGATGAGCTTGATAAACTGTATTATACCTCATACAAAGAGAGGTACCAAGAAGTCTGGCATCTTGTACGGTGATGAGTAAAGCAACACAACGTTTACTGTAACGATTCACCTCTGAAATGCAAATCGTCGAGTCGCTTGTAAATGATCCCCTTTTCTGTACAGTCAAATGATGTTTTTTGACTTTATTTTGATAGGTGCTGACCGTGCAAATCTTGATTGTAGGAGCTTTGTTACTGCTGTTTTGACTTTCCGCTATTTATAGTGTTAGTATTTTTGAATCATTTGATTTGACGTTGGATCTCGTTGCTAAATGAGTGATGACGGATCCATCCAATTATTACTATTTCTTTGAGCAACTTACCAAATTAGTCGTAGGACTTGTGTTGGCGTGAATTGTGTATCGGATGCCAATGAGGTGGATCATCCAAGGGAAATATGTGATTTTTGCGGTGACCTTGGGAGGGGTGTTTTTGTTGTTTACTTCGTTGGGTATCGAACTCAATGGTTCCAATGCATGGCTTTCGGTGCCTGGTGGTACAATTCAGCCTGGCGAATTTTTCAAGATTGGGTTCGTGTTGTATATCGCTTCATGGCTCACCAAGAAGCAACGTGTTTTGGATGACTTTCAGTTTTTTTTGTGATTCACTATTATTACGTGTATCATTTATAGTATCTTTTTGTTTGTCCCTGATTTGGGGACGATTCTTGTGCTGTTTACCGTGGCTATGTTGATGTTTTGGTATGCAGGAGGCAAAAAGCGTTTCATCGCAGCGTTGTTTGGGGTGGCATTGGTGTTTGGAGTGATTGCAACTATGCAATTTTCGTACATCAACAAAAGAATGGCTTATTTTTTGAACCCGGATGCAGATAGTTCGTGAAGAGGAGTGGGTCGGCAAACTAAGCAAGCCTTGATAGCAGTTGGTTGAGGAGGATGGATTGGTAAATGATATGGTAAATGATTGCAGAAATTTGGGTATATTCCCGAGGCACAGAGTGATTTTATTTTTGCTGCCTTTGCAGAAGAGGTGTGATTCTTGTGAAGCACCCTTCTTCTGTTCTTGTACCTTCTTTTGTGTCGATATTTTTTGCGTGCCCTGCCTGATATCAAAGATCCCTATCAAAGGTTAATCTGAGTCGGTTTCGTCTCTATGATTATGATGCAGATGTGTATCAATGTATGAGTGAATATCAAACTGGTGCCGTTGACGTGATTGACGTTACCGTTTGTAAGCCATGGTGGTTCAGCACTGATTGTGAATATGGTCGAGGTCATCATCATGTACAAGATTGTTAAACAGAACGCATAGAACAAACCATATTTTTTATTTCCTAAGTTCGTGATGCAACTTACCCTTCGTGAACACCTCCTCGTAGATCAATCATTACCCGATGAAGAGCTTGGCAAAATGATGACCCAAACTATAGCGGGTAGTGTGTGGTCACTGCCCACGCAGCTTCCTGTACTGGTGCGGTGGAAACGTGCATTTCATTTCAAGCTACGACAAGACATAGGAGATGGCATGTCTTTGGTGACTCTCTACGAAAGAGCACCACTCACTTTTGGTTTGGATACACAAGCGTGTTTGCAAGGACTCCTAGCCTATGCTTCGTATGATGAAGAAAAAAATGCAACACACTATTTCCTCTATAAATCTGCACATACCTCAGATGAGCTAGCACGAATAGATGAGTGGTTACAAAGGTATTTCCCATCGATTACTTTGCAAAGAGCACGCTTCAAAGAACTAGTAGTGCCAACAACTTTTGTACTTCCGAAGTTGGCATTAGATACTCCTCAACAGGTATTTTCTTGGTTGTTTGGATTGAGTGTAGCGTATGGGACTTGGCAAGTACGTGATGAGCGTCTCGTGCGTATTCTCCTCACAATTCCACAAGTAGGAAGCCTTAGTGCAGTTTCAGTAGTCTGTGATGAACTTAAACCTATGTTACGTGATTTGGGTGTATATCTCGTCATCCAATCTTCCCCAGGCAAACTCAACGATACCCTCCAAATTGCGCTCCAAGATCCAGAGATGCTCGCACTTTTTGCATCATGGTATACGGGAGAAGATCTCCATCATGACTCTGTGCAGAGTAGTTCCTTGGAAGCATTTTTGCAAAGTAATGGTGTGGACTTGTATTCGGCACAACTTCTTGCACATTCTGTTTTGAAAATGAGAGAGAAATAAGTATACTTAGCAACCTCACCACTTTTCCTAATAAATTGATAACATAGTCTAAAAATTTGTATCAATTTATTAGCTAATCTATTGGGATATCGATGAATAAAATGTTCACTATGATACCAATAGATTAGTATTTTATATTCCTCCTTGCAATTATGGCGAGAACCAACAAGATGGGTATTCTCAAAAAGAAGCAACAACAAGCCAAGCAGAAGTCTCTGACAGGCGAAAAGGTTTCTTCCAATGAGGGCATCAAACAGAATCATACCAACCCGTTGGGCCACGATTGGCCATGGTTTATGAGGAGTGGAAAATGGGTATGTGATGTAACGAGCATTCGTGAAGATCCAGATGGGTTTAGAATTAGACGTGCTCCGAGTGGAGGAGAGCTTACCTTTGTTCAAATTGGCGATGCAAGTCGATGATTTAGACAGTGGCTGAGGAAGAAGAGAAAACAATAGCTAAGTAGCTACACCTGTTTCACAAGGGGATGGTGTAACTGGGAACACGGAGGTCTTCGGCACCTCAATTGTCAGTTCAAATCTGACTCTCCTTGAATGTCAAATATTCAAAACTGCAAAATGCAAAGCGCAAAGCTTCCATTTGCACTTTGTAACTTTGTACTTTACAGCTTTGGTTTATGGGGTGGTCGTTCAACTGGATAGGACATAGTCCTGCGAAGACTATAACCCAGGTTCGAGTCCTGGCCATCCCAAAAAAATCGTTAGATTTTTTCCTTATCCTCATTGCTATCCTTATCCCTAGCCTAATTGCATCAATCACCCTTGTGCAAGAACGATTTTTTAAGGATAAGGCTAAGGCTAAGAATAAGAAATAGGGATAGTTTTGTTACATACATCTGTAAGTATTGCTACCCTTATCTATCATCTCACAGCTATCATGTTTGACTTTGAAAAATTCACCGTATATACCAAATCAGAAGAATATTATCAAATAGTACTCAAAGAAGTTTTTTCAAAGAAAATTAATAATAATCTCAGAGATCAACTACAAAGAGCTTCGACGAGTATTTTGTTGAATATAGCTGAATGATCGTGAAAATATTCCAAGGCTGATAAGAAAAATTACTACATAACAGCAAGATGATCAGTATTTGAATGTGTCGCAATTATTAGAATCCTTAAGATTGAAAAGGTTATTTCAGAGGAAGTATTCCAAAAATTATACAATAATCTTGAGGAAATTGGTAAAATGCTTTCAGGACTTATAAACTCACTCGTAAAATAGTCTTGTAGATTTCCACCTTACCCCTATTTCTAGCCTTATCCTTATCGCTAGCCTCATCCTTATCAAAACCTCGTTTCGGCGAGTTTTTTTGTGCCTAAAATTTTGCTTTTTTCCGTAGGTTGGAGTACTATTAGGATGTGCTGATTTTGTATCTTTTGACAAACACATGCACTCTGTAGAGAATTCCAACACCTTTTTGGCGTATTACAACCATTTAGACAAGTACTTTGCCTATGTTTTGTCGTTGACGAAATATATGCCTTTTACGGAGAAAGTGCAGGTAATCACACAGAAACAACTTCCTGTGACCTCATTTGTCTCTCGTTATCAAGAAAAACTCAAATACTTTGGAGATCTGAGAAATCAGCTCGTGCATGGGTTTAGACTTGAGAACAAACATTACGTTTTAGCCTCAGATTACGCAGTTGAGCAAATTAAAACAGTCTATGAGGAAGTAAGAAATCCTACTACGGTTCGCTCATTGTGTACCAAACCATTGTACACATGCGTCACTACAGACTCTGTCCAGACGGTGGTGAGTAAAATGAAGCGTCAAGGTGTTTCACATGTCCCCTTATTTGATGAGCAAGGGAAGTTGGTTGATGTTCTCTCAGAGCGTGCATTAGCATATTCATTGATGAAAGAGAATGAGAAAAAACCCATACGTATTGCTGATATTTCGCTCAAGGATGATAATGATGAATATCAAATTATTAGCCCTGACACGAGTTTGTATCATGTCGAAGATTATTTCGCGAAAGCGATGAAACAAGGCAAGACCTTGGGGTGTTTATTGGTCACCCAAACAGGTGATGCAACAGGAGAAGTTTTGGGAATCATCACTATCAATGATCTCCCTGCGTGTATTGAGCATTATTTGACCTAGGTAGTTTATTTATTTTATGCATACAAATATGAGAAAGTGGGCGTGTCGATGGTTGGTTGGGTTTATGTTTATGTGCATGTGTCTGCCTGTTTTCGCGTGATTAAGTAATGATCCCTTCGTGCTGATTCCTGAATCAGAAAACCCCCAAGATGCTGATAATATGGTGGAATTACTGGGTGAAATTAAAAATAAAAACGGCAATACATTTTGGGATGAATACGATACCTATTCGAAAGATCTTGAGTGAGAAAAAAATATCTGAGGACAATTTCGTTCTGGTATTATGAATCGAAATACGATTTTTTGGCTCTTGGTCCAAGTGGTCAAATTCATAGCAAACGCTGCATTGATCGTCGGTTCTTTGACGGTCATCTATGCAGGCTATCTCTATACGATGAGCGTCTATACGGGTGATAATGCTGGTAAGGCCAAGACCGCTATCGCGACAGCAATCAAAGGTATCGTCATTGTCATTTTCTCGTACGCGATTTTGAGGATTGTGATCTTTGCATTTTTGTAGAACATTTCTAAAACATTTGTCAATGATATTCCCGCTCAAGAGAGCAGATTTTTGCTCATTTAAGCGTATTTTGGTATACTAGAATAGGGAGATTTCTCTTTATTTTATTGTAGCGATGTACGATCAATTTTTGCCTATGCTGGCATCACAAGGGATGAGTGACAAAGAAGCACAAATTTATTTATGTGCCCTAGAGCTCGGAAGTGCACCCGCCAGCGTGATTGCTAGGAAGACGGGTATCAAACGTGTGACCACGTATGCAATTTTGAAAGATCTCGAACGCAGACAGATTGCTTCTAGCATCGAGAAAAAAGGCGTGAGTTATTTTCAGGTAATCGATCCTACAAGATTACTGAGCAAGATGAAAGAGAAATATGAATTGTTTTCGAAGTACGTTCCAGAACTCTTAGCACTGGTGCATGCATACAGCAATAAACCAAGGATTCAATACTTTGAAGGATTTCAAGGCATCAGCGATATGTATGAGGATATGCTGAGTAGTCAGACGGATATTCATGCATTTGTGTGATTGGATACGATGGACAAAAAACTCGAAGAGCATCTGTTTGCTACTCACGTGATGAGGAGAGCAGAGCTTGGGATCTTGGCCAAAGTAATTGTTTCCTGAACTGCTAAAAATAAATCGTATAAATTGCAAGATAAAAAACAACATAGACAAACTCTCGTGATCGAAGATCCCGTTTTTCAACTTGCCAGTGAAGTAGATATCTATGGTCCCAATAAAATAGCGATAGCGTTGTATAGCGGTGATGAACTGTCAGGAATTATTATTCATAGTGCAAAGCTCTATCAAACCTTACTCAGTATTTTTAACCTCCTGCGAAAGCAATACAAAAAACCATGAAAAGCCTAGAATCACCTCAGTCATCACTCAAGACAGGTCTTTCGTTGCAAGCGCAGCAGGAAACTGTTTTGGCGTTGCTGACGGGTGGTAAAGAAGGCAAGCTGGATCACAATGTGATGTACAATCGATATAATGAGTTGACAGGAGAGAATGGTGTTCAAGCATTTCGAGATTTCTCACAAACACCGATGTATCATGAAGATATCGTGGAACCGGAACGCCGTTTGATCCAACAATATGCGCCACAGTTGCGTAAACAACTAGGCAATAAATTTCGTGATATCGTAGAGCTCTGACCGGGAAATGAAAAGTTTCAATATTTTATGCGTGCTTTGTGATATAGTGCACAAGAGAAAGATACTTTTCGCTACCTGCCTTCTGATGGCTCTCAAATCGCGACCAGCGCCTGAAAAGAAGATGCACAAGCGGTAGGTGTCACCTGTGGGAATGCTATCAATGAAGATCGAGCAACCGCAGATTTTTCGCATGTGCAGGACGCATTGTATCTCTGTTTTGGATGAGGATTGTGGAACAATGACGTGAGTAAAATCGTACGTAATTTGCAGTCGGGAAATATGGTAAGATGATGAAAATTATTGACGACGTGTTTTGTGTTGCCTGACCCTGATGCTCCTGACTACGCGGATCAGGTATATCGTATCAAGGCGATCTATGGAGACAACGACCCTGCAAATCCCTATCGTAGTGAAATCTCCTATCGTGCTTCCAAGAAGATGATTTTGAAACCATTCGTTGCATTGGGTTTCCCTGAAGAAAACTTGGATCTTGCAGTGATTTGGCACGACTCCACAGATGGAAAATCTGCAGGTGTGACCTTGGGTGCGCGTGTGGTAGAATCATTTCAGAAAACTCTCGGTGATCGTATCTTGCATCAAGAGGCTGGTACAGTCATGTGATTGATTGAAACACCAAGAAAAACTTCTCAACAAGTAGCTTCTGAACTGAGAAGAGGAGGGGCGAACGATCCGCAAATTCTGGGCGATGGACAGGTGCGTCTGGCAGTTGCTAGATTACCGAGGAAACCAGTGCCCGCCTGGATGAAAAAAACTGCTATCTATGCATCGACGATTTTGACGCTTCTTGCCTGAGGCACTAAATTAGGAACATATATTCAAAAAGAACAAATGCAAACGAAACAACAAAAGATCTTTGAGGAAACATTTTATCATGAGCAACGCACCACCAAAGAACTCGAAGGTGTTTTGACGAAGAATGAAACAGAAGCAAGAAAGATTATTTACTTGCTCGAGTATCGCTATGCAAATCAGCTCAATGATCAGCAGAAAGAAATAATTGAGGCGATGTTCTACGATTGGATCAAGATGCATCCAGAGTATATGCAACAAAAACTTTTTCCTGGACAGATGTATTATTCGACAGATAGTTATCTACCTTCGATGGAAAGCACCTTTGTTCGAGAACACAAAAATCAACTCACGGCTCTCGGATGTATTACTACTCCGAACGCTTCCCTGTTGTATTATCATGAAGCATTGTTCAATACCTACACCTATGAGTGAGAGCAATTGGAGTTTGCAGAAGTTGAGCAAGAACTACCAAACTATGAACGTGAAAGTATAAGTTCTCGATATAATTCAGATACCAAAGAAGAAAGCTTGGATCATTTTTCTTATGCTACAGGCATCGTGCATATAGGTGGTAAACCATATATGGTTTTTAAATGGATGAAAGATCGTTGATTCTTACTTCAAAAGAAGGATCCACAACTCCGTGATTTCGGAACTAGTACAGATGTTTTTGCTATCGACATTATCCAGCAAGGACAAGTGCCTCTCCTAGCACAGAAGATTCGTTTACACATCAATAAACAATTTGGTACATGATACGACTGATTTCTCAATGGACAAGATATAATTGCAAAATATCTGACAGACCTCTATGCACAAGGATATGATCTTTCCTATTTATTGACTGGTGAAGAGGCAGAGCATCGATGGGAATCTAAGCCAAGTATGCTTGAAAGTTTTGTCGTCGGTTTTGCCTTGCCAGATCTCTATGATGCATTAACTAACTGATCGGAGTCTATGCATGACCTAGATATCCAGAAGCTATGCAAAAGAATTGACGAAATTGGAAACCTCCATATACCTCTCCAAGACCTCAATAGTTTCTTGCATCGTTACCTGCCAGACAAATATGTGGATGCTCATCAGACGCAATCGAAACTCTTGCAACTGTTCTTAGCCGATCGTGCGTGGACCTTCCTCGAAGATGATTGGGATAGGAGATGTCGATTGGCAGAGCATAGTACAGAGCTTGGATTGCCTGAACTCGCTTTCCCACAAGATTTGGAAAACTATATAACCAATGGGAAGTATGATCCAAAGAGTACTATGAAAGATTTATCCATAGGTGATATTAGTGATTATAGCATGATTCCTTTTACGTGAGGTTACCGTACGATCTCAGGAGAGGTGATTGATCTGGGACAGTATAGTGCAAACGGACGAACCAATCATACGCTAGTTGGCAGGAAGGCAGATCAATGAGTCAAGGAGCAGATACGAAATGATTACCTCACGGGAAAACTCCCAAAAGTCTATCAAGCTATTTGACATGGGGCAAGTTACGAGATCAAAGAAAAGTCACAGGTGATTGCTCATTATCTAGATAAAATTCCTTTTTCCTCAACACCTGTCCACGAACTCATGCAAGACTATGCTGAGTGGAAAGCAAGACAAAAGATCTACGAAGCTAAGAAAAATGGTGAATATAAAAAAGCATAATATTAGTTTTGGATAACTGTTACTATTTTCTGACAACAGTATTATATTGACATATATTGATTTTTGTGATAAAATATGTATGGTGTGAGGGCAATGAAATATTGCACTTGAGAACAATTTATTTCTCTCACCCCATATTCATGAACCTCAAAAATCTTCTCCTGACAGCTACCATGTTAGCGTCTACTAACAATGCACAAGCACAAGCAATCGTTGGTGATACGACCAAACATATCACACAAACCTTGGAGATACCAACGCAAGCACAGGATACAACAAAAGATGCAAAGACCTTCATGCTCGATCAAGCCTACGTAGGGAGTTTATCCAATATGAACTTCCCGATAGAAAACTTGCAAGCAGGTGATGCGGCTACCAGTGTGAGAACAGGTGTCGGGGCAACCTATGCGCCCTCCAAGAATTTCCAAGTTAATTCATGGGCAATCTTGGATGCTAACAAAGATGGTGCGTTTAGCTTGGAAATGTTTCAGGCAAAAACAAACGTGACAGACAATCTTTCTGTCTCTGTAGGCAAGCTCGGTAGAGCATCAGCAAATCTTCGTCCGCATCCGGTCAGTGGCAATGGTCATTTCGAGACGTGGACTGAATCTCAGATCCCAGGACTCGGCAAATGAGCTCGTGTAGATGCGAAAATTGGCAAGACTCATCTAGCGGGTAGTGTAACGGTCAATAATGCAAATCAGCCAGAATATAATGCACGTGTCACCTTGCCTACTGACAAAGATCCTTTGCATCTCACAGGTTGGTATACTGACGCAGAAAATTTTGGAGCAGCAACTTCCAGTGCTTATAGCGATCTCTCCACCGTAGCAGTCTACAAACGTACCAATGATCAAGATATCGTTGCTAATAAATTACTTTGGATCCCGTATGATGGGAAGAAAGGTACACTGATCTTCTATAGCGACGCAGGCTATGACCTCGATGCAGGCAAGTTTGTACGCGCAGAGCAGGGCGTCTTGGTAGCGAAAAAAATAGATAACATCGATATTAAAAATGTTGAAGTGGCTGGACTCACCGGCGTAGGCTATGATGCTATCAAAAAAGAAATCAAAGCATATCTGTTCGTAACATTGGAATATAAGAAGCAATAAAACAAATTGTGCACTTTCTTTTATTTAGAATGAATACACTAGATGATAAATCTACCATATACCGAAGAGTATCTGTATGAGATCAAACAAAGGCACACATTTCTTGCTCAACTAAATAATAAAGATCTGATAAAAACTCTTGAACAGAATGCGTCTCGCAAAGAGAATCAAGAACAATCGTATGAAGTAGAAATGAAGTGTGCTGAATTACAGCAGATATGAGAAAAAATGATTGCTCAGCATATTGTTTATCAGTATCAGCCGTTTTTGAATCAATTCTTAGATTCTGTAAGGAGTATTTGGAATGATAAAAATACGCAATTATTATGATTGGTGACTGCGTATTTTAATGACTCAAGTTCTCAATATTTGCCTGAGTGATTTAAAAAAGAGATACTTATATACTTACAAAATAAAGAGATTTTGCATGCTAAGAACATGAAGCGATCATACACATGACATAAATTGCATCCAAGAGCGACGTTTAATTTACGTGCTTTGAAACATGAAGAGAAAGAAATTTCACCATATGGTAATGACAAATACTCATCAAGAGTGAAATGTGATCTTCTGCTGAGACCTTCGTATGACATTGATGCAAAAAGATATCCATGATTCTTGCTCGAGATATGTTATTCAGATTATGCTCAAGAAGTACTGAAATGAGATGTGAACTGAATGATTGCTCATTGATTAGTTATGTCTGCGCATCAATTAGCAGTGGAATACTGTCGTGAGAGCAGACTTTTAATTAGAGAATATTATCAATCATCTCCTAACTTTGCATGTTTTGTAGAGAATATTTGTTTTTAAGAAATGCTGTAGCAAATAAAGATATTTTATTGATTTTTTATGATGAGCATGACCGACAAAAGATTCGCAGGTAAACTGGGTGAAGAATATAATCTCCGAGCAAAGGCTGTTCCGCATCATGAAGAAATGCAACAACTTGTTTGACAAATGATTGCAAAATGTTTGAGTGCAATAAGCTCTATAGAACCTAATCCTTTAATTTTAGAACTTGGATGTGGGACATGAAGCACTACATATAAAATTCTTTCTCAATGCCCAGATGCGACTATACATGCTGTCGATAATGAAAAAGTTATGTTAGATCAAGCAAATAGTAACCTTCATCAATTTATTAATGAACATAGGTGTGAATTGTTTGAACGAGATATCTTGAGATATCTTCATGTGTCTCAGTTTCGTGTCTTTGGCTATAATGTTATAGCTTCTGCAATGACTATCCATAATTTTGATCAACAGTATAGGAGCGATGTTTTAAAAAAAAATTTACTGATCTCTGTCACAAGATTGAATCTTCATCAATGCCGACAAGTACGCACTAGATGATCCCGTAGCACATCAGGCTTCATTGGACCGACAGGTAGATCAATTCAAAAAAGTTGCACAAGAACACGATAATCCTGCGTTTGAAAAGGAGTGGACTGATCATTACTTACGTGATAACGAACCAGATCTATTGATGAAACAGCAAGAAGCGATTGATGAGATGAAAAAGATAGGATTCAAAGACATACAGATTATTTTCCGTGAACAGATGGAAGCGATCCTGGTCGCGAGAAAGTAGTTTTTTATGATTTTTTTTATAACCATGCATCAGAAAAGATTTTCCTGACTAGCAGGACAGGAGTATAACCTTCGAGCAAAGGCAGTACCGCATCATCACCGCATGCAACAACAACTTGCGCAAGAGTTGTCCAAACTACTGGAAGGTGTCTATCATAGAGATGTGATTGAGTTGTGATGTGGCACATGATATACTACACACGCTTTACTGCATACTGATCCTACGATACGTGTCTTTGCCGTAGATAATGAACCTATTATGCTTCAGCAAGCTAAAAAGACACTTGCGAATGAACTGGAATCGAAAAGAGTAGTATTGGTGGAAGCAGATATTTTGAAATATGTACACCATCAGGAAACAGGAACCTTGACCAATATTGTTTCTGCTATGACTATACACAACTTTGACAAAGCATACAGATCAGCCGTCCTTCAAAGAATATATGCTGACCTTGATTGGGACGGCATCTTCATCAACGCCGATAAATATGCATTGGATGATCCACAAGCACATCAAGCAACTTTGGATTGGCAAATTGAACAGTTCGAGCACGTAGCAGAAGAGTATCATCTTCCTGAGTTTGCCAAAGAACGAACAGCACACTACCTTCGTGATAATGAACCAGACCTCCTGATGAAACAACAAGAAGCAATCGATGAGATGGAAAAAATAGGATTCAAAGACATACAGATTATCTTCCGTGAACAGATGGAAGCGATCCTCGTAGCGAGGAAATAGTTTTATTACTTATCACAAAATTTATGGCAGAAAATAGATACAACGGAATTTTGAAAAGATGGAATTCGGATATTGTGCTCATCACTGCGAATGACCCTCTGAAAGTATATGTAGCGCATGAACTAAGAAACGCATTGTCAACTAAAAAACAAAACTACGTTTTGGAAATATGATGCGGAGAGTGAGAATTGACGAAACATATATTGATGTATACGAAAAACACATTGGTGGATGCATTAGATCCTTCAAGCTCTATGCTTCGTGCGTGTAAAAAGCACATGGCAAAGTATAGAGACCGTTTGCGCTATCTTCAAGGTGATATTGTGGAGTATAATTTTGCTCATTCGTATGATGCAATTGTTGCCTCTCAAGTCATTCATAACTTCAACCAGGAAGACAAGATCCGTGCATTTCAACGTATTTATGACTTGCTCACGCCTGGATGAACGTTTATCATGACAGATAAAGTGTATCCCGATGATCCGACGATGTGGGACGCTCTGTTGGAAGTGCAGTGTAGAAGATATCGTGATTATTTGCCAGCAAAGGCTGCTGAAGCTATTATTACTCATGAACAACAAGATATCAGTGATACCTATCGTATGGAAGAAACACCTGTATTAACACAGTTAACTATTACCTGATTTACGTATCCTCACGTGATAGAAAGAATTGAAAGAGATGTCGTGATCAAAGCTAATAAGCATGACTCGCATGAAGCGAGGAAGTCCCTAGGTACAAAAAACCTACATAACTAAACAAAATTATTCACAGAAAAACAAAATTTATGAAATCTTTTGAAACAATGATGCAAAATTTGCATACACAAATCAAGCAGGAATTGCATGCACGCGATATTGCGAAAACAAACTTTGACCAACAATATCGGAAAATCCGTAATATTGTGGCAACAGCGCTCATCCGTTTTCTGATAAGCTCATTGTGTGTAATGTTGATTGCTATGTTCATGTCTGGATTTGATATGATTCGATCGTTGGTATACGAGGCAATTTGGATGGTGAGTGCGATAGTTAGTCTGGTTCTTATCGTGAAGGGGAATAGGTATATGTCACTTTTTGTAGGTGTTCGTGCTTGGAGAAAGTACAGGCACGTTGTGATCAACAATGACTATGCTACAGATGTAGACATTGAGGAACTCTATGCTACATACCGCAATCACGTCATACGACTCAGGGAAATGAGAAAAACCTTGCGGCGTGTGAAAAAAGAGTATGCGTTATACAAACGAAACATGCTTGCACGTATGCACAAATATCTTACAGATCATGGTGTCGATGATGAACTGAAAGAGTACATGCTTACATTTACTAGACCGTAACGAATAAAATGAGTAGCGATTCGCTACTCATTTTTTTAACATATAAAAAAAGATGCCTGGATATACCAAGCATCTTACATTCTTTCTCCATACTTTACTGCACGCTAATGACCGAAGAATCCTCGGCCTTCAGTGTTTGGGATCAATACTAAGTTGCAATTGTTCTCCTCACAGTATTTGATTACGAGATTATCATTTACTGATCCTGATGTTGCCAGGATAGAGCGAACACCTGCTTCTATTAGCTTCATTGGTCCATCAATATATGGGAAAAAACTATCTGATACAGCCGTTGCTCCATTCACGAAACTAGTTTTGGAAAGCGTGTGTCCAGCTTCTATCGCTCGTTTGATAGCGAGTTCACAACATTCGACACGATCTTGTTGTTTTACACCATTCCCAATGAGCATGCCGTCTCTTACCAACGTAATTGTGTTTGAGTCAGATGTTGCATTGATTGCCCAACCAAGTACCATGTCACGATCACGAGATGGAAATTGGGGCACATAGGAGAAGTTGTCCTGCAACAAGAACCCCCCACGGACAGGTCGTAGTAGTTTCTCCTGTGAAATCTTACATGCGTCCCATGATATGAGTTCAGGGATAGCAATCATTTTGCATGCATCTCCTTTGCGTGCGAGGATAGTGATAGCTTCATCAGTAAACCCGGGTGCAACAACAAGATCTAGAACACGTTTTTTCTTTGGCATCTTATATTCTCTGAGTATGGTTGCATGATGTTCATCAATAATGAAGTTGGTCATCACGCACCCTCCAAAGATACTTCGTAGATTTCCATCTAGCATATTTTCAAGAGCATGTTTTCTACTATGGTATATACTTGCTCCGCAACAATTTCCGTGTTTCACCCCTAGAGCAATATGTTCTTGTGTACCACCATTTTTTGCTATCCCAGCTACGATATGCGTCAGCGTATGCAACATACGATCTACATCGGTATAATTCACATAGCCGGGATTGCCAGCAATGATTTGCCAGTTGTTTACTCCTAGAGGATCATCTGACGGATTCATATTTCTGAAGAGGCCATAGCCTTTTTGCCATGGATTTTCACCATACCGAACATCAGCCATTTTTTCGCCGACAATACCTGCAAAGGTAGTATTTCCTCTATACGTTGCAGACTGCAACACATAGTTGGCAACGACTGCTTCTGCTTTGGCGGCAAATTGATTGATAATCTGTGCCATGTCTTCTGTTGAGACAGGGGAAGAGAGGAGTTCAATTACACTTTCTCTATCCGCTGGATCACAGATGACAAGTCGATTGCCTTTGGCTCCAGATCGTACCATCAGGGGACCACCAATATCAGTTTTTTCAATCACTGCATTCAGAGTAACACCTGGTTTGCGTATTTCCTCAATGAGTGGATAAAAGTCCACGCATACGAGCCCAAAGAAGGGAAGTCCTAGGGACTCAAGTTCTGCGAGATCTTCTGGTTTCAGCCGGTCAGCAAGGAGTCCTGCATGTAACTCACGTGAGATCGTCACGACGCGATGTCCCAAGATGGGTTCACCGACCATCGTACTGACATCTATGACGGGTATCGATGCTTCATGGAGGAATTTAGCAGTACCTCCTGATGAATAAATTGTCCATCCGAGTGCACAGAGTGCTTTTGCGAATTCACCTATTCCCTCTTTGTGATAGACAGAGATAAGGGCATTCTTTTGTGTTTTTTCAAAAAACTTGTTCATAAATAGTACTTTTTTTTAATTTTCTAATGGTAATGAGCGATCGCTTGCGTGCGACCCGTGAAAAGGTAATATAAGTAACACAAGATATTTGTCAATATATTTCTACTTATCTTGCTTTTTCTCTTGCTTTCGCTATATAGAGGCGTTCTAACAACACTTTTACTTTATATTGTGGATCTGATGAAAATTGATACATCTTCGATCAAGAAGGGGACTATTTTGCAAATTGATGGGAAATTGCTCAAAGTAATTGATATTGCACATACCCATACCGGGAGAGGTGGAGCGACGTATACCTTCAAGGTCAAAAACATTGTCGATGGGGGAAATCAACAAGTGACTTACAAGTCGGGCACTATTTTGGAGCAGGCTGATGTAGCTACGAGAAATGCAATGTATTTGTATAGTAGTGGAGATAGTTATGCATTTATGGAACTTGATAATTCTGAGATGCATGATCTACCTGCAGAGCAGATAGAGGACGTTGCTCCCTATCTCAAAGAAAACCTCAATTGTTTCGTGATGGTCTATGACGGCGCAATCATTGGTGTTATTTTGCCATTAGTCATTGAATACAAAGTTGTAGAGACCGTACCTGGTGTCAAAGGAGATAGACAAAGTGCAGGCAAAAAACCTGCGACTTTGGAGAATGGACTTGAAGTGCAAGTGCCTCTCCATATCGAAGCTGGTGCGATCGTCAAAGTAAATACGACGACAGGAGAGACTGTGTAGTTTTTTTGTTTCATTCCTCGCTATGCGTCCAGGAACTCGTGTGCGTGACATTTCTATTTCTCATTTGTGATACGGAGGTATTGGACTCTGACGTTTACCCAATGGCAAAAAGGTATTGATCAAATGAGCTCTACCTGGCAGTGTAGTTGAGGTGATGATTACGAAATCCAAGAAAGATTATCTTGAAGCACATATTGTAGAAGTGCAATCAGTACCAGCACAATTATTGAGCTGAGAGATTCGCTGTCCGCACTACCTTTTTCCGTACCAACAACAGACTGCAGATCTTCCCGTCCACAAAAAGGGATGTGGTGGATGTAAACGACAGATGATCGCCTACGAACAACAACTTCTCATGAAGCAAGGGATCATCGAAGATTGTTTCAAAGCGGTCACTGCACAATTAGGAAAATTGCCTCTCGAGGCTATTTTGCCCGCGCCGCACCAATTCGGCTATAGAAATAAAATTGAATTTAGCTTTGGTAAATACTTACAACGTTTCCCCAAAGAGAGTGGTCAGGAATGATTTGCGATAGCAGAACATCGAAATATGTGATTTCACAAACAGGGAGAATTTAGTAAAGTGCTTGATATTGATCAATGCTATTTGATCTCTGATCGTATGCATCGTGTCTTTGCGTTGATGAAACAGTATTGCAAAAAAAGCGGTCTGCCCGTGTATGATGTCAAACAACATCAGTGATTTCGAAGACATATGGTGATGAGAGAGGGAGTAGCTACAGAGCAAATTATGGTGCATTTGAGTGTTGCATCAGAGCAACTCCAACATATCAAGGATGGGAAAAAATTACGACAAGATTTTGTACAGCAGATTCGTCAGGATGCTACTATTAGTGAGTTAGTAACAACTGTCGTTGTGACAAACAATAATGGGCTCGCGGATATCGTCACGAGTGATGATGTACCGAGTGATGTACTTTGGGGCGAGGGACGTATTCGAGAAGAAATGGACATCAAATGAACCACGTTACGTTTTCAAATTTCTCCGTTCTCTTTTTTTCAAACAAATACGTTGTGAGCATCACTCCTTTTTTCAACTGCACTGAGTTATCTCCAACATGTTCCTGATCTGGTGGTAGATCTGTATTGCGGAAGTGGTACTATTGGTTTAGCAACACTCAAGGCATGATTTGGCAAACGTGTCGTGTGAATTGATACGGTGAGTGAAGCAATACACGATGCAAACAAAAATGCTGCACTCAATGATCTCTCCTGACAAGCAAATTTTTTCGTCGGCAAGGCAGAAAAAATTGCTGATGAGGTTTTGCACCAACAAGGTGATCTCAAGTCAGGTGATGTGGTAATAGTTGATCCACCGAGAGAAGGCTTGCACGAGAACATGCGTCGCTTCTTGATTGATCGATCCAAAAAATATAGATTTCAATTACTCTATATTTCTTGCAACCCATTGACGATGGCGAGAGATATACAAGAGTTGTTGAGCAACTGATTTTCTCTTTCCGTATTGCAACCGGTGGATATGTTTCCCCATACACATCATATCGAAACAATAGGTATCCTGCAAACAAATTAGGTGTTTGTTCGTGCATGATGATCATATATTATTATAACAAATGAGTAATGGCAATGATAAAGATGTTTTTGTGTTGTATATGTAAATAAAAAATATAAGAAAACCCGCTATTTTGCCTTGAAAAGCACTGATAAGCATGTACAGTGCCAGAGCTTTACTTCTTTTTTTATAAAAATCTCATGAATATTGCAAAGAAATTGAAAGGTTTTACTTTGGTAGAAGTGTTGATCGTAATTGTGATTGTTGGTATTTTGATTGCAGCTTTGTTGCCTAGATTGCAAGGTAGTCAGGCAAGAGCAAGAGACGTTGCACGTAAAGGTCATGTAAATCAGATTGCGACTGCATACGGTATCTACAACCAAGACAATGGTGGTTATCCAACAGGAGCAACATGTGTAAGTAGTGGAACAACAGCGATTACTTCTTACTTGAGTAGTATCCCAACAGATCCAAAGGCAACAAATGTTAACGGTGCAACTGCATCAGGTGGTGCATGTACAGGTACTTACAAATTTGTACCATTGGATAGTGGTAATGGTGGTTTGGTTCTCGCGACATTGGAAACTGCAGACGCAGGTGGTAACTTTGATGGTTCTGGCTTTTCTACATCAACTGTATTAACAGCTGCACAAGCAGAAGTATGTGGAGGAGGAAATGGAACATGCCCAACAGGTACACAATACTTCGGTATTCTCTTGAGATAATAAAAAACGTGTTTAATAGAAAGACTGGATGCTTCGGTATCCAGTTTTTTTGAATATAAAATTTGCATACATAAGAAAAATACATATACTATATTATATGTATTTTACTACTTAACCGCTTGCCATTATGCGTAAGCTTTACGGATTTACCCTCTTGGAAATGATGTTGGTGATTGGCGTCATAGCGTTATTGCTAGGGCTGATTTTACCAAGATTACAAGTAATGCAAGCAAGGAGTAGAGACTTAGCTAGGAAAGCTTCATTGTACAATATTAGTGCAACCTTTTTGAACTATTACAATGAGAATGAGTCATATCCATTGACGGGAGGATGTATCACTGAAGAACTTGAACGATTTCATACGATGCATCATATGATACCATTGGATCCTATGCAAACCAATGACACCCTTGGGTGTATTGGGACGTTTAGATTTTTTGTCCTAACTAAAAATAATCAACAAAACACCTCATTACTTTTACTTACCAAGGTAGAAAGCGAGCATTCTTGAAATTTTGATTTGACCTCCATTCCTACCACTTACGAAGAAGCAAAAAGTAGTATTTGTTCAAATGATGCGCAGGTCTGCGGAGCATATTCAGGAACTGCCTATTATGCAATATTATTATAGTTGCAAACTGAAAAATACGGAATGTTTGATTACTTTTTTTGGTTACATATTGGTGATACGTGGAATCAATGCTTCGATAGCTGCGAAATTTCCTACACCATCTGCATTGACGATGATAGAGAGTTCATCTCCTGTTTTGCCTTTGAAGTAGGTGACTGCTGCTTGGTTGAGAAAATAGATTTGTCCTTCGTCACTCAGTGCGGTGAATTTATTTTCATCTGATTTGGAAAGCGTTGCTTTGATGTATTTTCTGTTTGCTTGGCTAATGAGCTTGTAGACTAGTTTGCCATCTTCCATAATTCTCAACTTCAATACATCGCCAGGGATAAGTTTGGTCTTGCTTGAATAGTTGAGAGGTACAGGGTATTTTTTCTTGTCTGACCCGACCATAAAATACCCATCAAAAACTCACTCGACGATCGTCATACTTTCATCTGTTGCATACGTCATGAGTTTCTCACTAGCACCTTCAAAATCGAACGTAGTAGTTGTGTCTCATCACTCTGCAGCGCCTTGGAGCTGAACCAGGAGGAGTCTTGCTCTTTTGACATCAGTTTCAATTGTCGCCAAGAGATCATCAAGCGCCTTGAGCGAAGTGTTTTGTTTTGCCATAGATGTATATGAAAAGATAAATTTTATTTGTGCGATTGTATATACGAAACGTAGGTAAGTATACGGATAGCAACCTAGCTTGTCAAATTAAATAGCTATGAGCATCTCTTGCAATCATTGGGGGATTTGGTAGTATATATGTAGGGTTTCTTTGGGTTTTGAGATTATGTGCTTGACTACCTCCAAAATCCTACTCTCGATTGCTTTTATTTGGTTTACTGAGGATTCATGCTTCTTCCTATCAGTATGTTGCTTTTGGGCGTACTGTTGTGATTTGGTGTTGCATATACAAGATATGGTAATACACAAGTAGTAGATGAATTGAGGTCTGCTTACAAAAAACTGCAACAACAACAACAAGATGCAACTCTCCATCTAGAGGAGTATATAGAGCAGAACAAAATCCTCAAGCATAACGCACAGCTTCTTTTGGATCAAAATGAGGATTATATGAAAATTATTTCGCAACTCAGTAGATACTACTATCATATCAGACAAGCTAGTGAGAAGACCAAGGAACTGCAAGATATACTACGTATTCATGATGATGACATGGACAAAAAAATTTCTCTCTTGCTTCCACCTACCACATTTAGTGCGTCTGCTGAAAAGGCGATGACGTCTACATTCGAATCCGCACCACTCACCAAAACATTTTTTTAGGGACATTGTATTGTACTATGTGATATAACAAACATCATATTCCTGTTCTTACTTCTCAGGAATGATATCAGCTACTCGCCAAAGAGTATGCACAATTTCACAAGCGTTTGCATGAACGAGATCGTGGTTTATTAGAAAGATTTTTACCTAGGAAACTATCGTGACTCTCCATTTTAGATATTGGATGAGGAGATGGCAGGATGGCGAAACACTTCGTAGACAAATGATGTAGTGAATATAGAATCATTGATTGCGCACCTGCGTTGATGGCGCGTGCTCCGCGCTGGACGCAACAGCAAGAGGTAGATTTGAATCAGCCACGGGAACTTACTCATGAGTATGATGTCATGTTATGTTTCTTTGTTATCGTACATATACAGGATCTCGTACCATTTTTTTCACATCTAGCTACTTGGTTAGCACCTGAAGGGAGATGTATTTTATTACATCACCTTGAAAGAGATGGTTATCTCCATACAGTAGCAGGAAAGTCTTTCAAGATTCAGACATGGTATCATAGCACCAATCATGTGGAGTATGCTGCTGGACAAGCTGGATTAGCGCGAGACACTATTGATTATACAGATTTGGGAGAGCCGGGGAGCACGTTATATTGTTTTTATCGTGCCTAGTTAGGAGATGTGGCAGTTGGATGAAACATTCATCGCATCCATAGTACGCAAAGACCCTCATGCATTTGCACAGTTTTATGAAATGACGGTGCAAACATTTTATCGTTATCTGGCAAGTCACTACTATCTCACACGTGCACAAAGAGATGATCTGCTGAGCGATTATTATCTTAAACTACGACAAGTAATTGATAAATATGATCCTACGTATAAGTTTACGACCTTTGTTCGAGTAGTCTTCAAGAATCTCGTCAAAGACTATTTCAAAAAAACTACAGAAAGCCCCTTAGATGATGAGGTATATGCAGAAATTGATTCGGGAGAACCGGCGTTGGTTGATGCGCTCGAAGCAGATTATCAGTTTGGTCAAATACAACTTGCATTACAAACATTAGATGCTGATTCACAAGAAGTTATTTTTTTGAAATACATTGAAGATCTTTCGTATGAAGAAATAACCGCATTGATTGGTGGTACGCAGGAGGCGCTCAGACAAAGATTATCCAGAGCACTCAAGAAACTCAAGGACGTACTAGCCCGTGGATAAGCTATTTTTCATAGCAGAAGTAAGAGTTACTGGCTAGTTTGAGGCGTTCATCAGTATATGATTATAATATATTATACAGAAATGTCAACTCGCTGTTATGTTGCTTTTTTAAAGAGATGGCTGAAAGCATAGGTATGACCTAGTGTTTCGCATAAAAACGCTTAACTGGTATTTTCTCAAAAACGTTCTTTTTCTCTTGCAATTAGGCGTAAACCGTCTAATATGCTTGTGTATTTAGCTTTTTACTTTACCGTCCTATGACAAAAACTCAATTGATCGCTAAAATTGCTGAGAAACTTGGTGTCTCTAAAAGAATGGCTTCAGACATGGTAAACGTACTTATCGACACTGTTGTAGCTGGTGTTAAAAAAGGTGGAGAGGTTAGATTGCAAGGTTTCGGTACCTTCAAAAAATCTCACAGAAAAGCAAGAACTGGTGTTAACCCAAGAAGTCCTTCTGAGAAAATCAAGATCCCAGCTATGAACGTTCCTACATTCAAGGCAGGTTCAGATTTCAAAAAGGCTGTTAGATAATTGTTGCTTTTGCAACTCAATGGGACTCTCCTCCGGGGGAGTTTTTTTGTAGCTGCAAAACTAAATATATTGACAAAATGTGTTGAAAT
Organism: Candidatus Absconditabacterales bacterium; assembly: GCA_041908765.1. Taxonomy (GTDB): domain Bacteria; phylum Patescibacteriota; class Gracilibacteria; order Absconditabacterales; family Absconditicoccaceae; genus CAYUST01. The sequence goes on from JAYREU010000046.1 coordinate 29,375, forward strand.
TATATAGTATTTCTATATCTTGCTTTTGTAAATAAATAGAGCGAACATTAAAATTACTAATATGAAAAAATATGATGTACACGTACTGCTTCCCAAGGATGGAGTAGTGCTAGATCTGCAAAAAGACGAACGACTGTATTTCTTAGCGGGACCAATTCGAGGTGCTAAGGGTGGCTATGGAGCTTGGCAATCACGAGCGATCAAGCTCTTGGCCAAAGAAGACCCAGGGTGTATTGTCGTATGTCCGTGTCGATGGGGACCGGAGAATATGTGGTATGACTATAGAATCGAACCGCAAACCAAGTTTGAGGATTCGAGTAAACTCCTCATGCCATTTGCAAATCAGACCTTGTGGGAGAGATACTATCTGTCTATGGCGTCATATTATGGTTCAATCATATTTTGGTTGCCTACAGAGAGCAAGACCATGCCTCGCCCAAAGAAAGACGGGCCGTATGCACAGGACACCTATGGAGAGCTAGGCAGATGGAGCATCAAGAGTGCACATCCTGGAACATTTTCATTTCAGCAAGCTGAAGGAAAACCTCGACGAGTCAATTTAGTCATTGGCGCAGAACCCAAGTTTCCAGGCTTAGCAACTATCAAGAAGAACTACAGCGATGATCATGGGTATGAGTTTCCGCTGTGGTACGATCTTGAGACGACTGTCGTCCGTGCTGTACATAAAGCAAGGAAGATATAATGAACCACCATGAAAATTTGAAGAATGAAAATTTTCTGGATGATTCATTTATACTTATATACTGCAAGCATCACTCGAATCGGGTGATGTTTTTTTTGTCTTTGATTTTTTATCTATAAAAGAGTATAACGACACAGTTATTTCTTAATGCATGATGCATGAAACAATTCATCAATAAAGTGAAAACAAATTTGAGAGGATCGCAGATATATTACGCATACAAATGGAGTGTGGCGTTTTTTGCTGCGTTGCGAAATGGCTTTCCAGCACGTAGTTTGCAGGTAGTTGGCGTGACGGGGACAGATGGAAAGACGACAACCTGTACACTTATCCATCATCTGCTCCAAAGCTCCGGTTTAAAAACAGTATTTGTAGGGACGACAGGGGTGTGGATTGGTACACAGGAAGTCACCGGAGTACAGAAAATGACCTCGTATGATCCAAGCGACTTGCAACGTTTACTTGCCCAGGCGGTCAGACAAGGATGCACACATGCGGTGATAGAGGTCTCTTCTCATGGTTTAGACCAGTTGAGATTTCTCGGTGTACCATTTTCGAGAGCAGTCTTAACAAATATTTCTCCTGAACATTTGGACTACCACCATACCGTAGAAGCATATGCAGCTGCGAAGTACAAGTTGTTTGATATGGTGCAGAAAAGTGAATTGACCAAGAAGGCAATTATCTTGCCGACGCACGCAGCGATTGCACATCAACGAGTACAAAATAATCAACTTGCACATCCGATACGATATGGTGAAGACGCACAGGCAATGTATCGTGCTACAGATATTGTTTTGGAAGCAGGGAAGACGAACTTCACGTGTCAGTTTGCAGGAGAAGACCATCAGATAGATCTTTCACTCGGTGGAAAGTTTAATGTGTTTAATGCACTAGCTGCAATTGCAGTAGCACGTAGTTTTGGTATACCCCGAGAAAAAATTGTACCTGCATTGGCAACTTTCCAAGGTGTACATGGTAGACAAGATCATGTGAAGCGAGCTGGAGTAGATTGGTATATCGATTTTGCACATACGCCACAAGGACTTGAAAATATGCTAAATTATTTGCGTGGTATCATGAAAGGAGGAAAACTCTGGTGTTTGTTTGGAGCTCCATGATTGAGAGACCGTTTCAAAAGACCGCAGATGGGAGCAGTGGTAGATAAACTCGCAGATATTATCGTGTTGACCGATGATGACGCAGATGCTGAAGATCATATGCAAATCATTGCGGATGTAGATGAAGGTATTACTAGAAAACAAGGTATGACCTATATCGTTTTGCCTGATAGGCGTGAAGCAATTGCCTATGTAGCTGAAGGAGCACAAGCAGGAGATTGTGTGTTGTTGGCAGGCAAAGGACATGAGCAAGTGCGAGTCACCAACGAAGGCAAAATTCCTCGAGACGAAAAAACTGTTTTAAGACAAGCACTTGAACGTGCAGGTCGTTTGTAATATGCTATGCACACACCTCCACAAGATATGCACAGTCGAGAAGAGTGGCTCAAAAAGCCGCTTCCTGGACAACGATACGGACAATTGCAATCTCTCCTCACGGGTGGAGGAGTACATTTTCATGATCCCAGACGTTATCAAGCAGGCGATGCTCGCAAACATATCAATCGAAAACTATCCGCGAAGCATCAGCATCGATACGTCAATACGCAAGAACACGAACGCATGAGTGAACTCTCTCTTTTGCTCGATATCAATGCAAATCGACGTGGGGGAGGTAAGCAACCGTGGACAAATATTATTTCTGCGTGGCTCGCTGATCTTGCACTAGTGACACAGTCATATCATACCAAAGTGTATGTGTCCTTCCCGACGCACACAGGCAAACTTACTACCTATACACTCCAAAATTTGTCTCAATGGGGAACCTGTATCGAGGAGATACTTCAATCGATTAATGCCGTACCACACGACTACCATACAGCACTTCCGGACTATCAAATGCAATGTGCTCATTTCACCAAGCAACGTTTATTCGTGTTGGTAAGTGATTTTCTTGACCAGGAAGTACAAGCTCCCGTAGTAGCATTTTTTGAAGAGAAGCATATGGTCGTACCGGTACGTTTGGAAGTTCCGCTGGTGTGGACCGCGCAAGCGACGTGGTGGACGCAACAATTGGTTCCTGATTTCCTGTGAAGAGAAGTATTTGTCTTGCACGCGTAACGTTTTAGTACATATCTACCAGCTATGCATACCGTAGCTATCATATGATGAGGAGCTGCTGGGATGATGACCGTAGCAACCTTATTGGAAAATGACTTCCGTGGCCAGATATTGTTGTTTGAAAAAAATAGCAGACTGGGTGCCAAAGTAATTATCTCTGGAGGAGGACGTTGTAATGTAACAACCGGATTTTTCAAGAAACAGGATCTCCTCAGCAAATATCCGAGAGGAGCTGATTTTTTACCACATGCAATTGCCGCTTTTGGTCCGAGAGCGATTAGACGTTGGTTTGAGGCGCATGGTGTGCCATGCAAGGAAGAAGAGGATCATCGTATTTTCCCCGTCTCCGATGATGGCAAGGATATTGTCGGTGTCTTTGAACGTTTGTTTATAGAGAGAGCAGTCGATGTACATCTCAAAGAAAGTATCCAAGCAATTTCACGCACAACGTGTTCGAATGGGACATGTCGTGGCTTCACTCTGATGTCAGACAAGGGAACCTATCAGGTCGATGCGGTGGTACTCACCACCTGAGGCAATGCGTACGCACACACCGGTTCAAGTGGTGATGGCTATGCGTTCGCGCGTGCATTGGGGCATACGATCACTCCGCTTGGCCCTTCTTTGAATAGCTTCTTGACCACCGAGGAGCGATTGCATGCATGTAGTGGTATCAGCTTCCCTGATGCACAACTAAAAACGCTTGATGAGCAAACGAAGATTGCAGGACCTGTCTTGCTGACGCATTTTGGGATCTCTGGACCAGCGACGTTTGCTTTTTCTGCACATATTCCCTTCGTGACGATCAACAAAGAAACTCCTTTTCCTATCTTGCTCCAACCGCATACAAAACTTACCTATGATAAACGAATACAACTCTTCACTAAATGAGCCACGTATACACCCAAGAAAGAAATAGGCACGCTGCTGCGCGACTATTTCACCAAAAGATTTACAGAAACTCTACTTACGCATGCCGGCATAGATCAGCATACCTTTCTCAGTAATTTCAAAAAAGAAGATCGCAACCGCCTCAGCACGCTATTGGGTGTATGAATACCGCTCACGCTTATCCAACGTAGACCTGGCGACGAGTTCGTCACGGCCGGCGGTGTCTCCCTCACTGAAGTTGATCCTCTCACCTGACAATCGTTACTCGTGCCTGGTCTCTTCTTCGCTGGCGAAATACTCGACGTCGACGGCTATACGTGATGATACAATCTGACGAGTAGTTGGGCGATGGGGAGAGTAGTAGGGATACAAATAGCCAAATAACCAAATTAACAAATATCCAAAGTGGAAAAGAATTAAGAGTTAAGATTTTAGATTCCAGACTCCAGACTCCAGAGATTATGTTAGAGTATCTTCAACTCTACCGTCACCGCCTGTCCCGCGGTAATACCAAGGGGTTTACGAACGCCTGCTTTGATAGGAAGGAGATACGAGTCAGCTTTTTTCTCGGGGAAAATACTTGTCGTCCGCTTGATATAGCCGATGCGGGCTTCGACACGGACAGATCATCGACCTCTTTTGGGGAGCGAGGAGAGGAGGCTTTTTATTTCATCTGCTGTTTGTTTGGGTAGCGTGACGAAGTGCCAGGAGCCTGGTTTTTCGTTGTTCGATCGGAGTCGGACGGTGGAGGTGAAGGTGAGGTGGGACATAAACAAGAATTAAGATGTAAGAGTTAGGATTTTAGAATCCAGATTCCAAATTCCAGAAGTTATTTATTTTTCAATTGTTTTTTAGTTTCTTCGTCGATGAGTTTGGTGGAGAAGAGTGCTTCAAATACTTGATGATATTTATTTCTTAGCTGGGGAGTGATCGTAGGAAGTGAGAGATGAATTTGATGCGTAAGCATATCGGGATATTCTCCAATAAAGCCATACCTCCTCACGAGACGAGCATTATTGACACCAATTGTTCTGCACAGAGCTTGTCTATCTGTATGAGATGTATTGGTGAACGTTGTGAAAAACTTTGGTTCGCTTTCAAGATATGCGTTGAGACAAATCCATAAATCTTCACCTACTGCAGGTGTGTAATCGTGCAAAATATAACGTAAGTAATTACTATGCATTTTGAGTTGCTCAAATCCTACGGGCTTCCAGTACTGGAGAAACCAGGTGTAGTCTAATGAAAGACGGTATGTATAGCCGAGTTTTGCAAGATATTTGTTGAACTTGTGCGCATAGAGTGCATACGTTTCACGATCGAGGAGACGATCAAAAAAGGTTGTATCAAATTCTTTATTATTATTTTGATCAAGATACTGGAATTTGAAGAGGTCAATAAATTCTTGATGCATGGGAGGAACAACGTGCGCTGGATCAGGTTCAAGTAACTTGTCTACTATGCGTTTGAGTGTGCCATGGTGATTATTGTCTGACCATTTGATGAGTTTTGCATGAGGATTATTTTTGAGCGATCTGTATACAGAGTTGATGTTGAAGTAGGGGTCATCACAGAGTTCATCGATACTTGCTATGATGTCGTCAATCACGTAGGTTCCTTTGCCGTAGGTATCGCTGACGATAAGTGTTTTGTTGACAGGTACTTTGCTGAGTTCAGCAATTTGATACAAACGTACTACTACCTTACTCGTTTTGAAACGATAGGCAATACAGGTGATATGTTCGAGATCATTACTTAGTAAATTTAGTTTTGCATTTATACTGATAAATCTCTCAGGACGTCTGAGATCTATGGGATCATGTTCATTTCTTTCACGTTTGCCTATCTGGAGTAGTTCAATCTCAGGGATTTCTTCAGAGATTTCGATATCTTGCATATGAATGTGTCCATCTACGTGTTCATCTAGGAGTGTCTCATCCTGACGTTTTTTCCTCTTCCCCAAGAACCATTGATTATATAATGATTGGTAATCACAAGGAAACGAAGGATTTTGCATATTGCGAAGTACGTTGAGCACATCTGCATATTGTATGCTTGATCATCTAGTATCATCAATTTCTTGTTCTTGAATCCCTTGATTGGCGGGTGTAGGGGTGAAAAAACTATGCAAAGAGTACTGTTTCCCTGCATAATCTATATTTCCTGCCGTGAGAATTGCTTCTGCTAACTCAAGTTCTTCTTGATGTGTGACGAGGAGTTGTGATAGCGATTGGTTGGTAGGTTTGTGAACAGCATGGTATGATTGTTGTTTGAAAGTTTCGTTCAAAGTACCTAAGAGTGATTGCTTATATTGTTGGAGCACATACTGTTTGTCCGTAGTGGTTTGTAGTGATTCACTCAATACGGTTTGACCAATATGTGCGAAGAAACTGTGCAATGAGCGGAGGATGAGTCATTGTATTTTTTTCTTGGCGGAGCCTTCTTGCATAGACAAGAGCATACGTTCTTTATTTTTTTCTACACATACAAGCAATGCCTCCTGATACGAACGATAGGAGATGTGTTTACTGAGAACGAGATGTTCCAGAGAAGATGGTGTATTCATAAATGCACTATATATAAACATATGTATTTGTCAACACTTCGCGTGGTTGATAGAAAATTCTCTTGAAAATAAAAAAAAATTACATAAAATAGCACCAAACAACATTATGTGCTATTTACTTCTTATTAGACACTCATGCAATCACCAAACTATACGACCAAAGCGGGTGAGGCGTTACAAACAGCCCAAGAGAAAGCCACGCAAGCATCGCATGCACAGGTAGAACCTTTGCATCTTTTCGGTGCAATGCTTGAACAAAAGGATGGTTTTATTCCTCAACTCATCAACCGTCTCATAGATAACAAAACCGGTTTTGCTAACGATCTTGAGACCATTCGAGAGAAACATAGTAAACTTTCGGGTGCATATCAATTAACCATTTCACAAGAACTCCAACAGGCAGTCATTGCTGCTGGACGCTATGCATCACAGATGTGAGATAGCTATGTGAGTACCGAACATCTTTTTTTGGGAATCATTACGCATCCTGGTGATCTCGCATCGTTGTTTGAGCGCTATGGAGTCACACTTTCTGTCGTGCAAGAAATGATTGCTACGATGAGAAAAGGGCAACCCATTACCTCACCTGACCCTGAGAGTACTTTCGATGCGTTGGCGAAGTATGGTAAAGATATTACTGCACTCGCAGCGGAAGGGAAACTAGATCCGATTATTGGGAGAGAAGAAGAAATGAGACGTACTATGCAAATCCTTTCACGTAGGACCAAAAATAATCCTGTCCTGATTGGTGATCCTGGTGTCGGTAAAACAGCAATCGTTGAATGATTGGCACAGCTCATCATCGCAGGCAATGTACCAGATATTCTCCAAGACAAACAAATCATCGAGCTCGATCTCGGTGCGATGATGGCAGGAGCCAAATATAGAGGAGAGTTTGAAGAGCGTCTCAAAGCGGTCTTGCGTGAACTCGAGCAGGCCGAGGGGCGCGTCATTCTGTTCGTGGATGAGGTGCATATGATAGTAGGTGCTGGTAAAGCGGAAGGCGCAATCGATATGGGAAATATGATCAAACCAGCGCTAGCTCGTGGACAAATTCGTGTGATTGGTGCAACGACCATCAATGAGTACCGTCAGTATATCGAGAAAGATCCAGCATTAGAACGTAGATTCCAGCCCGTCATGGTGAGTGAACCATCACAAGAAGATACGCTTGCGATTATGAGAGGGATCAAAGATCGCTATGAAACACATCATGGAGTGAAGATAGTAGATGATGCTGTCATCGCTGCGGTACAACTCAGTACCAAATATATTGTCGATCGTAAGTTGCCTGACAAAGCAATAGATTTGCTCGATGAAGCAGCAGCACGTGTCAAAATGGGCATTAGTTCTGCTCCTGAGACAGTCGTTCTATTAGATAAACAAATTCGTACACGTGAGGTAGAAAAACAGGCTCTCGCAATGGAGAAAAAAACGAAAAAAACTACAGAAAGAATCGAAGCGATAGAAAAAGAGTTGGTCGATTTGAAAGACCAATTACTGGTAGCAAAATCGGCTTGGGAGCATGATAGAAATCTGTTGACGAGAGCAAAAGAGATCAAACGCGACATCCAACAACTCGAGCACGAAGCAACACGTGCTGAGCAACTCACTGACTACAACAAGGTAGCAGAGATTCGTCATGCAAAGATTCCTGCCTTGCAAAAAGAAGCAGAGCAGTTGGAAAGCAAACTTGAAGAGGCAAAGCAAAGTGGGACCTTGGTGGTCAAAGACCGTGTAGATGCAGAAGATGTCGCAGCAATAGTGAGTAAATGGACGGGCATTCCTGTCAGTAAGTTGGTAGAATCAGAAATGGAAAAATTGTTGCATCTCGAAACACTCTTGCATGAGCGTGTGATCTGACAAGAGAAAGCAATCTCTGCAGTAGCTACAGCTATCAGACGTGCGAGAGCAGGACTCCAAGATGCAAACCGTCCCATTGGAAGTTTCTTGTTCTTGTGACCAACGTGAGTTGGAAAAACAGAACTCGCCAAAGCACTCGCACAAATCATGTTCAACGATGAAAAGGCAATGATTCGTATCGATATGTCAGAGTATGGTGAGAGACATAGTGTAGCTAGATTGATTGGTTCGCCTCCGGGGTATGTAGGACATGACGAAGGCGGCCAATTGACAGAAGCACTGAGAAGAAGACCCTATACCATACTCTTGTTCGATGAAGTAGAGAAAGCACATCCTGAGGTTTTCCACGTCTTCTTACAACTTTTGGATGAAGGACACATTACAGATAGCAAAGGGAGAACAGTCTCTGCAAAAAATGCAATCATCATCATGACCTCAAATATTTGAGCAGAACATATTTTGGACTACCTCAAAACTCATCCAGAGGGAGATATAGATACAGCCCTCGAACAACGCCTCCAAACAGAACTTGCGCATCATTTCAAACCAGAGCTACTCAATAGGCTCGATGATATCATCATCTTCCACGGTCTCAACCAACAGATGTTGTCGCAAATTATCATCATCCAAATAGCGCGTATTGCACAGATGCTCAAACAACAACATGATATCACTCTCACACTTACGCCAGCAGCTATAGATTTCCTCGCTCGCGTGTGACGAGATCCTATCTACGGTGCAAGACCCCTCAAAAGAGCGCTTCAGCGTTATGTCATAGATATGCTTGCTTTGGAGTTGCTTTCGGGTAGAGTTCAGTCAGGACAGCAACTGGTGATCCAACCTAGCGCAACAGGTCATACATTGGAGATCACGTCCTAGTTTTGTTCTTTCGCCTCCCTATGAATAACTACGCTTTCATCGATAATGAAAATGTGAATATCTCTGTCCAAAAACAGGGGTGGAAAATAGATCGAGGGAAGTTGATTGCCTGGTTACGTGAAGAGCATGGAGTGACCAAGGCATATATGTTTATGGGCTACCTCAAGACCTATGAGCCGATGTACGCGTTCTTTCGTCAGTTGGGATATGAGTTGATCTTCAAGCCGGTCACGGTGCGTGGGGGAACCACCAAAGGAAATATCGATGCTGAGCTCGTATTACAATCTATGATAGATCTCCCCAAGTATGATCAAGCGATCTTACTCACGGGTGATGGGGACTTCGTGTGTTTAGTTAGATATTTATATGAACAGAAAAAATTGGGCGCGCTTATCGTTCCCAATCAACGTAGATATGCTGGCGCACTCAATGATGCAGCCAAAGAAAAATTACTCAGCCTCAGTCCCTGCAAAAAGAAACTTGCCTATCGCCCACCGAGCAAAGCAAAATCAGAAACAACCATATGAATTTGATCTTCTGCCTCAGCAATAGATGCAGGATCGAGTGGAGGAGTCGCGGATGCTTCGGATGCATTCTATATGTAAAAGTAGTTCCTTATACGAAAAAAGACCACAATCCTGTGGTCTTTTTTCGTTGTATATATAATCAAATAGTGATTATTCTTCGTCGTTGTGTTCAGTGTGTTTTGGAGCTCCACCTTCTGCACCTTCTTCTCTAGCACGAGCGAAGTCTACATAGATAGGTCTTCCAGAAAGTTCTTGTTCGTTAGCTTCAGCTTTAGCTTTAGCAGCATCAGCAGCGTTGGTGAAGGTTACGAAACCAAAACCTCTACTTCTTTTGGTGTCTCTGTTGATAGAAACAGTAGCGTACTCAACCTCACCCCATTGTGAGAAGAATTCTTTGAGGTCTTGCCACTTAACATGCCAGTGCAAGTTACCTACGAACAATTTGTTTGTTTCAATGTTTTCCATGAGGACGATGAAATAATGAATAAATTCGTTACCAAGTAATAGTAACATAGTCAATGTATGTTTTATTCTTAAGATTGCAAGTGCAATCTTTCCTGCAAGCGTGTATTTTGCCTGTTTAGAACCCAGTTTCTGTGAAATGGAGAAGCGAGAAGATGTTCATTTTATGTGCACGCACAATACTAAACCCCAGTTGATGACTGGTCTTACGCGATTTTGACAAATAAGGTGATGATGATATAATAGGGAGTTATTCTCATGGTGAGGACCATGCATTATCCGCTAACTAATGGTTAGCAACGGACAGGCTGTGGGAAACTTCGAGGGGCTTTTTGAGGCTTGGACTAGTAATCGTCATGATGATTTTAAAGTTTGTTTCAGCCTTTTTTGCCTTATCTGAGGACTTGTTGAGGAGCGCCATATCACCCGAGTATACTTTCTCTACCGCTAAGGTACTTTTGCCAAAGTCAACGGGACAGTCGATCTCTAGCGAATGCGGGAGCAGAGGAGTCAGCGTGATATTCACGTCTTCGTCTTTGTCGCCCAAAGCGTAGGATTGGAGCTGCGTTGCATTATTGAATGATTGCTCGAAGAGCTCCACAATATGATAGGAAATATGGGTGATGTTCATTTCTTCCCTCGCCAAAAGCTCAAGATTGCCGGTGATATGCGTATCGATCTTGGTAAATTCTTTGGTAATCAAAAAGGTAGTCATCAAAGGTGAGGTAGTTTTTTGGAGGAATGATTTCGCCTTTTCTAATCGTTTCATGGTGTAACTTTACCACAAGTAAAAAATATGCTTATGGCATAATAGCTTTATATGAGTCACGTGCAAGTCTTTTTTCGTCTTACTTATTTGTTCCTTATCTCAGTCCTGTCAAAAACTCCCAAATCATCTTGCCTGCAAACGTGGGTCGTACGTGAGGATAGTACTGATCACGATCATAGTCCTGCGAGTGTTCGCACCAGACTACGGGCGCGCTATCTAGGCAATCAGTGTATTCTACACAATGGCCATCTTCGGGACTGTCGTATGCTACGGTCGCAGGTCAGCAGCCATTAGCCTCCAAGAGATGATCACGCGCTACGAGTCCGCCACCAAATCATGCGAGATTGTCTTTGGGGTTGTGCATTATCATCGTAGCTACAGGTCCGGTACAGGTATTCTTGGTGATACTGCCTCACACGCTACCGATACCACGAATCACGTCACCGCGCGCACACGCCAACGTATTGGTGAACCATGCACCGAGAGAATGGCCAACGACATATATTTCATCTGCATCTATACAGTAGTTGTTTGAAAAATCTTGGACAATCGTATCAAAGAGCGCAAAATCTCTGAGCTCAGTGGTCTTGTCGCCAGGACTACTTCGGTTGCGGGTTGGTCACTCTTCGGGCAGACCTGCAGGGTAGACAATAAAGGCTTCGCCGTCTGCCTCTCTTTCAATTTTGTAATAACTACGTACCATCGTATTTGGATTGGTACGTCCGTGGAAGGCAATGATCAGAGGATAGGTTTTATTTTTGTCGTAGTTCTTGGGGAGGACGGTGATGTAGTTACGCTGAACTCATCCAACATCTGACGAGGTCGGGACATTTTTGGGAGGAGTGTTTTCGCAACCTAATGTTGGATTGGAACGCACTCAGGTAAATTTTATGTGCCCTTCTTTTTCCAAGACAAGTTGGTGAACGAGGTAGGCCATCTGTCCACGGAGCATGATAGCTCACGGATAGATTGCAAACTTTGAAAACATATTGTTGTCATGGACGAAATCTACAAATGGCTCATACCGACGATGACCGTAACCTTCCTCGACATCAGCATTGAAACTTCCCAAGGCCATCTTGAGTCCTTCAGCAATGGTGACTTGTGCATCAGGCTTGAAACTTCCATCGCCATAGCCTTTGATGATATCTTTATCTTTGGCATAGCAGACGAAGTTTGCATATCGTTCATCTTTGACATCCGTGAAACAGTCTGTACGTGTGCCTATCTTCGCCTCGGTCGCCCCCAATATAATCTTCAGCATCTCCGCACGCGTAATGCCACGATCTGGACCGAAACTCCCATCAGGAAATCCCTGCACTATATCACGCGCATGCAAAAATTCTATACTGCTTTGGTAGTGATGCCCAATCGCATCTTGAAACGCAGTAGCTGCGCTCACCACCGGCACCGTACTCATCATCAAAACGCATACACACACCAGAGAAAAATATTTCATATACTTGTATACGATAAAAAAGGACGAGGAGAGTATAGTGAGTTGGTGGGAGAATGTAAGGTGGAGAAAGCCTTACTTCAGCGATCTTCATCAGATAAAGAAAAAACAAACTAATATTGACATTTTATAAATAATAATTATAAAGAACTTACAAAAATAGCAGAAATTATGGAATTTATTACAAACTTTTTGTTCGCATTCCTCTTTTCAATTGCAATTGGATTCTTACTTGGTAAGTACCCAAAACTCAGAATTCCTGTATATCTCACCTTTGTAGTACTTATAATCGTGGTGTCAGTACGTGGTGAATGGAACAGCTTGCTTCCTATTATTCTAGGAGTAACATTCGGAGACAGTACCGGCAAATGGATTGCAAAGAAAACACAAAAAACACCGACAACGATCGAGGAGAAAGTGTAGAAAAGAAATGAAGAAATTATTCTTTGATGTGGTATCTGGATTCCAGACCACATTTTTTGTATGGGGGAAATATAAGTGGGTAGTAAAACACATTGCTACAATCCAAAGAAATCATATACATACACTGTTTAATAGAGCATCACCACCATCATGAATATGTTTGCCAAAAACACCGCGCAATCAGTAGAAGAGTATCTTGCCAACGTGCCAGCAGATCGTCAGAAGGCAATGCATTTTCTTCACGACTTTATTCAAAAAACAGTGCCGAGTCTCAAGGCGCATTTTGCTTACAATATGCTTGGGTATGGTTCGTTCCCGTATCTCGATTCCAAAAAGCAACCAAAAGAACGACCCGTAGTTTCCCTCGCGAATCAAAAGAACTATATAAGCATCTATGTATGCGCTCTAGACGGAAATACCTATCTCGCAGAGAAATATGCCAAAGAGCTAGGCAACGTGAGCGTTGGCAAAAGTTGTATTAGAATCAAGAAACTTGAGGATCTCAATGTGGATACGCTCAAGATGGTACTCAAGATTGCAGAAAAAAATCCAGGGCTTGTGAGTACCGCCAAAATGTAGCCAAAAGGGGAGGAGTAAAATCATCTTGCTATAGTATGTAGCAAGTGTACAAAAGAGAAGTAATTCAATTCATAAACACAAAAAATTAGTAGCCTATGGAAATGTTGTTGTCCTTTATCATTGCATTTATTATCGGAGCCATCTTTGGTTTCGTGAAGACGAGATACTACAGATATAAGTGGATCATTTACGCTGTGGTGATCACTTTGTGGTTTGTGCTGGTATACTTTGGAGGAGGTTTCGAGAAAGTATTCTTGTCACCTTTCGGTTGGATCAACTTCGGTCTATCTTTTTTTGGAGTACTCATGGGCATTAGTCTCGGTGAGTGGTATGCGAAGAAACAGATCAATCGATTGCCTTCCATGTAAAAACCATTGTTCCACTTTGTAATTCGCCTGGTATGCAGGCGATTTTTTTTCGCAAAAAAAAACTGGACAAGCCAGTTTAGTGTAGCAAAACTTTCAGGGTGTGAGATGCTATCCCTGTAAGGGGCTCGAACTCACGACCACCAGACCCCTAGTCCCGTGGGATATTCTATAACAGGAAAAAACGATTTCAGGGTGGTGAGACTCGAACTCACGACCACCAGACCCCCAGCCTGGTATTCTAGCCATCTGAACTACACCCTGAAGAAAAAATTGAACCATACTCATCAGCTGTATCGACACCCCTACGCTAGTGCATTGATCCTGATGAAGCATTCATCAGGGCATCTGAACTACACCCTGATGTGGAGAGTGTAGTGATGTAGGGAGAAATTACAATTGTTTTGGCATAATGGCCTATTTGGGTATACGCATTCTTGTTTATAAAACCCCCCTGCCTGCGGCATCCCCCCTTGACAGGGGGGACATCCTTGCTGTTATTCCCGTTCCGTCGTCGCAGGAGGCTTACCCGTCAGGTCGAGCATGACTCTGGAGATGCCGGGGACGCTGGCCAGGAGAGTGTCGACCATTTCTTGTAAAATATCTTCGGGAATGTCTTCTCCGGGCACGGCAGCGAGACCTGTTCTAAAGTCTTGCGTGATGAAGGGTCTGAGGACGAGTGATCTTGCACCTTCGACACCAAAAGAGACGGGCGTGAGAATCACAGGCATTTGACTGATGGTGGCTGAGGTATCGAGGTGATGTTTGCGGAGGATATCGTTGACGATCTTATCGCCTAGACGAACTTGATCGGTCGTTTCTTTACTCAACAGTGTAGGAGTGATATCGTGCAGTGGAGTGTTGATAGGTTCTCCAAACACATACACGACTCTATTTATTTCATGAAACACTTCGTGGTTGGGAAGTTCAGCAGCAATGCTGAATAATTTCTTTCGATGAGCTTCTCAAGATAATGCGACACCATATTTGTAACTCTTGCCTGATCACTGCACACCTACCGTTTTGATCGGTAACACCGTTCATGAGAGTTGGGTTTCTAGATGCAAAAACTCTTGTAACTCGTTGTTGAGGGTAGCAATTTTTTCGTCTTGCGTAGCTTCTGTTGCACAAATAATTCTGATAGCAAGTCATGGTCCAGGGAAAGGTTGTTTGTTCATGAGTGCATCAGGTAATCCCAATAGTTCAGCTATATTTCTCACATTTTGTTTTACCAAATGTTTGAGTGGTTCGTAGATTTTTCATTGTGCTCTGAGGTCGATCACCTCTTGGACATTGTTGTGATGTGTTTTGATAACATCTGATTTCACGCCACTGACCGATGAGGAGTGTCCGCTCTCGGTGAGATCTGTGGAAAGTGTGCCTTGTGCGATGATGATATCCTCCATGCTGATATCTTGCGTTTTCAAATGAGCAATCGCAGCCTTCATAAATGATTTACCGATATTTTTTCTCTTGTGTTCGGGGTCGGTCGTTGCAGAAAGTTTCGGAGTTTCTTTTCACTCTAGAGTCACCGTACTATTGAGAAAAAAATCTCCTGCATTGATGAGCTTTACATCCAATCCAAGTTTCAAAAGCGTGATGACGGTAGCAGTACTTTCACCTGCTCTCATAAAGCCATTGTCGATGTGGAGCAACAATATATGTTCAGCTCCTACTACCTGCGTGAGTAGAGCAGCCATGACGGTTGAATCTACGCCACCACTCGCAAGTACCAAAAACTTTTTTTCGCCTGACATCACCTGTTGCACCAAAGGATCTCTGCGCATTTCTTCTTTGATTTCATCGAGGAGTGATTGTCTTTCGTATCCTCCTTCACACCCTGCGATCGTGTACAAGAAATTTTCTAACACCACACGTCCCTTGGGACTGAGGTCTACCTCGGGATGAAATTGCACACCATATTTTTTATGTGTACTATCTTCTATACCTGCACACAAGTTTTGAGATGAGAGAGCACTGATAGCAAATCATGGTGCTGGTTGGGTGACGGTATCTCCGTGAGTCAGCAAGAAAGTCTCTTCGTCTTGTAAACCAGCTCGTAGAGGTGACTCTCACAGGAGTGTGACGCTGTCTTGTCCATCTTCTCTCAAGCCAGTTGTCTCGACTTTGCCACCAGACATCACATTCATCAATTGCATACCGTAGCAGATGCCGAGGAGAGGAATTTTGGAATCTCGCAAACGAGGATCGACGGTGAGAAAATCTTTTTCGTTTACACTGCTGGGTGATCCGGAAATAATAATCGCTTTGTAGTGTTGCAACTCTTCGAGTGGCGTGTGTGGCGAAAGCACAACAGATTTGATTCACACCTCTTTGACACGATCATCAATGAGTTTCGCAAATTGACACCCCGCATCGAGGATAGCAACTTCAGGGAGTATTTCGGGGACGTCTTGCATGGGTAGTGAGATAACAATAAATATAATAGAACCTACTGAACCACCATGAAAATTTGAAGAATGAAAATTTTCTGGATGATTCAGTTGTACTTACCGGTTTAGGATTTGGAACTTTGAGTCTGCGAAAAAGTTTCAATTTCCTAAAGCGATTAAGTGTAATTTATGTATTATGTCTAGGTATGCAAGAGTACACCGCTTTTTGCTGTCGTCGGAGGCCGTCGACCTAGTTGGGGTTGCAAAGAACTGCTTGAATTTGCCCTGTATATGGCTATATACCAATCAATAATATGTTTTTTATTGGAGTGTAGCACATGACAGAAGGGAGTGAAAACAATGAGTATTATGATCGTTTAGAAAAAATTACCAAAATCAAAGAACTTGGCATCCAACCCTTTGGATCATCTTTTGTCAGGACGAATCATATCAGTGAATTGGCGTTAGCTGATACCTCCGTGGGTATGGATCAGATTGTAGGTGGTCTCCAAAAGAATATCGCTGTAGCAGGCAGACTGATGTTACATAGAGATCATGGTAAACTTATTTTTGCAAAACTCTTGGATCAATCAGGAGAGATTCAGTTATTATTCCACAAAGACTATACCAGTTTATTGACCGCGCAAGATGGTCCTGTCGCAGAGACCGATGGCTACCAGTTTCTCAAGAAGCTCGTGGAAGTCGGTGATTTTATTGGTGTGAGAGGAGATTTATTCTATACCAAGAAGCAAGAGCTTACGCTCTTTGTTTCTGAGTTTGTCTTCCTCAGTAAGGCATTGAGAAAAATGGGCGAGAAGTGGCATGGCGTGACTAATCAAGAGACACTCTACCGTCACAGATATATCGATACAACGATCCAAAGAGAAACGCATGCGAGATTTTTGTTGAGATCAAAATTTCTGAGAGCAATCAGAGAATTTTATTATGCAAATGAGTTTATCGAGGTAGAGACACCGATTCTGGGGCATTACGCATCAGGTGCTGCTGCTAAGCCGTTTGTGACCAAACATCATGAGTTGGATATGGAAATGTATTTACGTATTTCACCAGAGACCGCACTCAAAAAAATGACCGTAGGTATGTTCGAAAAAGTATTTGAGGTCGCTAAGGATTTCCGTAACGAATGATCTGATCCTTCGCATCATCAAGAATTCACGATGATCGAGCATTACGCAGCATATCGAAACTACAAAGATAATATGGCATTCACCGAAGCGATGTTTGCACATATTTTTGCTGCGATTCCCGAACTCAATCCTGTAGTCAATGTCGTGAGCAAAACGGGCGAGACGAGATCTGTAGACTTTAGCAAACCACGATCCAAGATAGATTATATCGAACAAATCAAAATTGATGCGGATATAGATGTGACACAATATGGCCCACAGGATGAAGAGAAACTCCGTGCGGTGATTATCGAAAAGTGACTTCGTTGGAAATGATTGGAAGAGCAGTCGACTGCCACGATGATCGACTATTTGTACAAGAAAGTAACGAGACCCAACATCGTCGGCCCTGCATTTGTGTATAACTATCCCAAAGCTATGCAACCCTTGGCACGTCCGAGTGATGCCAATCCCAATATCGTCGAGCAGTGGCAACTGGTAGTGAATGGCTGGGAAGTGATCAAAGCGTATTCTGAGCTGGTAGATCCTGTTTTGCAAAAGCAAAATTTTGTTGATCAACAACAAGCGCTAGAGAAAGGTGACGAAGAAGCTACCTCGAGTGATGATGATTTCCTCCTCGCTATGGAATATGGTATGCCACCACAATCATGACGAGGTATGGGTATTGACCGTATCTTAGCAATTTTGACGGAGTGCACCAATATCAGAGATGTAATATATTCTCCGATTATGGCTCCCCAA
The DNA here is from genome assembly GCA_041908765.1 of Candidatus Absconditabacterales bacterium. Taxonomy (GTDB): domain Bacteria; phylum Patescibacteriota; class Gracilibacteria; order Absconditabacterales; family Absconditicoccaceae; genus CAYUST01. The sequence continues at coordinate 47,320 of JAYREU010000046.1, forward strand.
CAAGAATAATTTTCTCATACGTATTTTGTGTTTACTGCAGTTGATCTACTCCTACATCCCATAGTGCTTTGCAAAGTGCTTGCGTAGTGGATTTGTGGACGATGAGCATGGTTCAAAAATTCTGTGTGTCTAGCGACATAGTTTTTTGGATGGGCAGAATATCCATGATTTTTCCTGCTTTGATTTCTATGAGATCAAATCATAGTCTGCCACTGATGCCTGCGACAGGTACTCGATCTCGTGGATAGCTCACGCCTCATTTGAGCAATGCAGCATCGACTTCTCCTTTTCGCAATCTCGCCATATTGGTACCGATACTACCGTTGTAGATCCCTATACTGTCATAGTATCACTTACCAGTACTTTCCGTGAGTTGTTGTGCCCGATGCGGAAAATTTCTGATATCATCGAGCATGAGGAGCCTCTTGTGTGTTTTGGGTGTGTAGGAGAGGTCAGTTGCTTTCTCAGGGAAGCGTAAATTGATTCTGTGGACACTGCCACCATCTGGGCGATAATAGTAAAGTTCTTGGGTCATGATATCTCCTACATAGGCAGCGATGATTTCTTGCTTTGTCGTATCGACCACGCCGAGTAATGTGCCGATACCGTCTGACTGTGTCCTGACGAGTGCTTTGGTGCCATCGACGGGGTCGATGGTATAGACGAGTGATTCTCATCCTTGTGGATCTCTCTTGAGGCCGTTTTCTTCGGCGACGATACCAGCCTGCGGTGTAGTTTCCTCGATGAGTTTCACATATATTTTTTGTGCAGCATAATCTGCAGAAGTAACGAGATCATCTGCTTTGTGTTCATTCATTTTTTCTTTGGTCACAAATGAACCGATTTGATTGGCTACTTCTCACATCGCTCTCCTCACCATTTCTTTGTTGATAATCCCGAGTGCTGATCATGTCATGCCGTGGAAGAGGGGGATGGTGTTGGTGTTCATGGTGTATGATGGTGAGTAAGTAAAGAGCAATTGCATAATGTCTGCTCAAGTTTGTTTTGCAAGACCAAAACGTATATAATACAATAAGTAATGTAAAAGACCTCACAGCAACCGAATTTGAACGTGGTCGATGGTACAATAAGGGTGGAGTATACTGCCTTTTTATTCGAATTTCTTGTTTTGCATATTTTTCAAAAATCACTATACTTTAGTTATGAAAAATACGACTGCATGACTTTCTCCAACTGCCTTTTGGGATGTGGATTTTGCCTCACTTGACCTCGAGCGTGATGCTCATTTTGTGATTCACAAAGTATTCAATTACGGTACCTTGAATGATATAATTTTTGTACTGAAACATTATGGATATGATAAAGCGAAGAGTGAATTGATGCGTGCTACCTATCTCACCAATCAAACACTAGCCCTGGCTTCTACCATTTTTACTGTTCCACCCACTGACTTCGCATGTTACACGAGGAAACAGTCCACCAAAGAACTCTGGCCTTACTAAAAGAGCTTATGAGTCTCCCCGAATTGGCATCTTTTGCATTGGCAGGAGGCACCAATTTAGCCCTCCGTTTTTGATTTCGTACATCAATTGATTTAGATCTTTTTACATCTGTATCATTTGATGCTCAGCAATTAGCTACACAATTGAGTAAGCAATTTGCTGATCTCACGATCGTTACGGTGAGTGAGAATACCTTACTTTGTACTATAGCGTGAATCAAAGTAGAATGTATGACACATGCATATCCTGAAGTTGCTCCTCAAGAGATCATAGAGGAGATACGTTTATACAGTGTCCCTGACATTTGTGCGATGAAATGTTCGGCAGTGATGTGAAGGTCTGCTAAAAAGGATTTTCGAGATATTGCTCATTTGCTTTCATATTACTCCCTTGCACAGCTGCTTGATTTTGCGAAGACTAAATACACACAAGTGGATGCATCTGCTATCTTGCGTAGTTTGACCTACTTCGATCTCGTTGACCAAGATCAGACTGTGATTATGTCCCTTGACGATATGACATGGGATAGCGTCAAGAAAACTATTTCTGACGCTTCTAGATCTTTTTTCATTACCTAGTCGTTTTTGATGAAACAAATTCCTGCTAACGCTACCTGCGTCTACGATGGAGCAATTTTCAAAGTATATCAGCGACCGCAACTCATGTTCGATGGTACGACCAAAACATTCGAGTGTGTTGAGAGACAAGATACGGCATTTGTCCTGCCGGTGCAAGACAACCAGGTGCTATTGGTCTACCAAAGACAACCACAAAAACCAGATCGATATCGAGATTTTGTCGGAGGGAGAGTCCATCGAGGAGGTGATCCACTCGAGGGAGCACAGAGAGAGTTGCGTGAAGAAGCAGGTATGCAGGCGAGCGATCTCACCTTACGAAGATTTTATGATCTCGGTGGTGGCTCCGTCAAATGGAACTGGCATTTCTATATCACCCGCGAGTTCGTGCAGGTTTGACCTCCTGAGCTCGACCCAGGGGGTGAGGACATCCAGCTCAAGCGAGTCTCCAAAGAGCGCTTCGCGCAGATGCTTCTCTCTGACGAACTCAAAGCCATTGGACTCAGTAGAGAATTCCTCCAATGTACACTTGCAGGCAAAGAGGAGGATTTTTTGTGAGAGATTTTCGGGTAGTGCTGTTCGTCATGCTGAACGAGCTGAAAGCGTAGTGAAGCATCCAGGAAGCGTTTCGTTTGATTACTCTTTTTCCTGGATTCTTCCGCCTCGTTACACTCAGCGTCAGAATGACAGAGAAGTATGTATACAAGGTTGCAAATAAGTATGTGAAGTATATATTACAATTACTTTTGTTTCTCGCCTTCTTCCATGAAAAAGACCAAAATCATTGCAACCATTTGACCTGCGACATGGAACGAGGAGAAAATTTTGGCATTGTATCAACAGGGAGTGAATGTGATTAGATGTAATTTTTCGCATGCGAAATACGAGGATATGGCACGTGTTGTAGAGATGGTCAAAGGATTGAATGCAGCTGGGAAGACAAAGTTGGGATTGATGCTCGATACCAAATGACCTGAGCTGAGGACAGGAGATCTGCCTGAGCCACGCCAGTTTCATGCAGGTGAAAGATTTACGATTGGCGTCATCGGTCAGACGACAGGTGAGGAATGTGCGTTGATGTGTGATTATCAATGTTTGCTCGAGAGCGTGAACGTCGGTGATACGCTCAGAATTGACTCTGGGTTGTTTGATGTGGTCGTCCAAGAAAAGTGAACTACGAGTATAGTCGTAGAAGCCAAAAATGATGCATTGATCGGGTCACGCAGACATGTGAATTTACCTGGTATTGCTATCAAACTCCCTGGACTCATCGACAAAGACAAAGAGGATATTCGTTTCGGAGTAGAGCAAGGGTATGATATGATAGCGATGAGTTTCGTGAGAAGCGCGTTGCATGTAGAGGAACTCAGAATATTTTTGGAAGAGCTCAAGGCAAGTCATATCCAAATCATCGCGAAGATAGAAAACCAAGAAGGGATTGAGCATATGGATGAGATCATTCAAGCAGCAGATGGTGTGATGGTGGCACGTGGAGATTTGGGAATCGAAGTACCGATTCAGAAGTTGCCTGTCTATCAACAACAAATTTTACAGACAGCACGCAAGTATGGTAAGTGTTCAATCGTAGCGACGCATTTACTTGAGTCGATGATTGAACATCCGTTTCCTACCAGAGCGGAGGTATCAGATATTTTTAATGCAGTCCAACAACAAACCGATGCGGTGATGCTCTCTGCGGAGACGGCGACGGGGCATTTCCCGATAGAGGCAGTGAAGATTATGAAACAAGTGATAACTCACGCTGAGGAGAATGTACATTATTCACATGTAGACTTTACCCCACGTAATGCGACGAGTAGAGATTTGGAGAAACAGCAATTGATCAAAAATGCGCTCTATTTGAGTGAAGACCTCGATGCAAAAGCGGTGATAGTCTTTACCAAATCGGGGAAATTAGCAAGGTATGCCGCTGCCTATAGACCACAGGTGAGGGTCTATGCGGTGACCAATACACCTACAACCGTCACTTGATTGAGTTGTCGATTTGCCGTGTTGCCGAGATTTTTGCCCTATACTTCGCATGTGGAAGCCCTTGCTGCTACGTTGGAGATGCTCAAATCCTCACAGCAGATAGTCTCTGGTGAAAGAGTAATTGCGGTGACCGATATTTTGAGAGATGGAGAAGAGATACCGGTGGTAGAGATCGTCACGGTGCCCTAAAAAGTGTAGATTTTTTTGACAAAGCATATACAGAGTCGTATACTTATCATGGTTTATTTCCTTTTGTTATGCATACATGAACTACCCAGAAGATATTTTCATCGGTTGACCAATTACTTCTGTCACCAATCAAGTTGTAGAGGTCTATGATCCCGTCAAAGATGAAACCACAGAGAGATTGTTGTTGACTGACCAAAAAAGTCGAACCCTGCTTTTTTTCTATCCTCAAGATTTCTCATTTATTTGTCCGACAGAGTTACACAGAATCAATGAATTAGTCGATGAGTTCCGCTATGAGCATACGGAAGTATTGGTAATCAGTCGTGATAGTGCACTCGTGCACAAAAATTGGGTCAAACATGACGAACAACTCAAAGATTTCAAAATCAAGATGGTCAGTGATAGAGATGGGGTGATTGGCAAAGATATTGGCATTATCAATCCCTTGTCCAAAGAGTACGAAAGATGTTCTTTCATCGTCGCACCCAATGGCAAAGTAGCACATATTTGTGTGGTCTCCAATAAACTCGGAAGAAATATTGACGAGTTACTCAGAAGAGTCAAAGCGCTCAATCATCTCTTGGCCAACCCTGATGAACTCTGTAAGGAATCTTGGCAAGAACCAATTAAAGAAGTAGAGGCGTGTGACGTGGCATAGTTCCTTCAATGCTTACCTTCACAAACTCCTGCACGCAGGAGTTTTTTTTATGTCTCCTTTTTTTACAACAATGCTTTGAAGGTCTCAACGATGGGGACCGTTTCAGGATCCACACCTTTGGCTTCAGCAAGGAAATAGGTTACATAATCCATATACTGATAGATCCACAATGCTTCAGCTTCGAGTGAGTCGCCTTTGGGAGCGATGATGGTGACGAGATATCCTTCTTTTTGGAGGAGGTCTGTCATGACTGCAATCCTACGAAGATTACGTGGATGGGTGAAATGTGACGTGAAAATAATGAAATGAGGCGTCATCGTATGACCGAGTCGCCCACACATTTCGTTGTGATTGAGCTCAGGAATATAATGTGCAAATGCAGGGGTTTTGCTATTTTCATTACACTTGATTTTACAAATCGTACTCATGCTTTTGAGTACATCGCACGTGTAGATAATCGGTGTAGCAGTGAGAAGTACTTGAGCAAGGAGTTTTGTGTCGCTTTCATCAGAAGCAACTAGCTGCTTTGCTGCTTCAACAATTGCTGATTGTATCACGTGTACGGGATATCAGAGGTGTGCGAGGAGATCAAGGAGTGCAACAATAAAATACCCTGTAGACAATCTGGGCTGCAATCCCGCAGGGATCTGATACAAAGGCATGTGCTTTTCTTGTGCTTGGGTAAGGAGTGCTCATCAGCTGGCAAAGACGACGAGTTTAGCTTTTTGCACCAGTGCAGAGTCCAAACAAGCTAATGTCTCTTCGGTATTCCCCGAGTGTGAGGCGCAAACGACAACGGTGTTTGCTACATCAAATGGAGGCAAAGTATAGCTTGAACATGCTTCAAGGTGTACAGCAATCTGATGATGAGCGAGCAGGTCTTGTACTAGAGGAACATAGAGTGTGCTTCCTCACATACCGCAAACGATGACTCTCGGTAGATGTGGAAACTGCTCAGGAATATTGATTGAATACTGATGCATGAATTGCTTAGACAATCCTTGCATATCTGCATAGTATTTGGCATTGATCATATCTTACCGAGAAAGTATAAAGAGTACTCTCTCTATACAGTGTGCAGAACCATTTTGCAAGGCAAAATAGTTGACTGTTTCAAAAAAAAAGTGTCGCACCAATATATGCGACACTTCATTTAATAACCAAAAACCGATTCATTATGTAGATCCTCAAAATATATAATAGGAGGGAATTTGCAAGACAAATTGTATTATATCTATTAAACCGAAAAACGGCATTTTTTATTTTCGATTGTCATTGCAATCAACTCCTAATTCTCTATCATGAAGGAGGTTTCACTGAGTAAACAAGGAGTAGCCCCCGGCTTTACTCCCTATATATACACCATGCACTGCACCGATTTTCATTATGCCGTCAACGCTTTGAGGGCTTTTTTTTTGGCCAAATGATGGATTGAGGTTCATCCACAATCTAGACTGAGTATCTTGGCAGCGTGTGAAGACCCGAGCACTGTCAGTGACTTTGTCTATCACAACCAGCTGCGACCGTTGCCACAAACTGGCCAAATGCGACTAGAACATGAACTCCTGCGTAATCCACAATTGCCGGGAGTTTTTTGTGTAACGACTAGCTATAGAAACGAGCCAAATCCTATCCCAGGGAGACACGAGACCATCTTCCCGATGTTTGAGTTTGAAACCCACGGCGGTATAGAGGTGTTACATGACCTCGAGATAGAACTCATTACTGCACTTTGACTCACGACACAACCTATTGCCGTCGAGACGTACGATGAGGTAGCCAAGCACTATCAGACCTCAGAACTTACGGCGGCACATGAACTTCGTATGCAAGAAGACTTCTGAGAAGTAACCCTCCTGACACATTTCCCACATCACACGAGTCCGTTCCGAAATATGAAAAATGTCGGAGATCATGCAGCCAAGATAGATGTCAT
>JAYREU010000047.1:0-16802 GCA_041908765.1 Candidatus Absconditabacterales bacterium
AGATTGCTTGGGAGCAGGTAGCACTTGCACGATGTAATAATAGCCCCCCTTTCTCTTGGTATGACGTACAAGGTGACGAAACGTATACAGAAACAAAATACCATACGCCATGAGCACGTGTTTGCCAGCCAACCACAGACTTTGCTTGACGGTGGCAAAAGCGCGAGGTATATCTGCAAATTGATGCGCTACGAGTACATCTAGTCCAAAGGTGAAGAGCATGGATGCAATAGTTATTTTCCCCAAAACCATGAAGAACCATGGTTGCTGATGCAATATATCAGCATACACTTTCAAGGTTGCTGCTGCCATACTTAGGCGCGTGAATGAGAGATAGGTAACCAAAAAGAAACCTACCACAATGATTGTGCCTTTGATGGAAGCTGAAAGCATAATGCTTGTCACTACCAGCCCAATCAAGAGTGCAATTTGCATCAGCAAGAGAAACGCTAATATTCTAATTGAGACATTGAGTAGTTGAGAGAGTTTGTTAAGGTTCATACGCCGGGATTTAGTTTATGGGAACATAGATATCTGTGGCTCTATTGCAAGCTAACGTTGCGAGGGCTTGGAGACACGCTCAATTTTTCGTTTGCCTGGTTTGATATCTCAGAGGACTCGTTTACCCACTTTGACTCTATGTAATGCTTTGACGCGATAGCCAAGTGCACTCAACATACGTCTAATGTGACGATTTTTGCCGGCATCCAGGACGATTTCTAGACAAGGCTTGCCTTTGGTATCTTTGTAGGTGCCACAACGGACACATTGCAAAAATTCACCTTCCTCAGTCGCAGTTTTGTATCCATCCGCATCGATCCACATTCCTTGAGTCATTTTTTTGACATGGTTTTGTCTGAATGGCATATCCAAACGCACCTCATAGTGCTTGTGAATGCGTTGTTTGGGATTTTCGTATCGATCGACTAATTGCGGGTCATTGGTGAGCAAGAGTAGTCCAGAACTTTCTTTATCCAATCTCCCGATATACCAAAAATCTTTTTTCCGACGAGGAGGCAGTATATCATAAATAGTACGATTGTGCGGATCATCCTTGGAAACCACATAACCGACGGGTTTGTGGAACAAAATAATCGTCGGACGGATGCTCGGGATATATTGTATGGTTTCTTCATAATTTCCTTCTTTGATCACAATCTTGATCTTGTCGCCTATACTGACTCCGCTATCAAATGAGGTCACGGGGAGGTCATTCACAAAAAGCACCTGCTCTTTGAGCATTTGGGCAAATTCTCTTCTGGTGACTTGCTTGGTTTTTTGGAGATAGGTGATGAGTTTCATGTAAGGGAAAGCTGAGGTGAAAGTTTAGCCGTCATTCTGAGCGTAGCGCCTAGGTCCTCGAAGAGGGAAGAATCCAGGAAACGTATATTCATTTATCAAAGATATCATAATGCTACATGCTTCTCCTGGATTCTTCACCCACTCGCTTTGCTCGGGGATTCAGAATGACATAGTTCTACCTATTCCCTCTCAAAATGAAAGACTTACTTGCAATTATTTGTCAACTTCTCCTTGCATCTCAGTCCCAAAGCCGTATGCTCCACACACTTATTGAGAAATCCCTTTTGTTTTTTCGTGGATAGCATGGCAACCAAAAGAAATACCTGGATCGATGATCACTACACCGAACGTGCGAGGAAAGAGGGATATCTTGCGAGAAGTATCTATAAACTTGAGGAAATCGACCAGAAATATCATATTGTGGATCCCAAAACAACCAAAACGGTCTTGGATATAGGCTGTGCGCCAGGTTCTTGGTTGCAGTATCTCATACGTAAACTTCCAGAAGCACACCGTCATCTCATCGGAGTTGATCTCAAAGAAGTACAGTTGGAGGCTCCATGACTTGTGTTGTTGCAAGGGGATGCAAGTGATCAGGTAGCTATCAATGCATTTTTGCAGACGCAAGCTATCACCAAGTTTGATTTGATTTTATCAGATATGGCGCCTGATACGATTGGTACCGCTGATATCGATGCGGTGAGAAGCATTGCCTTGATTGAGAAAACCTTGTGGATCTATGAACAATTGCTCGCAACAGATGGTAAGTTCGCTATCAAAGTGTTTATGGGGCCGTGATTTGACGAATTGATCGCCTATTGCAAAAAAACCTTTGGTGCTGGATCGATAGTCGTCTACAAGCCGAAGGCATGCAGAAAACAGAGCAAAGAAACATATATTATTAGAAGGTAAGCTAACTTGCTTCCCCCCTGACAAGGGGGGATTATGGGGGGTTTTATGTACACAAACCCCCTCTGACTCCTACCCTGAAGGGCACCAAGGCCCTTGTCAGGGGGAGAAACTATGACGATTATTTATCCTTTGTTTACAAAGATGTTACGTGTATGAGTAGTTGGCAGAGTGAATGTCGGGAAATCAACGTTGTTCAATAGAGTATTGGGGACGTTTAGAGCGATTGTGACCGATATTCCCGGGACCACCAGAGAGTTGTTGATAGAAAATGCGACCTTGTGAGGGAAGCCATTTTTGTTGATTGATAGCCCTGGACTTGAAGATATTGCATCGGAGTTGACCTTTATTGATCAGATTATTGCTCAGGCGGATATATTGTTTTTCGTGGTCGATGGGAGAGCAGGTCCCACAGCACAGGATGATATGATCAAGCAACATATCTTGCGTGCAGGCAAACAAAAGCAAACTGCTTTGGTCGCCAACAAGCTTGACCAAAAAGTAGGCACGAGAAAGGAAGCATTACTGCTTGCAGATCGATATGATCGAGGTTTTGATCCTATCATAGCAGCATCTGCACAACAAGGAGATGGTATTGATGCTGTACAGGAATTTATTTTACCGCATCTGGCAAAAGTCCCGAAGTCACGTGAAGAACCACCAGCACATATTCCGCTCGCTATTGTCGGTAGACCAAATACAGGGAAATCTACGTTGCTCAATACCTTATTGGGTGAACAAATCGCTGCGGTTTCTGACAAGGCAGGGACGACCTTGGATTATATGACAGGAGAGTTTACTTTTGGAGGCAAGCAATTCTGGATCTATGATACTGCGGGTATGAGGAAACAAGGGAAAACGAGCGGTATCGAAAGAGTAGCATACGACAAGACGCGTTCGTTGATTACCTATATCAAACCGGTGACGGTCGTGTTGATCGACCTCGTAGAGTGATTGACGCATAGAGATAAAACTATTATTGGTGATCTGATTGAGTGGAAAGTACCCATCATCATCGCCTGCAACAAAGCTGATACGATGGAGCCCCACATTGCGGAACGTACCGTCAAGCAAATGCTGATTAGCCAACCCAGTTGGCATTGGATACAAGTAGTGCGCATTTCAGGCAAAGAATGATTCAATTTGCCAGATCTGTTGCGTGCAGTCCAAAAGGCACGACAAGAACAATCTCGTCGCTTGCCAACCTCTGAACTCAATGATATCGTCACTGACGCATGGTTACAGAACCCTCCAAGATTCCCCAAAAACAAAACCTGTAAAATCAAATACCTGACGCAAACAGAGGAGGCACCACCGACCTTTTATGTGTCCGTCAACAACGCTGAGCTCGCTAATTTTTCATTTCAACACTGGTTGGAAAATGTGATTAGAAAAGCGTATGGGTTCGTGAGTGTACCTCTCATTTTCCGTTTCGTTGGTACCGCCAAAGATAATCCCTATGATCCAAACCGTGAAGAAAAAAGTGAGAGAGCACCAAAGTTAGCAAGAGAGGAGAGACCACCAAGAAGAGAAAGAGGGAGTGCTTCCAGACCCGAAAGAAGAAGCAGAGATGATAGAGACGAAAAACCAAACAAACGTTTCGCTACCTCTGCATGAGGACTGAGAGGAAGAGTGAAAAAGACAGATGAAAGAACAGCAAGACCACCTACAAGATCCGCCAAACCAGCTAGCGCAAGAGATGCTAGGAAAAAACCAGATCCCAAGATTTTCAGGTCCGAAGGCAGAGCTGCCAGCCCTTCAGCAAGAACGGCAAGAAACCTAGCACCAAGCACCAGGAAAAAAACGTGAGATCATAGACAAAGAGGTTCTGATCCCAGAGGCAGAAAATAAGCGTTACGTATTGGTCACTACAACACTCTCATCGCTGAGGGTGTTTTTTTCTAGTGGTAAAGTGGCATGTAAGGCATGGGTAAGCACAATTTTGTTCATAGAAGCATTTTCTGCTTCCTCCGATTTATTTGCCAATTTATCTAGAATCTCATCTATGGAGAGCCTATCAAGGTGGAGTCGACTAGCAAAGATAAGCACGCCAATCCCGAGTGCAATAACTACGATGATGGTTGTTTGGAGTGATCGTGAAAAAAAGAGCTTAAGTAGCATTGAGAAAAGTATATAGAGTGCAAATCAGAGTTTTTTGTTCATGGAAATCAATCATCAAAATACTTCTCATTATATGCTTACTTCCTTTACTTGTCAAATTTCGTTTCATCAATATACCACCTCATTTATGAACTACGCTTGAAAACGAACATCTTTTCCGCATCTTGACCTAGATCTTTATTCTTTATGCGAGATATAATGTGGTTGAAGAGAGTAATAGTTCTCTGAGTGCTTTTGGCACAGAGTTTACCTGCGGGATATGCGGCACAAGAAGGTGGCGATGTGGTCCATGGTGTCGTCCAGGTGATTGGGTATGAAAATCTCTATGGCAAGGAGCCCAAGATGTTGGGACGAGGAAGCGCATCGGTGATCGATAGCAAAGGGTTGCTCTTGACCAACAATCATGTCGTTGATGACGGATTTGGTGGGGTATTGGATGGATTTGTGGTCTGTCTTACGCAAGATTTTTCTCAGCGTCCTGATTGTCATTTTACTGCTTCGTTGGTAGCGAGAGATATCACGAGAGATATTGCCTTGTTACGTATCGATCCGATAGATATTTTTGGCAAAAGCGTCAAATTTAGTGAATTTACGGTACTTTCTTTGGCAGATGAATATGTGCCAACACCCCAAGACGAGGTCGTAGCAGTTGGGTATCCTTGGATCGGTGCGGATACGATTACTCAAACGGTCGGAGTAGTAGCCGGTACACAAGAGTACAATGGCTATACGTATATCAAGACTGATGCATTGATTGCAGGAGGGAATTCTGGTGGTCCGTTGCTGTACAACGATGAAGTCATTGGCGTCAATACGTTTGGTATCGGCTATGGTGATTCACTTGGCTATGCATTGTGGTCGACAGAGGTCAAACCGTTCATAGATGAACATCGTACCACTGCAGCTACGAGTGGATTTGATCCTGAAACCTTTCGCACTTCATTGCGTCAGATAGAGGATATCAACACTTCTTCAAAGATCAATGACGACCTCTTTGCGATGCAGTTACCTGCAGGCTACCGCGTCGTAGAGTATGTCCCTGGCAAAAAACTTAGCTCATGGCAGATGCTCCCCGACAATACGAGTATTCAATACTTTACGTTTGCTCGTTCAACTACGCCCTTACTCACGAGTGAAGAGGAGTTTTTGTTTTATTTGCAAATGCAAGGTATCTACCAACCTGGGTATCATACCAACAAAAAAATACAACTAGGCGGATATATTGCATATGATATTTTTGATAAAAATGATCCAAGTGAAGGTCTTGCCTATGGATGGAAACAATATGTGATTCAACTCAACGACCATGAACTCGTGCGTATAGATCTCCAAGCACCTACGTACAATGAATCCTTATTTGATGAGGCAAAAGCACAGTTAGATACCTTCTTGGACCAAATTAATTTCAAGTCTTCTGTGACGTTCGCAAACCAAAAACAACTTGTCTTGCAACAACCCAACGTCAGTTTCAAATTGAGCAAAGAGTGGGGTAGTCCTGTGGGGTGGGAACCCTCATCATTGTGGGATCTCAGATATAGCAATGGGCTTGCGCACATGTATTTGTGAGAGTTGTATAACACCCTCAATGTCAAAGTCTATCCACAGACCCGTGACCTGTGAAAAGGATTGCCTATCGATGAGGTTATGAAAACTCAGACGCAATACCGATGATATACCAATCCCCAAAAGCATGTTATCTCTGTCCAAGGATATGATGGGTATCTGATTTGCAACGACAACAATGGCTCCTTTTTGACTCGTCAAAATAATTGGATCACAACAAGTTCCTGTCAGGCATTTATTGTAGATGATGACGATCCAGAGTTTCCCTATATGATTGAGATTGGACTGACTGCAGAAATTACGGACTTCCCTTTGATGAAGCAACTGTTGGCAGCGTATCTTGAGCAATGAATCATCTTTGGCGCTGGAAGTAGGGGAACTACTGATGTATCAAACGGTTTGTGAGCATCTCAAGGATCATACGATGATCTTGCAAATCAAACCTCTGCATTCAAGAAATCACTAGAAAAATTGGTATGATGGGGATTACTTCCTCAGCGTGCATCATTCAATGGAGATACACCTCTTACTTGGGGAGTAGTTGCTGAATATTGGACACGCTATGTGCTCTGACGTGATTTTGCTCCAGCCAAGGAAGCGTGTGGTAGTGATCGTTCGTACGCGTGCGTCTTTGGTAAAGTCATGGTGCCAGCAGCGTGAGGAGAGATATCTTTGTGGGAGCTCCTCCAGAAATTTGAGATAGACCTAGATGCGTATGCGACGGAAAGTATGTTGTATGAGTTTGATAAGGTGATGGAATTTGCATTGGCATGAGTTGATTTCCCGTATGATGGTATCCATCTCCAAAACTTTGATGAACTTGCAGATCAGTTGTATCCTGAGCAAAAAAAGCAGCTCGAAGATCGATCATTTAGTGTCTATGGCAAACGTAAGATACCGTTGGGTGAAGTAACCGAATATGCATCGTATCGTCCCGTAGTAGCATGGTATCGACATCCGCGTGTAGGATTACAGTCGTATGAACAGTACAGCACAGATCTCATTCGTTTCACCTCAGACAATGATTGGTCACGTCGAAACTATATTAGTTTGATAGATGAAGAAGCAAAACGTCTCTGTGGAAATCCGCCTAGCTTTGGCTGTTACTACAAATTACAAGATGCAGGATATGAGATCAATGTGTTGAGTTTGGGAGGCCTCATTTCATTCTTGATGAATGAGATGGACGCTTCATTCTTTGACCCAACCTTGCTCGAGAAAAAAGAAGATGGAGGATATGGGTATTACTAACAGATAGTGGTGAACGAACATAAGCGCCCCGCGAAGCGGGGCGCTTTTTCTTCATGTCCGTTTGCTCTAGCCCATCGGATAAGATTACTTGACTTTTCTTAGCAAAAGTGTATGGTGCGGTATACATTAATTAAAAAATTTAAAATTATGGAATCGATCTTTACCAGAATTAAACTTCTTGAACAACAGTACCTTGATGCTGATACTAGAACAGACGATGGAATTCGTGCAATCGGAGTTAAGCTGGGATTACTTAGAGAAGCACTCGAAAAGCAGAAATCAAGGAACATAAGATTCACTAACATAGCTTTGGCAGTTGTAGGATTGCTAGGTATGTATATCCTGAGCGGTAACTCGGCTGACCAATTGGTGTGGGGAGTAAGTATAGTTGGAATATTCTTCTTGTACTTTGGAGTTAGCTGGCTCTTGCGTGAGGCAGGCAGACTTCCTCTTACACGATTGCAACGGATATCTCGAGGAGACCTAAGTGGTGAACCAGATTTACTTGCAATGGAAAAAGCAATACGTCTGGATGAGGCTGAAGCAAATCGCCTAGCTAATGAAATTGCACCTCTCCGTCAACAGGTCAAAGACAAGACGATTGAGTATATCAAGAGTCTGCACATAGCAGATGAAGATGTGCGCATCTATTTGTATAATCAATTTGGACTTGATCTTGAACCAAAAAATCCAACATCATGAACCAAGAACTACAACAACTTGAGCAGGCTGTGCAAGATGCGCGTATAGCGATGGATACCTTTCTCGACAAACGACGGAAGATTATGAACCCATTGCGATTGCGTTATAGCCTTCATTTGTTAATTCTCCTGGTGCCATTTGGTGCGATCATGGCTTGGCAGATAGCTAATTTGGAAGATGCACCTCTACACATATTTTGTATGTTTATATTGAGCACCTTTTTCGTTGGCATCTTTACGAGCTTCGCAATTGTGCATCGGACCTCATGTGGGAAACAATTGGATGCATTGGATCGGGGTGATTATGAAAACTATCCTGAGCTGCAAAACGCAGTTCGAGAACTACGCATCAAAAACTTACACATGCGTGAGTTATCAGCAAAAATACAAAAATCATCATGAAACAGCAAAATAGACGTATACAAGGGCCGGGGAATCCCCGGCCCTTTTTTTGTTGTTTGCGTTCTTTACTTTCCTTTGCAATCGTTTCGTCTTTGGCTATGGTGAAATTGTTTTACTCATGTTGTTTTTTTATGACAAGCACAACGCTCAAACAGAAATTGCAATATGCGAGAAACTCCAAAGGACGGCGTGTGGCGTTCTTGATTGTGTTATTGCTCATTCTCCTGGGGATGTATTTCATCGGAGGTAAAATGAAAGGGTTGTTGCTTGTATTGATGGTAGTCGTCTTGTCGGCATTGTGATTGCAGTTGACTGACTGGGACCTTGATCTTGGCACGCTCTGGGAGACAGGCTCGCTCACCGAGTCGAGAGTGGAATACAAACAAGGCCTCAAAATCTTGTGATCTGACTGCGTCAGCGATAATCTCAACTGTGCGAACTTCACTACGCAAGTAGAAGCACAAACGAAATACGAAGCCTGTGCTGCCAAGATCGCAGCAGACAATGCATCTGTAACCGATGTGAAACGCCTTGATATCTACGGCCTTGATGGCGACAAGGATGGGATTGTGTGCGAAGTACTTCCATAAAGTAACTAACTTCAAAAAAAAAAGAACCTCCTTGCGGAGGGTCCTTTTTCGTGTGTACTCATTTTGTTCTAAGACATACCGGGAATCTTGGGCATACCACCTCACATTCCACCCATCATGCCAGCGATATCATTGGGATCGAAGCCAAGGATTTCTTTGGTTTTTTGCATTGCAACTTCTTGCGCTTTGGCTTGTGCTTTGTCGAAAGCAGTTTTGATCGCTTGCTCGAGGATATGTTTGCGCTCAGGAGAGAGGAGTGTTTCATCTTCGATGACTATCTCTTTGAGTTTTTGCTCACCGGTCATATCGACGATGACGCCATTTTCTTTTGCTCTAATCAAAAGCTTCTTCAAGGCATCTTGGAGTTTCTTGTACTTATCATACATTTGTTTCATTTCACCGAGTTTTCAGAACATGGGTAATTGTAATAATTAAAATCAATATATGTATTCTTGAAGGTTGAGAGTTGAAGGTGGAAAAGTTGAAAGTTTATTTGGTAATACTTTTTTTGGTAGAGATGATGATTTTTGTTACTACGGCAACTATTTCATCACATTTACTTTGAATACTCTTGGTATCACTATACGAAGTAAGGAACTTACTGTCAATTAATAATTTTAACCAATATTGTGTTTCCTTAGCTTCCTTTAGTGCAATACTCATTTTGTGCAAAAAATCCTTTTTACTTTGTGCGTCTTGCGCTTCAACTATATTTGCCCCAATGCTTGTGCCTGATCTAAGTATTTGCTTACTTAATTCATATTCACCTTGTTTTTTAAGATGCAGGTACAATTGAATTATACTCATACTAAATGTGTAAGACTCATCTTTTATGCTATATTTTTGTTGCATACTGTGAAGAGAGTTAAATGCGAACATTCCACTTTCAACCTTCCACTTTTCCACTTATTACTTCATTTTCTCGTACAACTTCTTCTCTACATCCAACGCTACTTGCCAATTGACCTCAGGGAGAGCGAGTGTATCAGCCACATATTTGAGGAGGAAGAATTTTTGGAGACTGGTTTGAGCAGCTTGTTCGATATCAGCCATCATTTTTTTGTATTGTTCTTCACCGATTTTCTCGATGTATTTCTTGAGACCATCAGCGCCTCACATCTTTTTCTCGAGTGATTCAACTCTTGATTTTTTCTCCTCTTCGATCAAGGTATGTGGGATAACAACACTCAATGAGTTCTGAGCTTCTGTGAGGAAGGTATCTACTGCTTTCATCAACTCCATTTCTTCTTTTTGTTTGCTGATCAGTCCACCAATTTTGTCTTTGAGTTCTTCGAAGGTGCTGACTTCTTCGTTGCCAAAGAATTTTTTGATAGTTGCTTCGTTCCATTCTGGAAGTTCAACTTTTCTAATATCCTGAATTTCTACAACGACATTTTTGGTAGCTACACCATGAGCATGATTGTGTAATACTTCTGGTAGTTTCTTGGTATCATAAGGGAGGGTAATTTTTTCTTTAGCTTTTTTGCCCAGGAAATGCGTGAGTAACTGAGGTGATTCTTGCCATTCCTCCTCACCAAAATAGAGCGTAGAGGTATGCAACACGACTCCTTCTGCATCTTCGAATGAACAGGCAACTTTGCAAAGTGCCTTGTCTGTTACCTCGTCTGCAGGGAGATAGTTCGCATATTGTCTTTGGAGGTTTGCTAATGTCTCATCGATTTCCTTGGGTTCTGGAGTGCTATCGAGTGCAGGAAACTTGTATTTCTGCCAGGTGTCATTTTTTGCAACTACCTCAGGATAGATATCAAGTTTGAAGGTAATTTCTGTAGCTCCATCTTTGACAGCTTGATTGAGATCATAGAGCGTCCCTATAAATTTTTTGTCTTGGTGTTCGGCGAGCAATTGCTTGGTGCCTTGATGAATTGCTTCTTCGAGAGCGCCCATCATAATATATTCTGGACTGACTTTTTGCTCGACCATATCGAGAGGGACATGTCCTTGCCTAAATCCAGGCGCCTTGATATCTTTTTGAAATTTTTGGAGTGCTGATGCTTTGGCCTGAGCCATTTCTTCAGCGCTGACGGTAAGTACAATTTGGTAATTTGCCTTGGGTCCAGGGGTTAACGTATAGTGCATCAGAAGGTCTTTCATGCTAAAAAAGACACCTTACGGTTTTCAAAGAAAATTACAATCCAAAACGGACTACGAATGCATTATTACTTGCCGTTATCTACTCCAAACACCATGTTGACCAATGATAAGATAATTGCGAAGAGGGCAGTTGCAAGAAAACCACCTGTTTCAAATCCAGGAACAAGCTTATCTACCAACATAATCATCAACACAGAGATGATGAATGAAACCAATCACAAGGTAATTACATTGAGTGGGAAGGCAAAAAAATGCAATACTCTTCACAGCAAACCATTAACCACCGCGAGGACTACTGCCACTATGATAGCTGTTCGATAGCCATCAACTGAAGCATAGGGAATGAGATACGCAGAGATTGCGATAGCGAGAGCACCAACAAGTATTCTCATAAGTAAGTGTATCATAGGGGAAGTGGTTATCAATAAAACAGTTCTCCCCTCAGCGTATGCTTAAATTACCTTTACGCAAGACCAACATCTATTGACTTTGTATATAAAATATGTATAAAGAAGTATAAAACAAAAAAAGAACTTTATGAAAAGAATATTATTTGTTGCCTTCATGGCATTGGTATTGGCTAGTTGCGGAACCACCAAGCGAGTTGATGAGCTTGCAACCGAACGTGAGGTAAAGCCTCTTGCTACTCAGGTGGTTGAGGCGATCTTGGCAGATTCTGTCAGCTACAAAAGCCTTACTTACAAACACCACAAGGATGAGATCCTGTGGGTGAGTTCAAAAGGGCGAGGCGGTTGGCAGATCAGGGCTTACAACCCGGATCCTATTCTGTCCGAGTTCGGTCGGTTCATTCGCTTGCGCTGGATGCACGCCGACGTCGCCTTCGTAGGTAAGTACAAAAAGGTCAAACTTACCGACGACGAGCAACAAGCAATTATCGAAGCGCTCAAGTATTTCTTTGATCACCTCCAAAAGCAGGAAATCGAGAAAAACTATCCAAAATATCACCAGGTCAAATGACTACGGTGATTGCAATCATGTGGAGAGAGCATATGCGATGATGACATGCCGGAGCTCCACATTTCCCCTTCTGTTTCAGAAGGGGATTTTTGTTACTTGCATTTCTCCCCTTTATGACTATCACAGCCTCACGTTTAGTTTATTTTGAGTATTTGTTTATTTGCTGATTTGCGTATTTGTAATGTGAGTTGTAACCGTGTATATTACTGATGTCAAAGGCATCAAACATACTATTCTAGTGCCAGCTGATGGTCCTGATAGCATTGTCGATTTGGCAGAGAAACAAGGATTGGAGTTGCCGTATTCGTGTCGTTCGGGAGCTTGTTATTCGTGTTGTGCTACCGTCAATGCGGGCAAAGAATTTCTCGAACAAAACAAAACGGGCGAGCAGTTGATCGATGTAGAGCCCGATGAATTTTTGTGTTGCATTTGAGGAATAAAACCTGATGCATTTACGGAGAGCCCAGATGCTCCTCAAGGTCGCGTGATTGATTTGACGATGCTCAACTAATTTATTTTTATGTATATGTGTGATGGAAGAACAAATTATCCTGTGGCTTCAAAACTATCCTGATCGATCCGTAGATGAACAAGGGCGATTGACCGCTACGTTTAGTTTCGACACCTTTCAAGAGGCGATAGATTTCGTGGTGGACGTCGCCACCGTTGCAGAAAAAATGCAACATCACCCGCATATTGAGATCGATTACCTCAACGTCCAGATCAGCACGATCACGCACGATACCTGAGGCACGCTCACCAAAAAGGACTGCATGATTGTGGAGGCTGTTGATTGATTGTTTGAATAAGAATAACTAACGAATGTATTGCTGAATCCCTGAGCGAAGCGAGTAGGGAGAGGCGGTGGATTGATTATTTGAATAAGTCTCGTCATGCTGAGTGCAACGAAGCATCCAGGAAATATGCAACTTAAACGTTCAGTTGATCAACAACAAAAAAACTCCCGGCAAGGGAGTTTTTTCTTTTGTTCTTCCTCCCCCTGTCAAGGGGGAGTCAGAGGGGGTTTTATTAACTTGATTTTAGTCTGTACATAAAACCCCCCATAATCCCCCCTTCACAGGGGGGAAATGATACACGTGTTACTTCGTCTCTTCCTTTGCAAACTTCTTCGCAAATGAGTTGATGATGAAGTAGACGACTGCAGCGACAATCAGGAAATCCAAGAGTGTACTTACAAATTTCCCATACAAAATACCGTTGTACGACAGGTCTGCAATTTTCTCGATATTAGCAGCACGAAGCGCAGGCTTCAAGATAGCAGGCATGATAATATCCTCTACGAGAGACTTGACTACTTCGCTTACTTTGAGTCCCATAATGATACCAATCGCAGCACCAATAATGTTTTGCTCTTTGATAAACTGCATAAATCAACTAAGTGCTTGTCTCATCGCTGAGTGTCGTTATAAAATAGTAGGTACTTATTTCAGTACAACGTTGACGGTGTATTCTATCTTGTCGTCGATAGCTTTGTCTCCAATGTCAGAGAAGATGCTAGCTGAACCATATTTGATTTCCCATTTTGTTCTGTCGATAGAAATCTTCGCAGATGCGGTCACTTGAGTGTCTGTTACTTCGATAACTGCTGGGAAGGTGATTGCGTTCGTAATTCCTTTGATAGTCAAAGATGCAACTACCGTATAGGTATTTGGAGCAGTATCAGGAGTAATTTTGAGCAACTTGAGGGTAGACTCGTTGAAACCTGAGACATTGAAGAAGTCTTCTGATTTGAGATGGCTTACCAATTTCTCACCATCATTTGAAGTGATAGTAGTCATATCGATAGTGAAGATACCAGATACAGGAAGGTTGTTTGCCAAGCCAAGGGTACCAGAAGAAATAACTACTGTACCTGTATGTGAACCAACTACTTTTTTGCCAAACCATTCGAGGTTGCTTGCTTTGCTATCCAAACTTACTACACGATCTACAACGACAGCAGCGCCTGTATCAGTAGCACCAGTTGCTACAGCACCTGTCTCATTTGTCCCTGTTTCAACAACTGCTCCTGTGTCTGTAGTAGGAGTAGGAGTTGCAGATTTCCAACAACCAGCTAACAATAATGTACTTGCTGTTACCAAAGTGATAACCAATGAAGAATGTTTCATACGTTTCCAATAATTCAAAAAATAAAGTGCCTGTCTATACGGTTAATTGTATAAATTGCAAGAAAGAAGAAAAAGTAAACACAAAATGTAGCACCTAAACAAAAAAAGTGATATTTTGACTTGCAAGGATAGATAAAATCGATATCTTTTTCCTTAGCCACTGGCTTTTTTACTTTATTTATAGCACATCGAACTATGAGTAAACTCGTACCGATTGAAGATCACTTGTTGGTAGAGGCAGTTGCGCAGGAGAAAACTACTCCTAGTGGTATTGTTCTCCCTGACACCTCCAAAGAAAAACCCTCCAAAGGCAAAGTAGTTGCTGTAGGCTTGGGTAAAATACTTGATAACGGACAAAGAGCACCTATTGATGTCAAAGTTGGGCAAACCGTGTATTTCACCAAGTATGCTCCTGATGAACTTGAAGTCAAAGAAGGAGATACTACCATCACGTATTTAGTGGTCAGACATAGTTCCATTTTGGCAGTAGAGGAGTAAGCCTATACGCGTTCCCCCTTTTAGAAAGGGGCCTCGGTGCCCGTATGGGTAGTGCCCCTTTAGGGGCGGGGGATTTCTGATTATGTTTACAAAACCCCTCCGGCCTACGGCCACCTCCCCTTGTCAGGGGAGAGCAACCCGTCCCTTATTTTTATACATAATTACTTCAACGAAATGGCAAAACAAATAGTATATGGCGATGAAGCCAGAAAACAACTCTATGCAGGTGTCAAAACCGTAGCAGATGCGGTGAGAGTCACCATGGGTCCCAAAGGAAGAAATGTCATATTAGAAAGATCATTTGGTAGTCCCAACGTTACCAACGATGGGGTGACCGTAGCCAAAGAGATCGACCTCGAAGATAAATTCGAGAATATCGGTGCTGCGCTTACCAAAGAAGCTGCTACCAAAACCAACGATGCTGCGGGTGATGGCACCAGCACTACCGTCGTCTTGGTCGATGCAATTGCCAAGGAAGGTATGAGATATGTCAGATCAGGCGTCAATCCGTTCGCACTGAGTAGAGGCTTGCACAAAGCAGTTGCTGCACTCGTTGCGGAGATTGCAAAAGTTGCGAAGCCTATCAATACCAAAGAACATATTAGACAAGTAGCTGCTATTTCTGCGCAAGACGATGCGGTCGGTGAACTGATTGCTGAAGTCATGGATGAAGTAGGTACTGAGTGAGTCGTCACCGTCGAGGAAGGTAAATCTATCGGACTCGAAAAAGAAGTCGTGATGGGTATGCAATTTGAACAAGGCTATAGCTCACCTTATTTCGTGACCGATCCTTCGAGAATGGAAGCAGTGATCGAGCGCGCACACATTTTGATCACGGACAAAAAAGTATCATCTATCAAAGATATTCTCCACTTACTCGAACAACTAGCAGCGATGGGCAAGAGAGAGATCGTGATCATCGCAGATGATGTCGATGGTGAAGCGTTGGGGACGTTGGTACTCAACAAACTCAGAGGCACGATCAATGTCTTGGCGGTCAAAGCACCAGGCTTCGGTGATAGAAAAAAAGAAATGCTCAAAGATATTGCTGCCGTGACGGGCGGTACCTTTATTTCCGAAGAAGTAGGCCTACAGCTCGAAAACGCGACGGTCGAATTCTTGGGACAAGCTGAGAAGGTGGTTTCTAGTAAAGATAAAACTACTATCATCTGAGGCAAGGGCGACCAAGCAACGATCGATGCAAGAATCAGTCAAATCAAAGTCATGATCGAGAAATCAACTTCAGACTATGACAAAGATAAATTGCACGAGAGACTTGCGAGATTATCTGGTGGTGTAGCCGTGATCAAAGTAGGTGCTGCTACCGAAATGGAGATGAAAAACAAGAAATACAAAATTGAAGACGCGCTCAATTCAACCAGAGCAGCAATCGAAGAAGGTATCGTCCCTGGTGGTGGTACAGCCTATGTGAAATTGAGCAGTGTCTTGGATACGTTGCAGTTCACTGATGCAGATGAGCAAATAGGTGCGCAAATTATCAAAGATGCGGTGCAGTATCCGCTCAAACAGATCGCAGACAATGCAGGATACAAAGGAGATTGGGTAGTTGAAACCGTCAAAGCAGAAAAAGATTTCAACAAAGGATTTGATGCAAAAACAGGTGATTTCAAAGATCTCATCAAAGCAGGTATCATCGATCCGGCCAAAGTTGAAAGAGTAGCCCTCGAAAATGCAGTTTCTTCTGCAGCAATGTTGCTCACTACTGATGCGGTCGTAGCCGACAAACCATCATCTGACAAAGCTGACGCTGGCGGAGGAATGGGTGGTATGTGAGGCATGGGCGGCATGGGAGGTATGATGTAAAACCCTCCGGCCTTCTGCCACCTCCCTTCTAAAGGGAGGAGCTACTCTCCCCTTTAGAAGGGGAGTGCCCCGAAGGGGCGAGGGGTTTTTGTGCCCAATAGAAAGGATCTCTCACGTATGTGGGAGATTTTTTTGACATCTCGTTTTTTTGATTTTTTATTGGTCTGTCACAGGGTTAGGTGGTAATTCGTATATATATAGGTACAATACAACCGTGCAATTTTATACCTTATTATACAATCACATGAAAAGATTATTTATGTTCCTCTTGGCGTTCTTGCTCTCCTTTGGTATCATGCAATCGTGGACAACGGTTTCTGCTATTTCTGATGATGTAGAAGATACGCAGGATGTTAGTGACGATGATGCAGACGATGATAGTGATGATGACTCTGATGACGACAGCGATGATGATTCTGACG
>JAYREU010000048.1:0-30349 GCA_041908765.1 Candidatus Absconditabacterales bacterium
GCTTCTTTATGGTAATGAACTCTCAGGTCCTATCCCTTCTTCTCTTGGTAGTCTTAGTTACTTGAATTTTTTGTGACTTAGTAATAATCAACTCTCGGGACCTATTCCTTCTTCTCTTGGTAGCCTTAGTAACTTGCGTAATTTGTTACTTTATGATAATCAACTCTCTGGACCTATTCCTTCTTCTCTTGGTAGCCTTAGTAACTTGCAGTATTTGTCTCTTCATAGTAATCAGCTTTGTTGAATGTTGCCTCGTAGTTTTATGCTTCAATGGCCAAATGGCATACCATATAATTATTACGTATTCAATAATAAACTTATGACAAGCGGTTATGATCCAGCTATGACCAACTGGTTGCAAGCGACTAACTTTCAATTCTGATCACAAGCATCCACAGACTGTGGCATTGAAAAAGATGGTGAAGATAAGCGATAAAATAATTTTCTTATCTATCTACATCCAAAAACCCTCGCAGATGCGAGGGTTTTTTTGTTTTTATACTAAACCGCTTTAGGAAATACAAACTTTTTCGTTACCTCAAATTTTGTAAACCTAAGCGGTAGCATAACTGAATCATCTGAAAATTTGCAAAATACAAATTTTCATGGCGGTTCAGTATATTATTGCTATACGTTTCCTCTCCAATCAATGTTGATAATGGTGTTGCCAGTTGCAGTTGTGCGGAAAATTATTCTGATATTTCCTTTGCGGATTCTTCGCAAGTCTGGTTGGTTGGTGAGTTTTTTGAGATCATAGTTTTCTAGGGAATTTGCTTTGATATCTTCGAGAATAGGTAAGATCATAGTTCTTTCTTTGGCAGATAGTTTGAGAAGAAATTTGAGTATCTTATCCATGCTTGTGTAACGCTTTGATAGAGTCGATGATTGTATCTGGGTCGATTCACTTTTCGCTATATATGCCAAATCCATCTTTGTTTTCATAGTAGACAGTATCGTTCATATCGTCATAGACGGGCTTGATCAAAATACCTCCTTCTACTTCTGTAGCGGTGAAATGCTTGGTATTATATTTTGACCTTCGTTTCTTGGGTAAGGTGATTTGTCAGGTATTGAACATAGTCAGCGTATAGTTCATGATAGCAACAAATAGTAAATATAGTTATATTAGCGAAATTAACTAAAAATACAAAAAGAAATGATGAATCTCTTTGGATATTTGGTTATTTGGATATTTGGTTATTTGTAAATTTGGCTATTTGACACTACTCTCTCATCACTTTATGTGCGACTTGTGCTGCCAATCGACCTCCCAAGAAAGGTCCAATGATGTAGATCCAGCCATGCATAAATGCACCACCACGGAACGCTGAAAGTAACAAAGGTCCTACGCCGACCGCAGGATTGAATGCGCCACCAGAAAGAGGGCCTCCAGCAAATGCAGCAGCAATAATAGTGGCACCAATAGCTAGTCCATAATATTGGTTGCCTGCGGTAGATTTGGATGCAGCCACACTAATCACCGTCAATGCCAAGGCAAAAGTGAAGATTGCTTCCACGACAACAGCTTGTATCGCAGAAATATCAGCATGGGGCATGGGCACGAGTGCCTTGTCTGTAAGCCAGAACGCCAAAAGAGCAGCAACAAATGCACCACAGAGTTGTGCAAATCGATATTGTACCATCAATCCCGTAGGTATTTTTCCTCTCAGCCAAAGCGCCAAACTTACTGCAGGATTGTAATGTGCGCCAGAAATATGACCTCCCATGTACACCATGACCATTAGCACCAAACCAATTGCCAAAGGATTTCCACTTAAT
Organism: Candidatus Absconditabacterales bacterium; assembly: GCA_041908765.1. Classification (GTDB taxonomy): domain Bacteria; phylum Patescibacteriota; class Gracilibacteria; order Absconditabacterales; family Absconditicoccaceae; genus CAYUST01. Next base: position 1,780 of record JAYREU010000048.1, read on the forward strand.
GCGATTACAAAGACCAAAAAAAATGTCCCAATTGCTTCTACAAGGAGTTTTGGCTGCATAGCAAAAAGAAAATATAAAGTACAAAGAAGCTACAGATTATCTATGAAAATGGGAGGAGAAGCGATAAAGTAGTATATTGCAACATACTAAATTATAGTGTCACTATCTTGCAGGGTGCTCTTGTAACTTTAGGAGAAAACCATAGAGTACTTTTCTTGTTGTTTCAATGTTTGTCTCTTTCTGTCTTCATTTGTTATTATATTTTGCTATGCAAGTCACCATACAAGCCTCAGAAGCTAATCAAAGATTCGATAGATTCTTAAGAAAATATTTCAAGCCAAATCCAGATATTTCTCTAATTACCATCTATGCATGGATCAGAACCAAGAAAATTACTGTCAATTGACGTAAGGCCAAAGAAGAACAAAGGTTACACGATGGTGACGTTATCCAATGGGCAGATGATTTGACCCCTGGCAAAGCGTTTGTGGGGAAACAGAAAAAAGTAGCAAGTCGATCAGCACAGCAAATTGAACAGCTTATCATCGAAGAAACAGAAAACTGGATTATTCGAAATAAACCACCTGACATGGTGACACATCCTTGACCGAGAGGCGAAAATACTGCAAGTTTGCATGATCTTATGCAAACCTATTTGCACCAAACCAAACAAAAAAGCGAATCTCCGACGTTTCATCCCGCATTTTGCTTTAGGTTAGACAAAGATACAAGTGGAGTAATTATCTCTGCCAAAACATATCCAGCATTACAATATCTCAACGAGCAGATTAGATTGAGAGAGGTCAGCAAGACCTATATGGCCATTGTGTTATGAGCGTTTCCCAAAACCCTCACTATCGAAGAACCACTTTTCAAAGGTTTCAATGCAACCACCGGTAAAGCACAAATGTTCGTCAATCATGAAAAAGGAGTAGATTCTCATACGCAAGCACGAAACGAGAAAACAATTCGCCATCCTGAACTCGGGACAATTTCACTCGTTCGTATTGCCCTCCATACGGGGAGAATGCATCAGATTAGAGTACATTTAGCTCATGCATGATATCCAGTTTTGGGAGACATTACCTATGGGAATAGTGCACTCAATCGTATTGCTCACAAGCAATGCAAGATCACTAGACAACTCCTGCATAGTCTCAGCTATTGATTTTTTGATCCCTTTAGTGATACTCAACGCGTGTGTCATGCACCACTCCCAGGAGATTTTGACCGTTTGATGAACCCCTAACAATGCAGTTGCACCAAAATACTATCCTCAAAGATGCAATTATAGAAATAAGTGACGATACCAAATTTATTAGACTGGCAACCGTCACCACTTTTTTGCATTCCTTGTTGTTTATTCTGTACATTATTTATCTGACTGCTTCACTGGTTTCTCAGTTCCATGCATCAGCCAACCCTATGATCAATCTGCTCCAAACATATGTGGCAGAAATTTTTTCTACACCTGGGTATATCATTGCTTTTCTCGTGATTGCGTTAATTTGATTTATTGGCTACACACTCCTCCCACCCGTAGGTGAAGCAGCTATGATTTCCTATCTTGCAAGTGATAAAAAACAATGAACAGTTTCGATTTGAAAATGATTGAGTAAATTCTTTCCTATGTTTGAGTTTGACGCAATGGTAAGTTTTTTCAATGTCCTGGTATGGATTATCATTGCGTCTAGATTACGAGTCATGGGTATTTTGTGACAACCGTTTATAGTAGCTATTCTGATCATTTGGTGAATAATTATCTTCTTCGTTTCACTCTTGCTCCCCTACACGAGAATTGTCATTACTCTAGAAAATCTCAAATTCCTCGATGCTATCAGGAGAAGTATGTCACTGAGTATAGCCAATATCTGATTCACGTTGAAATTCGTGATCATTACTTATTTGCTCTATATTAGATTTCTCATCAACACCCTCATCGTCGTAGGCATACCTGGACTGATGGTCTACAGTGCCTGGATTCTCAATATCGTACATTATCCACTCGTTCAGACACTAGTTGTACTTGTCATAGCTGCATTGATTGCGCTCTCAGCGTACATCAACGGTATTATTGAAGCATTTTTCACGACCTATCGGTACAAAGTATATCTCGTTGTCAAAGAACAGATATAGTCTGATTAGACTGCATGATTTTTCTTCATCATTTCTCGCCCCAAGGCTATTCCCAGAGGGACAAGGAACAAATAGGTCACCATACTATCTTCAAATACATGGAGAAAAAGTCCTTCCACCAAGAGACCAAGTATTCCCAAAGTCAGCAAAGCTACTGGGGAATTGATGCATACACGTGCCTGCATAGCTTGCTTGAGTGCTTGCAATCCTGGACGAAGCAAAAGATATATACTTACAAGCCACAAGATCACTCCTGGGAGACCAATATCCAAGATGAGTTGGAAATAATGATTTTCTGGAAGATACGCTCCTCCAAAATGCACGGCAGGTCACGACATACCCAGTCCATATCACCGTGGATTTTGCACAATACTACCTAGTGCTCAAGTAAATGCTTGTAAATGAGCAAGTGAAGATCATTGTTTGAAGAAACTCACAGCAAGCAATCACAAGATCAAAATAGCAAATCATCGCACCACACGACGACGCATCTGGAGAGATCACTGCACATACGCTAGGAATGCCATTTGCAAGAACACACCAATCCATGCACCTCTCGAAAGTGTCAGCAAGAGTGAGAGAAAGAATACACCTCATCACCACACAAGGAGTTTGGGGCGTTTGATCAATCATAAACTCACCATCCAAAAACTTGCTATACCCACCAATCGAAAACCATAATTATTTGGTCAGGCAAAAAGTCATTGTCGCCTCATGCTACCTCATGGTCAGGTACGATAATACTCAGGAGGAGCCATACCTTGAACGAAGTCGCCTACAGGACCATATCCTCGTCGCGTATAAAAATCTGAGAAAAATAGTTTGCCTCATTGTCGCAACAATCAGAAAATCAATATCCATGCTATGCAGAGCAAAAAGGAATGTTGTCGTTTGTAATGATCTTGTGATGCAGTAGTAATACCAATGAGTATAGCACTTACCAGCACCAAGAGCGGAAGTAAGTCATATTTGAAGCCTATCATCTGTTGTCGCAGAGGAATAGCTTGTTGATAGGAAATCATAAGTGACCAAGTACACAACAGTGCTACCATAGCAACCGAAAGAAGTCGTTTCTGTTTGTGTTGCCAAAGTATGTTCCATCCGCGACTCACCAATATCCCTACGATAGCAAACCACACCAACTCTTTGCCTAGCATCAATACCTCTCCTGAGAGAAATCACTGTCATCGTACCAAAAAAGTGTGCGCTAGATGATATCGCGCCATAGTTCCCAAATAGATTGCTACCAACAGCATAGAGATGATTGAGAAGTAAGGATAAGAACAGGAAGTATGGTAGGTAATTACCCTAATTTTGCAAAGGAAAGTCAGGCAGCTGTTTCAGTATTGAAAAGAACTTGTTTTTGGGTACTCTCATGCCATTTACTCACCCTGTTGAGATGCTTCGTCCTGCTACTTATATTATTATTGATTGTGAAACAACAGGACTTGATACCATCAACGACGAACCCATTCAAATCGGATTGGTACAGTTTGACCATACCTTCACTATACAAGCTACCTATAGTTCATATATTCGCCCCACATACCCAGAAAAAGAGTTAGCAGAAATAGTTCAAAGTATCACCTGAATCACCAAAGAACAACTCCTGCAAGCACCTACCAAAGAAGAGGTAGCCACTGCAATTGCGCCATTTTTGGTGGAACCACGAGTAATGATTGGACAAAACGTCCAGTTTGATCTTGCGATGCTCAACAAGATTTTGCCTGTCGCTCCTGTGTGTTGTATAGATACCTTTCCATTGGCCAAAACGGTGTTTCACTTCCTCCCCAGTTATGCATTGGATGTAGTTCATACACAACTACCAGCTGATTTTCAAAAAAGCACTACCTGATCCAACTATCATGATGCACTGACAGATTGTCTAGCTACGTTTGATCTATTTCACTACGCATTACAGCAAGTCACCCATGTTCGTCGCAAATATAGAGTGATTGATGCATTGATACAAAATGGAGATTCATGGTTAAATACTTACCTCACTAGAACACAAAAAAACTTTCACTACAGTGAAAAACAACTTTTTCTCCCTCCACTCAAAAGACCACAAACAACTCCCAAAAAAACACAAACTAACACATTCCCTCTTCCCACTCCTACAGGACTGATGCACAGCATTGCTCCCTATTCTCTCAAAGAACTCCTCAGCAAAATAGATCATACCAACAAACGTCTCATCATTGCATTCGACCTCTATCCAAAAGTACAACTCGCACAACAATATTGTCAGCAACTCTACAAGCCAACTACCACTGAAATTACTACACGTATATTCGATGATGAACGCGTCAATTACTTACTCCAAAAATCACCTGCATCGTACGAAGAAATACTCTTCGTAGCCAAATATTTTCTCCAGTTTGAAAGACAAGATAGTCAAGTAGATTGCAATAGTAGTGAGTTTACACGTATATATCATGCTCTGACGCGCGTCGAAGCAAGTGCATCTTCGGCTGTGCTCGTTTGTACGCATCAGAGACTTTTCGAAGTAGCTCCTCAATTGAGTGGAGATGATATTGTACTGTTTTTTGATGCAGATCGATGGATAGAAAGTCTACAAACATGGTATTTCACCTGGCATTATCCTGAACGTTTGCTACAGATATTAGATGACCTGATATACTACTATAGCCTCTGACCTCACACAGAAATCCATCAGCAACTCATTAAACGAAGCGAGAGTTATGCAATTTTTTTGGCTGCATTATCTCAAGAAACGGAGCAATTTTTTGTAACTCTCCAAGGAGTACAAGAGTTAGATGCCTTCTTGGATAATCCAAGATGTCCCAAAGTACGTGGTATGGTCGAACGTATGACTACTACGATGACAGATTTTTTAGCATTACTCTCTCCAGACCACGCTACGTCGATAGCAAGTGCATGGGACACCCTGCTCGATATTTTGCGTAATCCCTGTAGCGTACAAGTCAATCAACAACGTTCAGGCAATAGTTTCGCATATCGCACCAAAAACAGTTTTGTGGACTGGGCAGATCTCCAACATATTGCTTCACAGGGTACGTGGTATTTCCTCTCGACCAAAACAACACCTTTACCACTCTTGTCTTGTGCACCAACTCCAAGTACAACGTCAACTCTCATTGAAACTATTTCACAAGCACCTGATCTCCTTGCAAGTTTGCAAGAAGAACATACGTATATCCTATCTGTGAATAAAGAATCCTCTACCAAACTGTATAATACCTTTGTTTCCAAAGGTATGCATCAAAAACACACCCTCATCGCCGAAAACATTACCTGAGGAAATGGAAAAAACCTCTTTGTAGCAGAGAAAAGCACACAACCATGCTATATTATTGGCGGGTATAAGTTTTTGTTTGCACTTCTTGCCAAAAAAGTTGCACTTTCTCGCATAATTGTATATTATTTATCTGGGCCCATGAACGAACAGATGATTAGAGATCTGTATCGATATTTGGGTAAAAACTAGGAAATTACTTTTCTTTTATGAGCAACGTGCGCTCATGGTGCAAAAAAATCTCTTCAGTTCAGGAATTTTTTGGGGAAAAGTCGCGATAGTGACAGGTATTTTTTTGAGTATACTGTTTTCGATATGGCCCTATCATCCAATAAATACTTCTCACACAGATCACCTCGATGACCGCTTGATAGATAGTGAGGATACACAAGAACGAATCACGATTATTCCTGATGATCCACAAGCAATTGATGCAGCAATAGAAAGTCTTGGACAAGAAATCCTCGCTGAAACTCATCCAAGCGCTGCCAACAAGGCGAGTCTCAAGCTTGAACAGCTCTGTGGGCTCTATAGTGATTTATGTAATAAAACGACCCGAGAAGGTACGTATACGGACTCACAACTCCTCACCTATCAACTCTTGATGATCTATTTGATCAAACAAATTGACCAAAGAATCACAACCGATGGGCAGGTGCGCAGTACAATTAGCGTACTCAAACACTTTCAAGATAGCCAAGGAAGAAGAGGGAGTGCAGGGCATACCAACGTCAAACTCAATACAGAAAAAATAGGGAGTTATCAAGAATATTGGGAGGTCCTCACGCATGAGCTTGGACATATTGTTGATCTCGGAGTGATACAAGGGAAGCAGAAAACCAAAGATCCTTTGTTCACGGAATTTGGGCAAGTACAATGGGCAATTGATGACCCCTCACTTAACTTTTATAGTGTAAGTTGGCAAGCAGAAAATATCAGAAAAAAACAGGTCAGTTTCAAGGATTTTGTGAGTGGATATGCTATGCAAGGGGTATATGAAGATTTTGCTGAATCGATCAATATGTACTTCAATCATCATGCACTCTTCGTTGCACTCGCCAAAGAAAATAGTGCGCTCAACGCTAAATATCAATTTATTCACACCTTATTCGGTGGGGAGTACTTTAGAGAAGACACGCACAATGTAGCATCTCTCACTCCAGAGACAAGACCTCGAGATACGACCAAAATTGGAAGAGAATAAATCGTTCTATCGTGATTGTGCGAATCTCAAATCGCCGTTGGTAAATAATCTAACGTCATGGATACCATATTTGATAGCTGCTAATCTGGTCATACCCATACCAAATGCAATACCGCTCCACTCTTGAGGATCTACTCATGCATGCAGCAATACATCTGGATGCAACAATCCAGCTCCAAGAATTTCTAATCGTTTTTCTTGTTTCCCAACTTTGTGCCATGCCTCAATTTCAAATCCAGGTTCAACGAAGGGGAAGTATGCGGGTCTCATTCTCATACGAACTCACTCACCCAATAATGCGGTCAAAATTGTATGCATAATATCTTTGAAATGAGGTAATCCTATGCCCTTATCTATGATTACTCCATCGATCTGCCAAAACACACAATCATGTGATGCATCAAGATTTTCATTTCTATATACTTTGTCCACCGTGCAAAACTTGCAAGGGACTCCCAATCTTTTGATCGTTTCATTATCCAGGGCAGTAGTGTGTGTTCTCATGACTAAATGATTGCCTTCTGCATCTTTATCTTTGAGGTAGAAGGTATCATGCATCTCTCTCGCTGGATGGGTATCAGGTATATTGAGACTCGTAAAATTTGAAAACTGATCTACTACGTGATTACCAGTCACAAGATGAAATCCCATACGCGCAAAAAGTTCGTGCACCTCTTGTTGGAGGGTCGTGAGTAAGGTAGTGAATCATACCTGTGGCTTGATGCCTGGCAAAGAATACTCAATCGGATCTTGCGCTAGCTCGGCATTTATTGTAGCAACGAGAAGTATGTCTTGTGCTTTGAGAAAGGCTTCTTCGACTACTTGCGCGAGCGTTTGGATCTCGTGCGCGCGAACCTTTTTTTCATCATCTCCGAGTGATTTGAGTCCTGCGTATGCTTGATTGATGAGTCACTTTTTGCCCAAATACTGTGCATGAAATTCTTGGAGTTCAGCTTTGGTAGTACAGGCATTGAGTTGTTGAAGAATTGCTTGCGTGTCCATGAAGAGGAAGAAAAAAGACAAAGTGTGCGTAGTATATAGCCATTTGAGAGCAAAATACTACAAGATTGTACTAGGGAGTTGCGATTGTCCAATAAGGGATATCTACTTCCTCATTGATACCATAATAGCGTGAATCTCGTTGTTGTTGGTAAGTAATCGTATTGGTACGAAGGTCCATCACCGACTTAGAAACTACGGAAGTCAAAGGACCTGTTTGTTTTTTTTCAATTGTTACTAGGAATGGATCTGTTTTGGGAACGAAGCTCAACAAGGCGGTATTACCATCTGCCAGCGGAAAGGTAACAAAATATATCGGAACGTCTGCAACGTTTTGAATTTCAAATTGTTTACTCATCTCATACATAGACGCGTCATCTCCTAGGACATTTGACCCATAAAAACCCGCATATCGCTCATTGTGATTATATCTTTTGGTCACATACAAATACGGATTGACGAGTGCATTCCAAAACAATTGGGTACTTCCTCCACATACTCATTCATTGAACATATAAGTTCCTCCACCACAATAGCCACGTAGGTGAGCAATTTTTTTGTTCATATTCAACTTTTCGTCTGGTGCGAGGAGAATACCATCCAATTGTCTCAGTGCAATATCATAATTGTTTTTTCTACAGTAGCCATAACTATGCGTGTCTCTCACTGCGGCAAACACGGATCGCTGGTCTACCTGCTGAAGTGCCAAAACTCTCTTGGGAACACGAATCAGGACACCTTGGGATGCAAGTGTACGTAACAAACCATCCTTGGGTTGCTCCAAGAGGTGAGCATCTTTGATGGCTTGTGCATCAAGGGTCAAAATTGCGGTCTGGTAGTTGAATACTGCTTCTTCAGTTTCGTACACGTGGTCTATATGGGTAATAATCGGCAAAATGCTTTCTACTGCTTGTGGAAAACTCAATAAGGGAGGTTGCCCTGACATCAAACATGCTGGACTCACCAACATTCGCTCTCCTCTATCATAGGCGACACACCTCTTGGTAGTAGGTCCTCGATTAGTGCCCGTATCGGTGATATCTGAGGGAATATCAGTAAAGAGTTCGTGATATTCAAGATAGGGTGTAAACGTGGTGTCACCGCCAAAAACTGGCTGAACACCAGCATATATTATCACCCCTACTACGATAGGCATAGTCCACAACCTCCAGGAGAATGACATCAACAACACACCACTAAAACACAGTAGACTTTTTCCTGTCATCACCATATGCAAAAGTGGGCATATTGCAAGATTTACGCAGAAGTTACACCATTTTTTTGTGCGTAAAAGGTAATGATTTGGAGTCATAAAATTTGACAGATTTTGTATTATATGTATCATTATAGTAAGGAATACTCACGAAATAGCTTCACGAGATTTCCTATTTTATTAAAATGGCTGAGGGATGCAGAGTAAACGATGGCAACACCCAGATCGAAAAGCAACTAAAGCATATATCCAAGAAAAGATTACTTGGGAGCATCTCATGTTGACGAAAATGATAGTATTCGGCCTAGCTGGCCTGAAAATTCTTGCGGTCAAAGCATTTTTTGCACTCAGTGTTATGATAGTAACTTTATTCAATGTTGCTCCTCAATATAGCAAAGCAAGTTCACCTGCTGCTGGTGGCACTACTAGTGCTGGTGTAGCAACTGCAGGTGGTGATACATCAGGTGGCAGAGGAGGAACAACAAGTGCTGGTGCAGCAACTGCTGGTGGCGATACATCAGGTGGTGGAGGGTGAGCAACCAGTGCAGGTGGTGATACTAATGGAGGAACTACCAATGGTACTCCAACACCTCCTGCATGCAACGAATGAGCACAACAAGGATGTGCAACTAATCTCTGATTCCCTTGTCAACAAGGAATCCAAACATGCCAACAAGGTAATTGGTCAGTTTGTAGACCCGTAGGGCAAACAGAAATATGTACTGATACGTTTGATAATGATTGTGATGGAGCAATAGATGGGCAAGACAGTGAATGTACTGATGGTGGTGCATGATGTACCAATCCATCTGCCTGTAACTTCAATCAACAGTCAACTGATGATGACGGAAGTTGTGTACTTCCTACATGATGCAACAATCGATGTCCCCAAGACACCTGATCTCCCAAGCAACTCGATCAGTGTGGCGTCTGTGGTGGCGATAATAGCTCCTGTAGCGATTGTAGCGGAACACCCAATGGCAACAAACTCAAGGATCAATGTGGTGCGTGCTTACTCCCCAATGATCCACAATTTAATGCATGTCTTGATTGTGCTGGTACACCCAATGGTACCAAAGAAATAGACTCATGCAACAACTGTCTAGCACCCACTGACCCTCAATTCAATGCGTGCAAAGACTGCAAGGGTATCCAAGGTGGTAAACATAAACTTGATCAATGTGGTGCGTGTCTCTTACCAACTGACTCAGCATTTGATAGTTGCCTTGATTGTGCTGGCGTACCTTTTGGGCAACAAAAGCCGTGAAGTGTCTGTAATGACGGAAATCCAGAGACAAGTAACGATATACGAGCTCTCGACTGTTCATGTGCTGGAAGCATAGTACAACCCAAACCACAAGATCCTGCTCCACAACCACCTACAAAACAACCTCCAGAAACTCCCTCACAGGAAGTGCCTACCCAAGAAACCCCTATCCAAGAATCACCAAAAACAACTACAACCATTACCCTAGTGGATGATCAAATTCCTACAACACCAACCATCTGGAAATCATCAGTACCCGTACAAGAAAAACATGAGAGCGCTGACGTCACACCTAAAGATACACAAGATGATACACTCATACTACCTCCTGATCCACGTATTCGCACCTCCAAAGTCATCAGAATACCTATTCTCACCAGTGTACGACAACGTCTCCAAACATGTATACAAGATCAAGGAAATATCCTATGATGTCTCATGCAAAAAGCTCAAGCAACTCCAGAAGCTGATGAGACACAGACTATGTGTTGTACTGTGCCTGTAGCAACTACTGACTGGTCTACTCTCACTACAGAAGAAAGAGTACTTATTGAACAACTCCAAGAACGCAACTGTTTATTTAGAGACGATGTCGGAGCAAGTATTCCTACACAATGACTCGAGACGTACATCACGACGCAAGAAGTAGAACATGCATTGTTTCATTTGTTCGGTGGTAATGTGTTGCCTCAAGAAGATAATGAACATAGACGCTACTGGTTACAAGCCAAGGAAATACTTCCCCATGACTATGCATGAGATGGTGGTTTACCCATCACCTATGCAACATTCACGCAACTCTTGCAAGCAGGACTACAACCATGGACTACGAAAAATCAATTTCCTCCAGTTGCTCAAAATGATCATCTCGTTACACGAAAAGAAGCACTCTATCTCTTTTGAGAAGTAAGTCAGTTCCTAGCTTCTCGCAACATAGATGCCTGTGCAAAAGATCCTCTTATCATCAAACGTTTCCCTATTAGCAAACAACAAAATGATGCATATCTCGCCTGTAGAGAACAAAAATCCTTGAGTAGTTGTAGTTATATATTGGGATTACCAACTCCCAAAACTGATACACGCGAACAACAAATTCGTGCCTGTGAAATGGTATGGGGGGCAGAACATCCCGATTGCCAAGCTTTGGCTCAACCTGTACTGCAAACTCAGCATGCATCGAAGTATGATTGTACCGCTCAGCAATCTATCTCACCTAGTGAATGTGCAAGTTTAGTATCCCTGTATACGGCTACCCAGGGTGAAGATTGGACACATAGTGATGGCTGGTTGCAAAATGATGCTCCTTGTACACGGTATGGTGTCAGTTGTCGTCAAGGGAATGTCACGCATCTCTCTCTCGCCAACAATAATCTTCGTGGACTTATGCCAGAACTCTATTTTCCTCATCTCCAACAACTACAACTTCAAGGAAATGCGCTCTTGGGAAATCTCCCCCTCTTACCAGAAACAACTGCATTAGAAAAACTCTTTTTGTATGACAATGCTTTCGTAGGAACTATTCCTCAAAAGTATGAGCAATTTTCAACACTCACGCATCTCTATCTATGAGGAAGTAACCAACTCTGTGGTACGATCCCTACAGGTGTTAAAAATCTTCCGTTGGCGCTTGCGCATACAGATATCGATACGTTACAATTTGTACTCAAGAGTTGTGGTGATGGCTTGGTCTGTAATACCAACGAAGACTGTACAAGCAATGCTTGTACGACAGCACACATCTGTAGAGCACCTACCGAGCAAAAACAACTTATGACAGAAACGCTCAAAACCAAAGCAAAACAAGCGTGATTCACCACACAATCTTTGGATACTTCGTCTGCAAACATTACTCCTCAGCAAATTACTACCTATCTCAGTTGTCTCGCAAGAGGTCATGGAAGTGAGCAATGTCAAAGAGTCTTGCAACCAAAAGAATAGCTTTTTATTATTGTATGCGTCAATCACATGAAACCAACCAAACAACTCGCTCATCTCCTTCATCTCACCCTCATCGGTGCAGTAGCATTGTTGGCTTGGTGAATACTCACAGGGAATGGGTTAACTGATAATGTGCATGCGCAAGAAGATGAAAACTGCATTGCTTACACTATCGTATGATATGAAGATGCACAACAGCGTTTCCACACTATAGCTCTTGAACCTGGAAATTGTGTAGTCGCAAGTCCATCGCCTTTACTTACTGAACTTCCCGGATGAAAGCGCTAAAGAAGCTCTTCAAAATTGCATTTATACGTACACTTCTCGTGTGCCATGATTTGTCAAATACGCTAAAATATCAGTTAACAACGCTTCTTTGAGCTACCTCTTTAGGTGTCCACAAAAGCATTTACATGCATTTGTGGGACTTTTGCAGAGGCCCCTTAAGATTATTCATCAGTATATTGCTCTTGGGTAATGCAACCGCATTGCAGGTAGTTGCACAAGATATCATACTTACTCAACCATGTGTGAAGTACCGACTTTTGGTACAGCAGTTTTCGGATGGCGAGAAAAAAATACTTGGTCTACAACCCGGAGATTGTCCTGATCGATCACAGCTTCCTGCCTATGAGCAACCTGAATGGATTATACCGGGATCAGTCTATATCACACTCCAAGAACCCATAGAAAACACCTACCTGGCGAAAACAGTTGCTTCTATAGTACCTGGTGCAACCGTGAGTCGCCCTTTCGCTGATATACTCCCTGAGGAGTACATTTATAGAGTCTCCTTCGATCCCAAGGCAATGACCAATCGAGCATTTCTTACTGCCACCAAAAACATACTAGGGGCGATCGTAGATACTACCTATACTCACTCTGTTCCCAAGTTTGTCTTTCAAAGTACTCTCCCTCCCAACGATCCCTTACTCAAGCAACAATGGCATCTCAAAGATATCGGTGCACTCGATGCATTTGCCCGTTGTCCAGACCCACTCCTGCCTATCAAAGTAGGTGTCGTCGACAATGGGTTTGCAGTAACACATCCTGATCTCAAAGAGCAGATAGTAGCACAACATGATGTCGCAAATGATGATAGCGATGCATCTGTTCCACCCGTTGTATGAGATGGTCGAGAACACGGTACGGTAGCAGCTGGCATCATATGAGCTATCTCGAATAACAACCTCTGAGTCAGTAGTGTCGGCAACAATATGGTCAGTCTTGTCGTGATCAAAGGGACAGAAGATGGTCAGCCTGGATGAGCAGTAAGTGCAGGACTAGAAGGCATGGCTAAAGCTAGTGAACTTGGTGTAGATGTATTGAATGTTTCACGATGAACACCTATCGATACACCGATGGTAGAAAAAGTCACCAAAGCACTGCTCAAAAAAAATATCATTCTCGTTGCAGCTGCGGGTAATCAAAATACTGAAAAGTCCTTTTATCCTGCTGCATACGAGGGAGTAATTGGTGTGAGTGCTATAGATGCCAACAATAAAAGAGCCGTATTCTCAAACTATGGTGACTGGGTAACCATTTCAGCTCCTGGAGTAAATATCATCACTACCGATCTCAATGATTGGTATGGTGACTATCAGGGCACATCAGAAGCTGCACCAATCGTGGCAGGAGCAATCGGCTTTGCCTTGGCACATGGCTATGGATGGGAAGATATCAAGCGTCTTGCAATTCCTTTGGAAACTCCTGGTATGTGAGTAGGGAAGTTGGCTTTGCATGATTTGTGTCAACAAAAAATTCCTCCTAAACTTATTCCTCAAACGGAACCTAGTATTACTAGAGAAACCCATGGCGTGGCTACAGAAAGCGCTCCCAATACTCCTCACTCGATTGATATAGCACAAAAAAGATGGGACACTATATATCTGATCTTGCTTTCACTCCTTGCAATATTGAGTGCAGTGGTCATAGGTAGTGGTATTCGTCATCGATGGATAACGCACAAAAATACGCCTCCTTCTCCTTTAGCTTAGGTATGTAGCATGCTCAAAGATCTTCTCCAAGCTCTTTATTTACACAACAAGTCAGTGAAGACCGCTCTGAGTTTACTCTTTTTGGTGAGCATCGTCAGTATAGTAATCGCCTGGAAAGAACAACAGAATTGACTACACATGAGTGCAGAGCAAAACGAAGAAGTCCTACAACACACAAGTACATAGTTTTTAGTAGTAGTTAGTGATGCAATCTATGATCCACAAGAAATTAGTTTTGATTATCTGATGAGTAAGTATAATTGCATACGCACTTTTCCCAAAATCTCCTCCTCTACCTGAAGGCGCAGAGGTTCCTGAAGTTTCACTGACGACACAAAGCGTGTCCTCTGAAATTTCTTCTAGTTGCATCTACAACACTGATTTCCCAAACGTTCTCCTGGCCAACAAAGAACCACTTATGATTATTCCACCCAAAGGAAGTTACACTATGCTAGCTTTTTGTTCGCCACACGCTCCAGGGTGTGTAGAAATGAGTACCAAGAAAAATCTCTGATTTGAGCAACGAGATCTCGAAGAAACCTGTCATTTTTCTACACTCATCCCGCATTCACAATGGACATCTTGGCTCAAAACTACGATTACCAAACAACCATTTTTTGCGAGAAAATCTGCAGGAGTAGATGCCACCGATCGACAAAAAGTCCAATCAGCGCTCTCCCTAAACGAGGATACTTTGCCTCTTTTTTTACTCATTGATGATTGTGGAGAAATAGTAGCACAAACAACATCCTTAGCTGAAATTGAAAAAACATTTGGATCCTACTGTGGCACACTCATACGTCACGCATGCGGAAATGGGATTCTAGAAGATGATGAAATATGTGATGATGGCAACCTAGAAGAAAATGATGCGTGTACTGCCTTATGTAAGCCCACTACGTGCGGTGATGAAGTAATCAATACCCCCAATAGTGATAGGATGACTGAACAATGCGATGACGGAAACACCAAAGATGATGATGGATGTTCTGCTACCTGTTTACTTGAGAAAGAACATATTCGATACTGTGATGCAGATGACGATAGTTTATATAGCTTCAAAAACACCTCAATTGCGAAAAATATTTTTCCACATCTCATCATTCAAAAATGACTACAGAACAAACAAAATTTTGCTTATTGTACTGAATGAGCATGATGTAGATTTGTGGATTGTCGTCATGAACAAGGAGACGACTGCGACGACACAAACAACAATATATTTAGTCCTGGTTCATACTGTGTTCTTGATGGAAAAGAAAGTACGTATAATGTACTGTGCACATGTGGTGAACTACCTTCATTTACTACACAATCAGTGACCACTGAAATACAAAAACCCAAGGCCGCTCCCCAATGACGATGCGGAAGTCCTGATGGGAAGTTTATTAATTATCCAGGCTCAAGAGTATGAATTGATGCTGACTGAGCCATACGCTATCAATGCAGTATAAATAATTGCAACTATATGACAGATAGTATGTGCTATCCAAACGGTGGTGTGTGCTACTATTTTTGTGGATCCGAAGGAACGGAAGAGTATACTACTCCCTGCTGACATGGTCTTTCATCAAATATACAAACAACCAAGGCCTGCTCTGCATGAAGTTTTTGTGGTCAAAAATAATACCTATTTCACATAGCGACGCAAACACCACAACGCTATACTTTTTTCTATCAGCAACAAAATACTACACCCAATAATCCACCAACGCAAGAACTCATTGAGAGGAAAACTCGAACGAGTAAGCACTGACACAGAACGTAATTGTTGTCAAATTTCTCTTCATAGACTTGCTTGTTGCTCTCCTGTTTCCCAGACTCGACTCTGTCCCTGAGTACGTGTAGCGAGGGTTTGCATAGTCGTCAGACTGGACTGCGCATAGACTTCTCAACCCTGTGTATCATATCACAACAAAACATTACCCGTTCACATAATCAGCGTAAAAATACGTATCCCATCACGTGCCAAAATATCAGCGACTTGAAGCGTATCTACTCATTTACTCGGATCTCCATCAGAGATCAACAAAATATGCCCTGGCAGAGATCATTGCATCAGGCGACGGTGTGCCAACAATAATGCATCACCCATCGCTGTCCCCAAAAATGTTTGCGTCAAAGGAAAATCTCCTACGGCAAGTGAAGCGACTCTCTGGCGAAGCGCATCACGATGCGTGGTCAACGGAATAATTTCTACGGGCACTCAGGCAAATACCATGACTCCCACAGGTCCTTGTGGTAAAGTAACAAGAAGCTCATCTATGAGCTTTTTTGCAGCTTCCATTCTCGAGGGAGTAATATCTGTCGCGCTCATCGACAAAGAAACATCCAACGCTATCAAGAGCGGAGCCCCTTGTGTATTCACCTGTGGTATCTCAAGTCCTGCTATCTGTATCTGCAATGGATACAATGCACCTGCACAGATCAAGGAAATAATTATCAAAGAACGTATTCGTTGTAATTTTTTTTTGACTAACGATACAGGTACCACAAAAGGGAGATGCTTCCACATCTGCAGCACTCCTCGTCCCACAAGTATTATACATGCGCTAGCAATCCACGCCTGCGGTTGTCCTATATACCACGTCACTCCAGTCAATTACGAACACATAAAACACCCTAGATAGTAGGTATTTATGAGCGATCTGCAATACGATTGAGGGTTTCCAAACTACGTTGGTCCATGACCAAGTCTTTTTGTTCAATTATCTGTTGTTGGTCTTCTTTCCTGGATTTGGCCAATGCAATGGCCTTGGGGTCTGGTCTATCTCGGTTGACTTGCCACTTTTGGGTAGTATCTAGAAAATACGTTCTGATCATCTTGGCGATGAAAGGTATCAATGTAAGTTCAGATTGTTTGAAAAATGCAATAAATACACATACCAAAAAAATTGGAAGAGCGATCGCGAAAGCAACTCCTCTAGAAGTTCCTCCTTTGTACAACGTATTCCAAACTCCCAGCGTTGCTCACAAACCAATAGCCAAGATCATCAATTGGACAACAGAAATAGTCGCGGGACCGATCGTCACGCTCATATTTAGCCATCCTCAGGAGATATTCCTCGGAATAAAGATCTTCATAGTCACTTCCCTAGATAAAGTTTATGGACAGCGTAATTATAGGGGAAATAGCCAGAAATTGCAAAAAAAAACGTAGGAAGTTGAGAGTTGAAAAGTTGAAAAGTGGAGCTATCCACTTTCCACTTTCCACTTTCCATTTTCCACTTTCCTAAAGTTTCTCCAAGTAGTCCTGCCCCAAAACAATAGTCACTCCAGAGCCATAGAGTGGTGAGACGTGTTCGAGAGGTATATCAATAAATGCATGTAACAACTCTACCGTATGTGCATATGCTCCCGTCTCTGAAACAATGACGGTTGTTTGGTCAAAAAATCCTGATGCATTCTTGATATCATCTATCAAAAATCCTTTGAGTTTGAGATTAGTCGCTGCTTCACCTGCTACCCCATTGACGTTGTAACCTTCCTTTTTGGCGCGATCGGCATCGATACCATTGAGAATACGGACAGGTGCTGCCTCGAGCAAGAACTCTTGATTGTGAGCAACCCAAAAAGCGAAATCCTGTGTATGTTTATAATAGCTAATATTCCCAACTGTAGCACCTTGCGGGAGTAACGTAGCTGCACCTCAGAAATCAGCTCTATTGGCATTGTACAATACACATCCCGGGGTAGCATAGGCAAATACCGTCGTACTACAATCTGCTGAATACACAAACGAAAAGAAACGAATTGGCTTATTGAGATAGCCAACAAGTCATAGCACTTGTTTGACACCGATATTGGTTTCTATCATACTCGTGAAGAGATTATAGGTATCTCTTACCTTCCCCAATTGCGTCAAAGAAATTGATCCGAGCATTTTGTGCATCACTCCCTCGATGATTTGTTGCTGTCTATACGAACGTGAGAAGTCAGAGGTACTATGTCTAGATCTCGCATATTTGAGTGCAGTTTCTCCATCAATAAGTTGCTTTCCTTGATCAAGATGGAAAATAGTATAGCTATGATTGGGACCAGGATACTCCGTATCATGGATAGTTTCTTTGACTTCGACTTCTACTCCACCTACCGCATCCACCAATTTCACCAACCCTTCAAAATCTATCATCATATAATACGGGATCTCTAGTCCACTAATTTCTTCCATTTTATCTGCAAGCTTGAAAATAGCATCTTCGTCTCTCGTGGGGCTATCTTTACCTTGGAGATACCATGATCGATACATACCATTGATTCTACTATAGTATCCTGTGTTTATTTTGACATACAAATCCCTCGGTACCGACAAAAACGTCACCGTTCCCAACTTGGGGTTGAACGAAGCGATCATCATCGAATCCGTCAAATAACCACCATCATGATTCTCACCTCCATATCCTGCTATCAATACATTGATGTTACCAAACTCATCGAGCTCCATAGGTTCCCCTACTTGCTCACCCACCAACTTGGCAGTAGCATAACTTACGCTTGAGAGAGCACCACTCGCCATACCCAGTACCCATTTCGCCATAAACAAAATGAGCACAATACCGCACACGATCACGGTAGCTTTGATAGTTGATTTATAATTCACCAAGTCACCAAACCCTTTGTATGTTGGAAATTCACCTACTTTCTTTTTTGAAAACTTCATACCTACCCAATACGTCTAAAACTGTCTTTCACTATAGCCATCTCTCATCAGATTGCAATGTGAGGAAACTATTGACTTTTGTTTCATAATATGTATATATCATGTATTGTATGAACCTTAAAATAATTAAAATGATATCGAATATCAAAACAGCGCCATTTTTGGTGCTTATCACCTTGGTCTTTGCGATTGGCATTTTGTTCATTGGCTATGACAAGTCAGATGAACTCGTGGAGGCCATCAAAACACCTCCTGCCACTCAAGAAGAACTACGCGTAGTCGTCACCGACTATGCCCAAGACTTGAGGACTGAAAACGCCTCACTCAAAGCTGAGATTAATACACTCAAGACAGAACTCGCTTCTGTCAAAGAGGTAAACTCACTGCAAAGCAAGCGTACCGAAGAGTTGGCGACCAACATCGGCACATTACGTTCCGATATGGACCAACTTAAAAAACAGATGGAGGTGGCGCAAACGAAGCAAACCAAGAACGATCCGACAACGCATCCTCTCGTGGCTTCACAACTGCAGAATCAGAAACCTGCACCTGGGACGCTCGATGCAGAAATCGCCAAAAAGCTCGGCAAAGGACGTGCTGCAAACGGTGATCCTATCGAAACAACGGAGAAAAAACATGCTCCCGGAGGAGATCCCTTGTCACCCAAAGAACGAGCACGACTCGCTTCTTTGTTGAAAAGTGATAAGCAACCTGACAACTCGAAAATGCGCGCAGAGTTTTCTAAAAAACTTCGTGCATTTGAAAAAGAACGTCAGGCACCGTCTGACACCACCACTGCTCCCGCACCTGCCAACACCAAAAAAAAGTTGCATAAGGAAAATGCAAAGGTAGTGAAAGATACCTCATCTACTAACGTCAAAAGACCAGGGAAATGAGAGTATACCTACTTGTCTGTTGCATAGCACTCATGAGTGCGTGCAAACAATCGACTGCGAATGCACCATCTGATTCAGTATCTTCATCAGCAACACAAGAAAACTATGTTGAAAACAGTGAGGATGCGCACTATCAAGCTGAGGAACAACAGATTGTAGATTCGCTCTGTGCTCTATTTCAGTTAGATACTGTAGTGTATAGCTCAAGAAATTTCGAGATAGGAAGAGGAGATGCTATGCAGATATTTCTCTATAATTTGCTGATGCAGTATGCGACTGAGGAACAAATCAACATCTGTCATGACCTTCCCCATGGGAATATGTTGGACTATACAGATGCAAGTTTCCTATCACTCATCCTAGCAGTAGCTAGTGCCAATCAAGTACTCATAGAGCAACTCACGGGAGAGTATCCTATCTATGCAAACGAAAACAGTACCAAGCTCATTAACTATACAACTAATGAGGCGAGTGTACGCTTCTTGCGAGTGATTGACAACAACTTCACGCTAGAGGAAAAAGTATGGTTACGCAAAATAGGAGGACAGGTAGCATTGGCAAATACAGAAGATCAGTATTTTGTTAGTCAAATGACAACGAAGATACTCGTCAAGTTGCTCTATCAACAAAAGCAGCTCAATGAGCTGATTCAATCACTCAAAAAAACATCGAAAAAAAGATGAAAAAAATATCTTTCCTCCTCATTTCGCTTGCTCTTCTTGCTACTAGTTGCACAAGCGAACAGGCGCTCAAAGAAAAAGCAGAACAGCAACAACGCGACTCTATCGCACTGGTGCAAAAGCACATTGCCGATTCGATAGCACTTGATCAAAAGCTCGCCTCGCGCGAAGCTTTCAACAAGCAATATCCGATCGATACAATACAAGTGGATCCCACTATGTTCAGTGTCGATACGAGTAGGAGCATGCAGATGCTCTACTCATTGCTGATGCGCTATGCATCGAGTGAAGAGATTGATCTTTGTCATGAATTTCCAAAAGGAAATATGGTCAAAAAAGATCTCAGTACCTTGCTCGATATAGCACTTGCACTGACTCTGAGTATGACTGAGCGTGCAGCAACCGGACCACGTCAAGTGGCTAACTCTAGCGTTCTTTTCGACTTTGATTCATCGAATCCAGATGAGACGAAGTTGCTTCGTACGCTCGATCGTCACATGACCGTCGAGGAAAAAGTATGGCTCAATGCTGTCTCAGCCAATCATCTGCTAGCAGATGGTTCTGGTTCAAGCATGGAAAACCGTGCGCTACAAATTATTATTTCACAACTTGCACTGCGCAAGCATTTGCAGGATAAAAAGTAAGCAATGAAAAAAACTTTTTGTATCTTGTTGGTAAGCGTATTACTCTTGAGTTGTGAGGCAATACAAGAAGAAAAACGTGACCCTGCATCAGCGGCGACTGACTTCTATGGGAGTAAATTCCCCTCGCCGGATAGCATCAGCTATAATGAGCACGTCTTCTCGGCAGATATGGGAGAACCCAATGTTGCTGAATTGTATAAGTTGATGGTAGCGCTGAGTACCCCAAATGAGATTGATCTCTGTCATGAACTCCCTCATGGAGGAAATATAGAGATAGATGTTTCGGAACTATCGACGCAATCACTGGCCAAAAGTAAGGCCATTTGTGACCAGCTCGCGATGATGATGGATGATACCATCGTCTATCAGGAACCTGGGAGCATTGCGCTCTTGAAGTATGACCCTGCTGACGCTGATCAGGCCCGACTCGCTCGTGTCTATGACCGCATCTTCTCACTAGAAGAGAAAGTCTGGCTCAAGCGCATCGGTGGAAATAGAGTTATCTTGAATGAGTCCATCGATGGTTTTAGAAACCAAATGGCACTCAAGCTCCATGTGAAGCTTTTGTTTACTCAGAAGATTATCATGAAGTTCTTGAACAAGCCGGTGTCTCCAGCACCAGCGCAAAAGGAATAAGCAGATACCAATTCTGCGCCCCTCCGTCGAAATTCGACGGGGTTTTTTTTCATCTTCAAAAAAACCTCCGCCGCATAACGACGAAGGCTTGCAAGTCTAACTTGCTATTTTTCATTGAAGAGCGCATCATAGTGGTTTTCCTCCTTCTTCGATGCGCCGTGGGTTACTAGTTCTGGTTGTCTGGCATGCAGATCCAAAGCAGGTAACTTGGGGAGCTCTAGTAGAGCGAGGCCATCAGCGGTTTGCATTGCCTGCTGGAGAGTTGCTTGATTGATGAATTTGTTTGACTCATCCATGAACTGCTCCATCTGACCAACTTTTTGTGCAACATCGTTGGCTAGAGACTCAACTGCGTCTTCAAATTGACGACGCTTGGCAGACTTGCCGAGGATGATTTCAGATGCAGCTTGCATAGCATCTCGCGATGCGGTGATTGCCTGGTATTCCATCTCTTTCTCTTCTATCTGTTGCTTCGTCTCTTCGAGCGCAATCTCTGTGGTTTTGTACATCTCAAGCAAACGAGTGTACATAGACTGCATTGCTGTCTCCCAGACTTGCAATTTAGTATTTGACTCGTTGAGTCTACCAAGCTGACGTGCCTTGAGTTCACGATGATGATCACTGATTCCAGATTGCTTAGCTTCTTCTATCAGGTCATCCATTTTCTCTTGGTTGTCCTGGATTTGGGTAGCAAGCGCATCTCGTTGTTTGCTCAGAGCATCGATTTGCATGGTCATCTGCATGAGTTGTTCATACAGATAAGCACGATAATCGCGTAAGATACCGACCGGGTCGATTTCTATGAAACGATGCACGAGATTTTTTATTCCCCGCTGGTACTGCGCCCATGCGCTGGTTCTCAGGCCTTTATCTAATGCTCCATAGACTACGAAGCCTACCAAGAGCAGAGATAGTACTTGAAGAATAGTGGAGCTTAGCACCCATCCTGCGATAAGTCCGAACAAGCTACTCACCATACTCACGACGATCAGCACCGCGATGACGGCTATCGTTGGAGCAATTATTTTTTCGGGATGATGACGAAGGTTTTTTACCAATCGCTCACCCGATTTTTTTATTCTATTTTGCATATCAGTTGTTTTAATGATGACTCATAATCTATACTTATTTAACACCATTTGTCAAGTCAAAAGCATTTTTATTTACATGTTCTGATGTCGAGATATTCGTTAAAAAAGAGAAATTTCAATAGTTTTGTAAATCCATCTACAGACAGCAAAAGACGGTCTTGCTCGATCAAATTTCAATAAAAAAAAGAGTCTGGAAGTTCCAGACTCTCGCATCGTTTATGAGATCATTTTTATTTGATAATCTTCCTGTATAAACGAGTTAGGAAGTTGCCCTCAATCGGCTTCGCTGCCACCAGGACTAGCGAGGATGCCATGATAACCTTTTGGTCGATGACTGCATCCGGGTTCACTGCGACCTTCGATTTGTAGTCCTGTAAAGGACTGTTTGTCAAATCGATATTCTGTTCTCCTCGGAGAAGATGCAATGCATCCCTGACAGTCATCCCCTTCTTGTTCGGGCTAGGCTGACCACATGCTGCGAGCCTACGTGCCAACTCTTCACCAGTAACATAGTCCACGAAGAGCTTACCGCTCGATGCGTTCATATCAATGATTTGGATGGCCCGTGCTTTGAAGCCCTTCGGTCCGCTCAGGTCGATGGCGAGGGTTTCTTGCCCTGGACCGAAGTCCTGGTCAACGAACTCATCCCCATGTACCTCGACATTGGTGTCTCGGTTGGTCATGAATGCGTTTGCATCCAAGCCTGCGATGAGCAATGCATGCTGGTAGGTCATTTGTTCCACATCAGCGGGCACCATCTCCAGGATTTCCTGGTCGCTTTTGTTTGGAAACTTTGTTTTGAGTGTGGCGCGTAGTTTCATACGCAACTCCTCTCCAGACAAAACAGATACTTCAGCTTTGGAGGCGCCTGCCTCAACGAATAAGATTTTTTTCATTTTAATTTTATTAATTGTTTACAATGTTTTTAGATTGCACTCATATGCGGTGGGTAGAATGAGGTAGTATTACTCGGCGACACGTGTCCACCCGTCAAGTAGTCGATAAATTCTGACACTGCTATCACCACACACAACTTCGCAGTCGTAGAGATTGTGATAGATGTCCCACAAGCACTCACCTCAGGCTTGTAGACTTCAGTATCAAATAATGTACTTCTCCAGGTCGCATAGTCCTTTTGGGTTGCAATGTAGATTTGGGAGAGCTCAGCGCTCATCCGTGTCTCTACGATGCACGGCACTTCTGGCCGATTGAGGAATGCGTCTGCAATCTCTTTCCGGCTTTCCATTTTGTCGGTCAAGAGGAATACAATTCCTGTCAAAGGAGATGACTTCTTTCCGATACGTTCACTGCGTGGCGTGATTCCAAATCCGAAGAACTTGTTTATGTTTTGAAACAACGCTTGGATTTTTGGCAGATCAATCTGTTGTGGACCAAACCACTGATTTGCTACATTGTGTGATTCGATGGCGTCAAAGTCATAGACGCTGATATTACGAAATCCACACTCTGCTAGCAATGCCACGAGATGGCTCCCTGTTGCACCCACACCTATCACATGGAGAGGTAATGATGCATGCTCGGGAGTGAGGAGTTCAATGCGGCCAATCGATGGCGCATCAAGTCCTTCCATCGGAGCGATGAGTTGCTCTGCCAGAAGTAGACGATCTTCTTTGCCAGACATTTTGTAGGCGATCTGTGACCACACAACAAACTGTCCAACCAAGTAGGTCGCCGCTATTCGTGATCGCAATGGGCACGCTATCGCATAGTCCCAAGAAACTTGATCTTTTGCCTCATAGAGACTACTTTGTGCGAATAGTTCCATCGCAGGAACCGTTACTACTTTTGGTAAATCACCATTGTAGGTACGGACATCCAGTACTTGCAGTACCTCACTTGCCATCTCTAAGCAGTTCTGATAGAGGTTGATACGCTCAGTGAGCGATGTCTCAACTACCATTACCACTCCTGAGATATCAGATGAGATATCGGATCGTTGACGCACAGTAATTTGAATGGGTGCGAAATGCTCTACATACGCTACAATTTCTTGCATCGCTTCAGCATTACTTCCCCAAATAATAACCTGCGCACATCCCAGTTTTGCTAGGAGATATGCAGTCTGTCGCGCCACTCGATTATCTCCCACAATATGTATCGGGGAGTCTTCAAAATGGTCCGGGTTGAACAGCGACAGATGTCGAGTCGGATTTATTTTTGGTTTCATATTTTTCAGTTATTTTATGTTAATGACGACAA
Source organism: Candidatus Absconditabacterales bacterium (assembly GCA_041908765.1). GTDB lineage: Bacteria > Patescibacteriota > Gracilibacteria > Absconditabacterales > Absconditicoccaceae > CAYUST01. Next base: position 26,641 of record JAYREU010000048.1, read on the forward strand.
TTTGTTATAATTATTTCAACTCTTTTGTCAATAGTATATGTAACTTATTTATTAGTATTATTTCTATCAGAAAAGAAGAATTTTTGTGTAGTGAAGCTTTTAGTGAAGATGCAAATTAAAAAAAACTGCCTCCGGAATCCGAAGGCAGTTTGGAAGAACAAAGTATTACTTTTTCTCCTTTTTTTCGTCCTGACTAGCAGGAGTTTTTGGCAATTCTATTGCTTTTCCTTTGGTACGTGGTGGTTGGTTTTTGAGCCTTGCTTTCTCCTCACGGAGCAATTGCTCATCTGCATCTGTCCAACCAGACCTCCGTCCTTTGATCCAATATATGAATCTCTTGGACCAAGCAGGCAGATAGGTTACCCAAAACTCGTAGAACACGAATTTCACTATGGCAACCACTACTCTACCCAATCCAGTTGGCACACAAATGAATGCCCAGGCAATCGGGACAAGCCACCATGCAAAGAACCCAGCATAGATCATGATCCACAAGCATCCTACACCTTCTGTTTTTCTAAAACACAAGAATGCTGGAAACCATTTAGGAAATTGCCACCATTCTTTCTGTTCACCCATTGGCGGATACACTTGTACCGGTATTGGTGTGGATTTATTCTTTGAACTACCAGTTGGAATGGGGTCTGATAAACTATCAGGACTCTCATGTAAAGGATCCGTCACTGGTTTCCCATCATGAGCATCAGAACTTTTTGGCAAGGAGACATTGGGTGTAATCTTTGGTGTTACAGGCACTACCTTTACCTCAGGCTTTGGTCCAAAGTATTGGACGACAAAGTCTTCGAGATCGGTATCCTCTTCGACATAGAATTCCTTGACACTCAAGGTGTCTGGAACAACTACCGTCGAACGTTCGTTATTTGCCCAACGAGTGAGATTCCCAAAACCAGATTTTACCTTCTGTTTGACTTGCTCTTTTGCCCAGTCCTCGATCAATGGATCAACGAGCAGTTCACCAGCTCCTTTGTCCTCATACATACGTACCCTGAAATTGGATTCGCCAGGTTTGAGGAGGAGTGGATGGACTTCGTCTTTGACACATATCATGGTCTCCCATTCCTTGCGCCAAGCAATGTCTCTGATCTCCCACTGAGCAAAGTTTGCAGGTAATCCTTCAACCGCCATCTTCACATTGACGTGGAGGTCTCCACGCTTGTTACCTATAGACATGAAGAAGAAACTTCTATTGGTTGACTGCGTTTCAAACTCACGCTCATCTTGACCACTAGGTGTAGTTCCCATGTTTACATGTGAGTGCCACCAGTAGGTGAGATGGTCTTTGATGGCTACCGCACGGTCCCACCCACCTTCTTCACCCAAGATGGGAGTCCATGCCTCCTCTAGCTCACGTAAGAGGTTGACAAGACCATCTGTGGTCATTCGTGTCACCGTCGGTGAACACTCTTGCTCAGGCACAAACAGATCATACACTTTGTAGACTTGTTTGTCACCTTGATCAAGACGGGATACTATTCCAAGTGCCCCGATCTCAATATCACACTCCTTGGTCAAAGCACGAAGCTTTTCCATGGCACGGTGATTGAAGACGAACTCCACACGAGGTGGCGTCTTCACCATTTTGAGTTCGGCTTTGGTTATGAAGTTCGCTTTGTTGAACTTCGTACCTTCACCTTGGAAGAGTTGTAGATACGGTTTGCTTTTTTCAGATTTATTCCACATTTTTATAAACAGTTTTATTGGTTAAGTATTTGCTCAATCATTACTTCTTCTTGCTTGGGTAGCAGGAGAGATGGTAATGTATCGAGACGTTCTTTAATTTCTTTCTCTCTCGCTTTTTTGAAAGTCTCGAGATCGAGTGTTTGTGCTGGTTGCATGTAGACCAAATACTTTGCCATCTCCTCATCACGGAGGGTGGAAACATACTGGATACATTCTAGCACAAGTTGTGCCCACTGACCTTTGGCAAAGAACTGCAAGAGTTGCAATTCCTTAATACCCCATAATGGGATACCATCACCAACTATGTGAGGCGACATGACATTTGGAGCAATGCTCCCTTTTTGTCGGTAGATACGAATAGGTCGCTCCAAACGAAAATCCAAGACAATAGATAGTTCACCAAGATCATAATAATCTGGTTTCACTGTACGCGGACGTTTGTGTTCCATACGCAGTTCTGTTGTCTTGATGATGATTTCATTTTCAAAGACCTCTACGCTTGCTACCTCTGGGATAGCTAGTAGTGTTCGCAATTGCTCTTCAAAGACTCCTGTCATCACTCCTGCATCCAATAGAGCATCCTGTATACCTATCTCTTGTTTGTGTTGCGTCAAGAGGGCTTTGAGGTAGGACATACGTGCTCCAATCAATATTTGCTCACGCGATTTAGCGTTTTCGAGTGCGGTAGAAGGTAACTTTGTACGGTTTTTTCTCCAAGCATCTACCAACAACGCTACGAAAGATTCCTGCTCCATATCTTCTACAAAAAGGAGTTGTCTGACGTTTGTTTGTGCTGTACTATCCGTACGTACCGTCTGACCAGGAACGATTGTTGCTTTGATAAATGCATTGATGTCTTTACCTTCAAGCAATAATCCCTGCACACCATACCCTTCATGTCCATCCAATACCAATGCTATCTCAATACCCAATTGCTTAAGTATTTTACGATGTGCTTTGGTATCTTTAATTACATAAAAGCTGGTTGGTGAGACAGTCTTGCTTTGCGTAGCGAGCGAGGCGCCTTCTACACGAAGAAGTTTCCTCTCTTGTATTGCAGTTACTTGGCGACCCGTCAAGGCCGGTAGAGTTTCTGCAGTGGCTCCCCAAGGATCCCCTGTGTTGGCATATTGCACGAAGTTGATAGCTTCCTGAATCGCACTAAGGTAATTTTTCTGACCGAGTGCACGTGATACCACATCAGCGTGACTTCCCCAACATACTCTTCCTCTGACGTGTGGTGCTTGTCGTTCTGTATCACCAGGCATATGACCATTCTCATGTCGATACGTGACTTCTCTAGAACTCAAGTTGATGTAAATCATCATTTTTCCCAACATCCAGTGTCGAGGTTTTCCACCACGATCGCGTACTTTGCTACCGGTTTCCTCAATCACAACATCATCTGTGTAAATGACAATATATCCAGGTTTCTCGGTAAGTGAAACACGCAAGATATCTGGATGTGCATTGAGTTCACCATACAACTTACGAGCCCAAGCATCGTATTGATCCTTTGCTTGCATTTCCTCAGTTTGCGCAGAAATCAAAGCTTTGAGAGCATCCACATGATCTGCTAGTTTTGCTTGGTACTCACGACGAAGTTGGAGCATCTGCTCTTGCGTACTAGTTACTATTCTCAGCTCTCTCCAAAATCGATACATGAGGTTGGTCCACTGTACAGTAATCGATACCGGGCGAATTGTTTGTACTCGATACAAACGAGGGCTGGTCAGCACTTGCTGGGGTTGGCTATGAATTCTGTCAAGCACTTGCTTGAGGAATTTACTGCGAACAAACAATGCTGGTTGTCCTTCATGTTCACCACGTTGCATATCAATGGGTAACTCTGCAATGAGCCCCATCAAATACGGTGGAATATTGGTTATAGCAACAATCGTTGCATCTCCGTCATCCTCTACGATAGTAAACAGTAGTGAGAATATTTTTGCCCAAAATGATTTCACCACCAGGAAATATTCTTCGATACTGAGTTCATCGCTACTCA
>JAYREU010000049.1:0-12054 GCA_041908765.1 Candidatus Absconditabacterales bacterium
CCTGTTAACTGTAACTGCATTGTGGAAACCAAAGGAATAAAAAGAACTAATGAGTAGATATGCTTACATTAACTTCACCAATACTTGCATCGCGTTGTCACCAGCTCTTGGTGTCGTCTTGTAATCAACTACAAATCAAGCTTTCTTGCCTGCTGATGTGTATTTGGGTACAAGTTCATTGACTGCCTTCTTGCCTGCAACTTCCGTATACAAAGTGGTTTTAGCCAATCTGATAGCCTGTCTCGTTGCGTCTGCTGCTGCATAACGACTACTGAATCCTACCATTCTCGAGAAAAATCTGTCAGCCCATGACTTGAGGACTTTAGCTCTCTTGGGAGTAGTAACGATTTGCCCGTGCAAGACCAAACTTGTGAGCAAGTTTCTGATCACATTGGTCTCCTTTTGTACTCAGGTTTGCAATTCTAGCAACCTGTTAAACTTATGTCTCATGACTACCAAATACAACAAAGTAAAATTGAGGTCTATAGTTTATCCTTGCAAGTTTTTGCCCATATTGTCCAATGAATCCACGATTTCATCTACTGCTTTCCTTCCAATTCCTTTCATACTGAGGAGCTCTGATTTTCTCTTCTTCTCCAAGTCTTCAACGTACAAGATCTCATTTTTGATAAGTGCATTTCTTGTTCTTTCACTCAACGGAAGTGCATCAATAGGAATCGTTTTGATATTCATGTCTTCTGCCATCTTCTCAGTGCTTTCTACGATGTCGTAGTAATCTACCAATAATGATTTATCAATATATGCATCGTCAAAGATGAAGAGTTTAGCATACGAAGAGACTACTTCACCCGCGAAAGAAAGGAGTTCTTTGGGGCTGATGGTGGGAGCGATTGACTTGACGGTCAAAAGCAGTTGATCTTTGCTACCTCCAGAGAAGTCATCAATCACTTCTTTGACATCATACATGACGTAGTCTACTGCCTTGAAGTCATTGTCTATCAAGAGCAAGTTGACATCACTGTCGTCCTTTTTCTCTTCACGAGCTCTCAAGAACTCGATCGTATAATATCCATATCCTTTTTCTAATCTGAACTCAGCCACAAACTCGGTAGTATTATCTGCAATCTCGAGAAGGTAAACATCTGCATTGAGCAACTCAACTCCAGAAGGGAGTTTGAGGTCTGCTGCAGTATAGATACCTGCTCCCTTGAATCTTTGAGAGATCCATTGTTGTTGTTCAACATTTTGATCAATCGTGAAACGCAAGTTTTTGAAATTGAGCATAATATCGATCACTGACTCCTTGATGCCATCAAGTACATGATACTCATGAGAAACACCTTTGATCTTGAGACCCGTAATTGCGCCACCAGCGCTATATCCCAAGATTGCTCTTCTCAAAGCATTACCTAACGTATGACCAAAACCTCTTGGTAAATATCTCACATCAAAAAGCGTGGTAGTAGCATCAATCTCATCAACAACAATCTTCGGCGTTCCAATAAACTTTTGGATATCAAGCATGTCAATACAACAAAGAAATAAAACGGCACCTATGCTCTCGCATAAAACTCAATCACTTGGAGCAAATCTACGGGGGCACTCACTTCTTCATTATTTGGCATATCAACTACTTCTATCTCCAAGGTCTTTTTGTTGACCTTGAGCCAAGAAGGGATGACATGATTACCATTTGCCTGGAGAGGCATCGTTTGTACCAAAGGACTGTTATGTAATTTTGCTTTGAACGCTACAACATCACCTGCTTTGACAAAGTATGAAGGGATATTATGTTTGGTACCATTGAGCGTAAAGTGAGCATGAGTAACCATCTGTCTCGCTTGCATGATCGTTTGCGCGAACCCTGCTCTCAAGATAGTGACATCAAGTCTTCTTTCGAGGAATTGAAATGCTAACTTATCCTGTGCAACTCCTTGAGATTTAGCAGATTTACCTGCTACATCAATCACGGTCTTTTTGAATTGTCTTTCGGAAAGTTGGTAAATTCTTTTCAAAACTTGTTTGTTTCTCAAAAGTTTGCCATACTCAGAATATCTTACATTGTTGGCACCATGTTGGCCAGGAAGTTTTCTATTCTTTTTGATGTCATACTTTTGTGGTCAAAACAAATTAATGCCTTCTCTTCTACAAAGTTTGTTTTTGGATCCTGTGTACCTCATAAAATAGGAAATAAGAATAAAGATGTGAGCATAGCCTCCCGCCAGATTACATCCTCCCTAGCAAACGAATAACGCATGTAGGGCTGGGGTAAGACATGTAAACTATTAATTTCTCTTGGGTCTTTTTCTCTTGCAACCACCGAACTGCAATGGGGTATCTTCTTTGATGGCAGTGATATCGATACCACCTACATCATTGATGCCTTTGAAAACGCCGTCTCTACCCATACCCAAACCTCTAGCAACGATGATTACTTCTTTGAGGCCAGATTGTTCTTTGGCTTCTTTCATAATCTCTCTCGTCAAGACTTCGGCAGCATAGGGAGTACTTTGTTTGGTTCCCTTGAAACCAACATGGCCTGTACCACCGCCTGCTACTTTGTTGCCTTGCATATCTGTCAACGTCACGATAGTGTTGTTGAATGAGGTATGCACGTGCAAAACACCAGCAGACAATTTAATTGCCTTCTTTTTTTTCTTGGGAGCGCCTTTGGTAGCGGCAGGTTTAGCGACAGCTTTTGTAGCCATAATAATTACAAGGAAATCGAGTAAAAAGGGGAACGATTATTTCTTGAGCACTGGTCTCACTCTTGCTCTTCCGAGGAGTTTCTTAGCCGTTTTGGCATGTCTAATAGTTCTTTGACCTCTGACTGGCAAACCGAGATTGTGTCTCATACCTCTGTAGCATTTTACTTCTTTGAGTCTTTTGATACTAGAAGCTACCTCTCTTCTGAGGTCATTTTCTACTACCATATTATCTTTGATCTCATCGCTAATTGCTTTGATTTCTTCTTCGGTAAGATCTCTTACTTTCTTCTCGAGAGGAATCTGCAATTTAGTAAGGAGAGTTCTAGATTTGGGTAGACCAATACCAAATACCATGGTAAGACCAATCCAAATTGCTTTCTTATCAGGGATCACATGACCTTGCAGTCTAAACATGCTTGTGGAGGTAACAACAAAATAAAATTATCACTGTCTTTGCTTATGCTTGACGTTCGCTTTGCATATAACGCGCAATATACCCTTTCTTCTAATAGTTTTGCAATGATTACACATCTTTTTGACAGAAGATCTCACTTTCATGGTACACAAGCTAACAAGAATAAAGAGGGGAAAAGGGACACAGGATTATCTTTGTATTGATCTATACACGATACGTCCTTTGGTGGGCTCGTAGGGATTGAGTTCAATCTTGACGGCATCACCGGGGATGATTCTAATGTTGTGCTTCTTCATTTTGCCAGCAGCATACGCTTCGATTTGCATATCCATATCTTTGATCATTACGAGGTATTTACCACCGCCAACCACTTCGGTCACGACGCCTTCTACTTCAATAACATCACTATTTGACATTCGTAACGATACTATCAATAGCTAAAACCGTCTGATGAGGTCTGAAGCCCTTGGTCTTTTGGTATCTTTTCTTGCCTTGGAATTTGAACGCGGTGACCTTTGGCCCACGACGTTGCAACTTCACTTCGGCTTTGACCTCACTACCAGCAAGATAGGGAGCTCACATATGTACTGCCCCACCCGTTGCATCGAATGTACAAAGGACGGTAGGGAAACTTACTTTGGCTCCCACCTCCTGATCGATATGGTCAACAATAATCTCGTCGCCTTGTTTGACGATTCGCTGATGACCTTGTATTTCTACCACTACATACATGTCTAACATCTACACAAGAATAAAGAAAAAGGAATATAATTGTTTAAATTTTCATACCAAGATGTGCAAGCATACCGAACTTCTTTTTGTTGCTCTTGTAAGCAGCAGAAACGATTGCTTTCATTCTTTTGTATCTTCTTGCACTTGGAAAGGCGTATGCTACGAACTTCCTGTACCATTTGGTACCGTAGTGCTCTTGCTTTTTAGCCGTATCAATCACGTGAGAAGACCAAAGCTCCTTTTTGTAAAAAGCGATAAGTCTTTCGTTGGTGTGTAAATCACCTGTCTTGTAAACTGTGAAGCCCATAGTAACAAAATGAAGATAAAAAGAATATGAAGTTATAGTGGTCTTGCCGAGAGCCGGAATCGAACCGGCACTCCGTCTCCAGAGGCGGATTTTAAGTCCGCTGCGTCTACCAATTCCGCCATCCCGGCAACTTTATTTTTTGGTAACTGACATATATATATGATCAAACACCTCCGGGAACGCCACTGCTATATTCGAAAGCACTTTTCTATCTAGGTTGTTGTGTTGCTTTCTCATCGTACCCATAAATGCGCTATAGGTAGTACCTTTGGATCTGAGTACTGCATTGAGTCTTTCAATCCAGACGCTTCTGAACGTTCTCTTTTTGAGTTTTCTACCTCTGTATGAGTTCATACCCTGTTTGATCAGCGCTAACCTGATCTGTTTGTAGACGGTACTTCTTCCCAAGCGGAAACCTTTTGCTCTGGTAGCAAATTTTCTATGTTTTCTGTGTCTTGCGAACCCGTTACTTACTCTTACCATAGCGACAAATATAATTTAGGGGAATAAAAAGATAACCTATTCTATCTCATTTTATCAGCAATCAATGACGAGATTCTCTTAGCATCTGCCCAGAAAAGCTCTTTACCAAACTTGTGTTTTTTGGTAGCTCTTCCTTTGTTAGTCAAGAGATGGCTTCTACATGTCTTGCTATGTCTCAACTTACCTGTTTTGGTAACCTTGAATCTTTTGGCTGCAGCCTTGTTGGTCTTCAATTTCATCTTCATCAACCTATTTTTTAGACAATAAAACGAGCGTATATCCAAATATTTCATCCTTAACTCCTAATGATTTACCATGAGTAATAAGTTGTTGTTCGATATCAATGAACTTGACACGAACATGTTCCTTATATGCTTTTTCTCTTCACTTGAGGACCGCCATCATTTTGACACTGTAGCCATCTTCTAGAAACTCTTGGGCTTTTTTGATCTTGAGTGCGAGGTCATTGTCTCCAATACCATACCCAAACTTAATTTCTTTTTGGCCTTTCTGCTTCTGCTTCTTCTTTTTGTCTGTTTCTTCTTTCTTTTTGTCGTACATGTACTTACCAAAGTCAACAATCCTAGCAGTAGCAACCTGTTCCTCTGGGTTGTACCCCATCTGAACGAGATCTAGTCCTTGTTCCTCCGCCATACTCAATGCTTTGAGTCTGGGCAAAGGACCTACCTTTTCGCCAGCATCATCAATCAGTAAGATTCTCGGAGCCTTGATATCATCATTTTTGAAGACCTTCCGTTGTTTCTTCGCGAAGCCACCTCCTCCTGATCTTTGGTCAGATGACTGACTAGGACGAGCAGTTGCTGGGCGCGCAGGTCATGATGATCATGTTGGTCTAGGAGCTCATGATCTGGGAGCTCAGGGCCTAGGGGCTCACGGTTTGGGTGATGTAGACCTAGTTGGTTTCGCACCAAACGACTTCATACGACATCGAGAAGTAAAACTGGTATACTATAGAAAAGGTGTCTAAAAAAGCAAGACAAAACTTTCTGAAGTAACCATAATAAACACAATCACCCCCAGCGGGGTTCGAACCCGCGATCTTCGCCGTGAGAGGGCGATGTCCTGGACCACTAGACGATGAGGGCATAAACCAAAGTTACAAAGCTATAAAGTTGCAAAATACAAAGCTCAGAATTGACATAATAGCTTTGAACTATGAAACTTTGGCATTTTGAGGCTTTGAATGGCACCCCCGCTTGGGATCGAACCAAGAACCTACAGCTTAGAAGGCTGTCGCTCTATCCAATTGAGCTACGGGAGCATAAAGCAAATTAGCAAAGGAGCAAATAGACAAAGTACAAAGTTTAACAAGGAAACAAAGGTACAAATAATGAAGACATGATATTATAATTGGCGAATGTTTGTACTTTGCGGCTTTGCATTTTGAAACTTTGTCAAAGACGCAAAAAAAGGCTTGTCTTTTTTTATCTTCTTCAATAACCGAAAAAAAAGGTAACTACATCCATAGATAGTGTAAGACAAGATAGCAGCCATCCTACTACTCCACGTCGTCTATGTACCTTGTAAGGGGGGTATATACCAAACGGACCAGGTCAGGAATATACAATAACATATATGAATGATCTCACAAAATTTATGGTGGAGTCGAGGGGAGTCGAACCCCTGACCTCCTCGGTGCAAGCGAGGCGCTCTGCCAACTAAGCTACGACCCCATGAAACAAATTTTCAGAGTTCCAAAGCCTCAAAGTAAATAACTATAAATTTTTGTACTTTGTGCTTTACATTTTGTTGTTTTGAATTGGGCAGGGAAGGATTTGAACCTTCGTAGCCTTTCGGCGGCGGATTTACAGTCCGCTGCAATTGACCGCTCTGCCACCTACCCATACATTCATGTTTTGCTACCCTCCCTGGAAATCTGATTTGATTTCTGCGGGATTGGAAGGAGCCATACCAAACATCACTAACACCCCAATAACAATCAACGCAGTCCCCGCCAAGACGTATGCTGCTTTGCTACTGCCTAAATTCCTCTCAGCTCGAGCTATATCGCCAAACATTTTGTAGAGCTGATTGTGATAGACAATACATGCCGTACCTGTCGCAATCATCAAGAGACCAAGTAAGATATGTTTCATGTGGAGCCATAAAGTAAATGTAGTGGAACTGGTAGCAGCGAGCAACGGGACTTGAACCCGTACAGGCAGAGCTGAATTCTGCCATGCTACACCAATTACATCATGCTCGCACCAAAAAACAGTTCCCCTTGTATAGAAATATCCTCTATTAAATCAAGCGGAGTTATAGGAAAATGATACCTATATGCTATCACTTCTTAGCAAGGCAATTTATAGACTAAATATGGTTCACCCAATATAGACGATAGCAGCTGCCACAGAGAGACAAACAGGCAAGGTGAGAATCCAGGCTAGTGCAATCTGACGCAGGGTACTTCTTTGCACATTACTTGCTCCACCACTTGCTACCATAGCACCAACAATACCACTAGATAGTACATGTGTAGTACTTACGGGTAAATGATAATGTGTAGAAGCACCAATGGCACAAGCAGCTACAAGTTCAGCTGCTGCTCCCTGGATGTAACTCAAATGATCTACCCCAATTTTCTCTCCGATAGTCACGACGATCCTCTTCCGTCATATCATAGTCCCCAACCCCAGAGCTAGAGAAATAAGGATAATGAGCCACACAGGGACTATATGAGTTTCAAGCGCACTTCAGTATATTGAAGGCATTAATAATATCAGAATTACCATAGCCAAGCCAATTCCCTTTTGTCCGTCATTGGAGCCATGGAAGAAACTTACCAAACCGCACGTGAAGATTAACATACCCCTGATATACCGAGGGGGAGTCCCTTCATCTACTGCGGGTCTATGGAAAAGCACTCTGCTGTGGAAATATTTTTTGAACAACATTACTATGATGAATGTAAGTCACATTCAGAATATAGGTGAGACAAGTAATCATAATAATATATCTTTAATTTTCGTCCAATTAACGATAGAAAAATCACCAAGTTTGAGAAGACAAAATCCAATAACTGCGCCAATGATAGCTCAGATCAGGGTATGTGAACTTGAACAAGGAAGACCTCTCTTCCATGTAAGGAAATTTCGAATAATCGCTGTCAGTAGGATTGCAATACATACTAACACCGCTAATCATGTACCAAACGTCGCAATTTTGAGTACAGGGATAAGTTTAACAATACTAAATGCTACCCCAACTCATCCGATCAATACTCATATGAGATTGAGCATACCAGAATAGACCACTGCATGTATTGGTTTGAGACTCTTGGTATAAATTACTGTCGCAACTGCATTTGCTGTGTCATGGAATCCATTGATAAACTCAAATATCAAAACTGCTCAGATCAATACAATAGCAAGTAAAGTCATGAGAAATATAGTGTTAAAAGGTATGTTTAAACATCATTTAAACAAACTAGTCGCGGTTGTATGACAAAAACATATAATTGCAAACTATCATATACTATCCCCTATTCAATCAGCTTTGACAAAAATGTACATAGAGAATATCTATTTGATAAGGGTTACATCTCACGCCACCTTGATCATTTCACCATTGGGACACTGAATATGTGCAGAATAGACATATACTCCTGTTGGTGATTGTTTTCCTCTAAAAGATCATTCTCGCTCAGTATCATTATCTTCTGATCACTGCGTAAATACTTGATTGCCTCGTCTATCAAATATTTGGAGCATACGCAAATGATGGTGCGGTGCAAGAAACACGCTATACGCATCATTAACACCATCGCCATTGGGAGAAAATGCGTTGGGGAAATATCCTGCTTTTTCAGCAGAACAACACGTGGCAATTTTGGGGATTAATTGCAGACGACATCCTCACAATACTACCTCCACTACCAACTCTGGTCCAATCTCATATCCTTGCAAAGGACGCTCCGAGAGAAAACGATGCTGATCACCAAATGATCACTGTGGAGTAAACCATAACGTATCACTGTCTACCAAAGGTGCGAATACAGAAAATAATGACGCACTCGCAGGCGAAGTAACATCAACACCAATTGAGGTGGTTGCATCTCTGCACAAGACATCTGGCAGGTCATCCAAAACAGCAGAAAAAGGATCTTCTCTCCTAAGCGTAAAGGAAAATGTCTCTTCACACACGACACACCCATTGAGAAGCGCCTTGACACTATAATCACCTACTTCATAGGTACTAGAAGGAAGGTTGAGTGTCCTTCATATTTTGGTTGAACCATCTGGCATTTCTCGAATCACCTCCAATGTTTTCTGTCTATTGAGAAATTCATTCCCTACATCAATACTCAAGTGTATGGACTCATCATAGCAGTATGATTCTTTGAGTCAATGCATTTTGACATCACATGAAAAACACTCTACTGTAAAATTACCCAAGGTAATAGCATGAGGATTGGGATGTACATATATAATCAGCTCTTGTGTACCTGGTGGAATATGTCCAATCAATACACCCACGCCTTTTGGTATTTCTGTATATCACAACGGTAACTCACTCGTCTCGAGAAGTCTATAGGTAGTAGTATCTGATGGATCTCTTTCACCACAAATCAATAACGGTCCATAATTTGCACCACTCGCTAACTCCCCAGAACTGGTTCACGGATGTTTACCCAGGGCTCACAAATATCAAGTAGTAGAAGCAATCACGGTCTCGTTTCCCATTGCATCTACTGCCCTAATCTCCAACGCATCTGGCACATTCTTCGCTCGAAATGGTACAATAAGTATATCTCCATCTCGACTTTTGAGTGTGTAAGAAATGGAATGCGTGGTCAATGCAGGTATATAATATTTTATTTTTTGTCCGCAAAAAATCTCGCCTTGATGAACAACTTCCTTGGTGGTGTCTGGAGAAACCGTTTGTAAGGTGTGATAAATTTCATCACGCATATCACCACGCGAAGCGAGAAGAGATCATGAAAGTCATACTATCAGGGCCATATCACGAACAGAGAGCGACATCAGAAACAGATAATTAAAATGACATAACGTTATTTTGCTTTCCAAAGTTTATAGGACTTGTACATTAGGGGATTGAGCAAGATATCCATATTCCCTATATAAGAAAGGGTTGTGCCTCCAAATGCTTGTTTGAATCTCGTTACTCCTCCTAGCGCATGGGTCTGTTCCTCACCTACAGGAGAGACACCGAGCAAATCGTAGGTCGTGAAATGCGCTGCTTTTGCTCGTTCCATGATTTGTCGATTGAGGAGGTAATGTGCGCCAATATCGCCGTATGCTCTAGCAGTTGCTCCATACAAATAGACACATGTTTTCTCTCGGAAAAGACAAACACTTCCACTCACAATCTCATTCCCCTGTTTGAGCAAGAAGAGGGCTCCTTGTTTCTCGCTCACCAAGAAATCTCTCAGACGAAGGAAGTGCTCTTTGGGAACAACGGCGAAGCCTTTGTCAAACGCTGTTGTATATCGTACGTCCCAAAAGGGTCCCCAATCAGCATCAGTAGCCTGTACAAACTCGAGCTCAGCTTTTTTGCCTTTGTTGAGATATCTTTTGCCAGAGTCCGAAAGATCTTGAGTTCGTTGCGCATGCGTTTGAGTCAGATCGAGAACAATCGTCGCCTGAGGCATATGCTCCCTCCATGAAGGGACGAGGTCGTACCAGGTCTTGAAGTTTTGCTCTATGGCGTGTCTTTGGGTCAAGAGCGCAGTACGTGTTTCGGGTGTTTTGACTTGACTGGTAGGACGACTATCAAATACATTGACTATACCAAGTTGGAAAAAAAGATCGCCAAATCCTTTGCCATAATCTCTTTTGAGTTGGGTGAGTACTTCGTGGAACTCTTGAGTATATTGCTCCCACGTAGGCAAGGAAAATCCATGTAACATATATCGTTGAAACTGCTTACCTAGGAGGCGTTTCCATTTGGTGACACCATGGTAGGTTTGTCCACCAATCGTACAAGAAAAACTTGGTTTTTGATAGACCGTTTGGTTGATAGTAATCCATACAGGAGACTGATAAAATGAGGACATAGACCCAGTGACGAAAAATAAAGTATTGGGGACCTCTGCAAAAGTCCTGTAAGGTGCTTGTGCCTGTAAGGTACACTTATGCGCTTTTAGAGACACCTAAAGAGGGACATCAAGGAAGCGTCGTGAACTAGCCTCTCTGAGTATTTGACAAAATGTGATACGCTAGGAAAATATAAGAAAATTCAATTTTCCAGAGCTTCCATAGACTCTGTACGTACAGTCTATGATTTATTATAGTAATTACAAGAAATGTAAAGCAAAGGATGCATATTTCAGTGAGCGAAGTTGGTCTTTGAGTAATTTATCCGTATAGTAGACTATGAAAGAACGCTGTTCATGTTTTGCTCCTTTTTTGTGCTATGACCGACCCTACGCTTCCTAACCCGCAGCCTGGCAAAGACAAAAAAAATGCTCCCCTTCCTCCCCTCAGTGAGTCGGAGAAGTTTGAGGATATTTTCAAAACAGTCGATATAGACGCGACTTCCCAGAGCGATACTCTTCCTCCAACGGAGCCATCCAAAATCCAAGAAGTACTAAATACTCCCGAGCAACTCTCCGCACAAGAGTCACTTTCCTCAGAACAAACAGAGAATCCGACACCAGCACCTGAAACTCCGGTAAAAATAATGGATCTCCCTCAAAATGCACCGTCCAAAAATAAAGAAGAAAATACACCTCAACTAACTCCACAAGAATCACTTTCTTCAGAACAAACAGAAAACCCGGCACCGCAGATAGAAAAGAGAAATAAAGAATTAACCCAAGATGCGCCACCTGTAGAACCTGAACTTACGGGGATCAAAGACATCGGTTCATATATCGCCAAAGCCAAAGAAAATCAATCCAAAAGAGTCACGAGACTTGAAGCAGAAGATGGAACAGACCTCACCAAACTTGCTAACATCTATGCGGTAGTACCCCATACCAAAGGTGACCATAAACTCATCTATACCTATGACAAAGCCCCCAAGTGACTGATCGACGATCCCAAACAAAGAACACCCGGTACGAGTTATATCAAAAATAACGAGCTCATCTACGATGTGTGGGTCACTATGAAAAAACATCCGACACTCAAAAATGAGAGAAACGAACCGCTCGATGTTTGGCTGATTGATACACCAGATCAGCTGACACAACAACTCACGTCTATTGCTATCGGTAAAGGAGGTGGAACCAATTTCAGTAAACCACTTATCATAGAACAACCTAAGAAAACTCCTGAAGCGAACAAAAAGGTAGTTGAAAAAACAACGCAAGCAGCCCCGAAGAAAGAAGAAGTATCTCCCAAACAAGTGACAAAAAATATCCCCTCACCTGGTGTCAAAGCAACTACTACGGAAACACAAGCACCGACAGTTACACCGCCGGCACAAGCACCTGAGACCTTGCCTCAGGCACAAGCACC
>JAYREU010000050.1:0-14549 GCA_041908765.1 Candidatus Absconditabacterales bacterium
AATTCCTCATTATAGTGATGAGCATTGGTGGTTTAGAGTACGTCAGCAGTTGCAGACTTTCTTTAATGTTAGACAATATTAGTCATGAAAAAGAAAGGCAATATCATGCTCTTAGTATTATTTATTATGATGGTATCGTCTCTCTTGGGATTGCTTATTTCCCATTATACGAATAATTTGATTAGTATTTCTAGGTTATTTAATGACTATTACAAAGCATATTATTATGCATACGGAGGTTTAGAGTTATGACTCGCACAGACCAAGAATCACGGATATTGATTCGAGGATGCCTTGACGTTTACTACTTTTTCTGGCTGTGTCGTGGGAACGGGGTGTAGATTCACTATGGATATAAGTTCTCGTCAGTTTACCATCAGTGATGATACTACGGATTTAGCGGACTGTGCAGAAGCCATGTCTGAGGAGACATATTATACCTTGTCAGAAGGTGAAGCATTGATTGTGCCACTATTTTGGGATAATACGGCTGGATTTGCTACTCCAGCGTATACTATCGTAGCAGATGCAGACTTGATTGCTATGACGCCCGCATTATATACGACATGAACAGCTCTTGAAACATATGGTATCAAGATTTTGGATGAAGAACTTGAAAACTACAATACGAGTGTAGAATGAGAAGTGGGTAATCCTGATCCTTATAGCTTTGCCTCAGATATTAGTGGATATGCAAGTAGTGCAGTCAACAAAAACTATCTTATCTTCACTAATGCATCAGGTGACGATAAGCAATACTGTCTAGAGCTCAATGATGCTGGTAATCCTTTGCCTGGTAAATATACTGTCATTACAAGTGTAGGTTATTATGGACATGCACAAGTATCACTTGGTGCTAATAAAACAAACCAATTACCCTCATATATCATTTATGGTGCTATAGACTAGAGACAAAAAAACCACCATAGGGTGGTATTTTGTTTTGTGAATCATTATTTTGCAATTCCTGTTAGAGTTGATCATAGAGATCAGAAAGTTTTTCAGTTTTTTCTGCTTCTGCTTGTTTGCTCATTGCGTCTTTTTCTAGGTTGTCTAGTACTATTTGTCGCCTTTTGCTTCTACTATCTCTTTGTGCAATAATAGCTTCTTTTTCTTTCTCGTCCTCTGCAATCAGAATATGTAAGTTCATCTGTTCTTCTGCGTAGATTTCATACAATCTCAGAATTTGGAATCCCCAAAGTTCAGAAACCTTCTTGACGACAATTTGCTCACCACTTTGGACTGAAATCAAAAACTCCGGTCCTTGCTCAGTATCATCAGTATCCAAGATACCATCGCTACTAAAAGATCATCCTACTAGTTGCATCAAAAGTACCCAATCAAAATCATTTTTGAGCTCCTCAGGTACACGATAAGGGACAGTAGCAAACTTCCCGACATACTCTGTATACCATAGCTGATCAGTAATCTCACCTGTGATAGCGCCAAAATATTTCTCGTATTTCTCCACAACCTCCTTTTTCTCAGGATTCTCTCTCAATTCGTCGACAAAGGTCTTGAAACTAAAGATCATAGTTACTGCATTACTCAATGAATAAAGAAGAGGAGATTATTTGTTGGTCACCTGTTTGATTTTTGCAATCGTCTTGTGGATGGTAGCTATTTTTTGCGTAAGTTCTGGATGCTCTTCAAGTTGTTGTATCCAAGCCTTAGTCTTGGTAAGTAATGTAGCATAACGGGTTTCTAATTCTTTCAGGAGGTTTCAAACTTGTTCTTGAGAGAGGCTTTTTGCATCACTCTCCCATCCATGAAGTTTGGTTTGGAGATCACCAAGTTCATCTTCTATCCATTGTCTGGTTTGGAGCCACTGCGCTTGCAAATCTATTTGTTTAGCATCTTCAACAATACCTTTGTTGAAATCAAGCAATGCTTGTCCCATCAATTTCACTTTGTTGCCTAAATTTGGTTCTTTGATGACTGCTTTTTTGAGTTTGGTATCTTTCCTCCAGAGCGTAAGTAACTGTCCAAAAAAGAAGGCAAGAATTCATCGTTTCAATCATTTCATAACCGATCCAAGTAAACCAATAAAAACTGTCCTTAGTGTACAAAAAACAGGGGGTGTTTGCAAGAGCAATTCACTATAATTGTTTTGTGCATGCATGACTACCCAAGCAACTTTTGTATGTGAGAAAGACCAGTTGTATCTACCTTTGCCTCCAACTTTCCTATATGGATAGTGATTTCCCCAGGATGTGCCTTGAGGATAGCGGGAATTTGAGTAATCAAATGCAGTGCGTCTGGTGTTTCAAAAGTAGTTGTAGAGATGGGTTGTTCTACAGGGGCACTTTTTTTGGTGATTTGGAGAGATGACACAGGGGGAGTTTGTTGCATAGGGGGAGGTGTTTGAATTCTTTCTTTTCTGACACTCATAACAGTGAGGTCAGGACGATAGAGATTACTTTTGGTTGCTTGTTCTCTAAGTTGTTCGAGTGAGAGTCCTATGATTTTGTCAATTTTGGGAGCTCTCATTCCTTTGAAGCCTTGTATATGGATGATATCAAAAGGCGCTAGGTCTAACTTATCTTGTAAATAGAGTTCCATAGTACCAGATATATCTTCGATTTGCATGAAATATCCTCATTTCATCCCTCTATTTATTTCTTTGATGAAGCAGATGATTTTAAATTCTCCATAGTTCTCTCTGTCTTTGAACATACTAATGAAATTTACTTTCTGTTTGAGATAATCATACAGTCCATCAAAAGGATGCCCAGAGATGAGCGTCCCAAACACTTCATGTTCGTAGGCAAAAATACTCAAAAGTCCTGGTGAAGGGACAGGAGTCAGTTGGAGTGTTGCATCATCCATCATCAGTGTGTCGAAGAATCACGTTTGAGGTTGTGATGCATGTTTGACTCGTGCAAGTAATTCATCAATATTCCCAAGCAACGTGAAGCGGTCACCAAAACTGTCTAAGGCTCAGGCTTTGATAAGTGCTTCAAGAGATTTTTTCTTGAGAAAAGGACCGGTTCTTTTGAGAAAATCAGTGAGTCCTGCATAGGGACCGCGTATACGTACTTCTTGTTCGAGTGCTTGAGCAACTTCAGAACCAACGCCCTTGATGGTCTTAAATCAAAGTTGAATAGCGTCGTCTACCGCTGCCACATGTTCGAAAGAGGTATGTACATCAGGCGCTTTGATCGTGTATCATTGCAAAAGAATTTCATCAATAAATTTGGCGAGCTTGTCAATTTCTTCTTCTACTGATCTCAGGAGTGCTGCGTGGAATTCAATAGGGTAGTGTGCTTTGAGATAGGCAGTTTGAAATGATATATATGCATAGCAGGCAGCGTGAGACTTGTTGAAGGAGTAATCTGCTGCTGGTTCGATCATTTTTTCATAGACCCATTGGGCAGTCTGTGGTTTGTAATCTCTGTATGCCTGTGCTCTGGCAATAAATTCACCTTTAATTTTTTCAATAACTTCTCTAATTTTCTTCCCCACTCATTTTCTGAGATTATCAGCTTCAGCCAATGAGAATCATGCCATTGCCTGAACAATACGCATCAGCTGTTCTTGGTAGACAGCAATGCCATAGGTGATTTCCATAAAGGGTTGCAGGTCTTGGGTGAGCTTTTCTTTTTCTTGTTCCATGACAGCTTCACCATATATACGAGTAAGCTCTTCAATCAGGTCTTGCTCAATATAGCGTACTTGCTGAATACCGTGTTTTCTTTCTACATAGTGTGGAATAAATTCCATAGGTCCTGGACGATAGAGTGCCCCCATAGCTGTGATATCATCAAACACAGTTGGTTTGAGTTTTTTGAGCCAGTTCTTCATACCATCTGACTCGAACTGAAAGACTCATGAGGTATCTCCGGTATGGAAAATCTTCTTGTAGGTATATGCATCATCCAAAGGAGGATGGAAAAGCATCGTATCGGTGAACGAAGCAAGCATTTCGGGAAGTTCTTTTTGTTCTTTTTTGGCCTTAGCACGTATAATTTTGATGCAATTTTTAATAATCGTAAGATTTCTCAATCCCAAAAGATCCATTTTGAGAAGTCAGATTTCCTCGACGCTATGTCCGTCAAATTGTGCGACTGTTCTCGTTTCATCTCTCTGTTCTTTGCTTCCTGTTTTGGGAGGGTATTGAATGGGTGAAAAATCTGTCACGGGTGCTGGTGCTATGATCATACCACATGCGTGTACTCCTGTTTGTCTAACCGTTCCTTCTAATTTTTGAGCGATGATCAACGTATTTTTTATTCTATCGTCTTGCTCAATAAGTGATTTAAGATCGTCATTTGTCTTGAGTGAATCAGCAATAGTCTTATCGGTGATCATGGCTGAGATTTTGTTGGACTGCTCGAAATTGACGCCCATAACTCTCGCCACATCCTTGAAAGCAGCTCTGGCAGCCATAGTCATGAAGGTACCAATATTGGCAACGTTTTCAGTTCCATATTTTTGTTTGATATATTCGATGACCTGTTCTCTCATGGTATCTTCAAAGTCCGTATCAATATCTGGCATAGAAATACGTCCTGGATTGAGAAAACGTTCGAAGAGCAGATCATACGTGAGTGGATCAATGTCAGTAATTCAAATCACGTACGACAGCAGACTTCACGCAACAGAACCTCTTCACGGTCCTACGACTATATTATTTGCCCTCGCCCAGTTGATATAGTCCTGTACTACCAAGAAATACGTGTCATAGCCCATTTCATGAATCACTTTGAGTTCATATTCTAAGCGCTCGATATACTCAGCTTGAGACTTTTGTGAGGTAGGCAAGATACCAGTGCTTTGCGCTAGCAAAGTTTGCTTGTAGGGTGTGTATGTATCTCTCGTTGCAGATCGCAACTCGTCTAGTGAACATTGTTGGAGTGCTTTCGTAAGTTTCCCTCCAGATCTCATTTGTACACATGAAAAAAGTGTCTGCTCGTCTTGCGGTGTTCAAAAGAGATGTGCAAGTCAAGCATATGCTTTTCGACGTAATTCAAATTCACGAATTTCCATACCAAATCAAATTGTGTGAAAGTTTTTACAATATAGATATCTCTTGCTAAATTGAAATACCAAACCAGGGTAAAAATATTTTATCGCAATATATAATATCAGGTAATTGTCAAAATAACTCAGAAAGATTATATTATGAGCTAATAGATTATTGTTAATTTTTATAAAAATTATATGTCAATAATGTAATATATCTATTTTAATTATAGCCAATTTTTCTTGCTTGCGTTTTTCCTAGCATCTGTGTATGATGCAATTGTTTTATGTATATATCTGTTCACTATGTGCGGAATATTCGGCTATGTAGGGAAGAAGTATGAGGTAAGTAGTGTATTGTTACATGGATTACAAAGGCTGGAGTACCGTGGTTATGATTCAGCGGGGATGTACGCAGCATCATTTGGAGAGCTAGCGCATACGTATAAGGCAGTTGGTAAAGTGAGTGCTTTGGTTGAAAAAATAGAAATTGCCCATGCAATCGCCTGAGAAATAGAGCCCGCGATGGGTGGGTATGGGATAGCACATACGCGCTGGGCAACGCATGGGTGAATTACAGAACTCAATTGTCATCCCCATACAAGTAACGATGGGAAGTTCCATATTGTACACAATGGTATTATCGAAAATTACTTACAACTAAAATTGCAGTTGCAAGCCAAGTGATACAGTTTTGTTTCTGAGACAGATACCGAAGTAATTGCTAACTTATTACAAGAGGCGTATACATGAGACTTCTTGCAAGCGGTGCAACTTATGCTGGATCAGATTAGAGGCGCATATGCATTGCTCATAGTGCACGATGATCATCCAGGCGAGGTGATATGACTCAGGCGAGGTAGTCCATTGTTTTTTGGGTATGATATGACGGGAGAGTTTTTCTTCTCTTCAGATAGCCAAGCGTTGAGTGGGTATGCGCACAAAGTTATTTACTTGGAAGATGGCGATTTGCTCCACTTCAAAGATGCAGATTATATTATTACCAGTGGAGGAATACCCCAGTTGAGGAAAATTGAGGAGTTAAATGCACAAGCGTTAGAAGCATCAAAAGGTAGTTTTAAGCATTTTATGCTCAAGGAGATTTTTGAGCAACCAAATATTATCAAGAGAATCTTCAAATGAAGAGTAGACTTTGAACACTATGGATTGGCTGCAGATGCTTTTCATGGTATGCAACATGAGTCGTATAGGCAAATAGCGTATGTTGGGTGCGGGACCTCATACCATGCATGACTTTTGGCGAGTATGCGATCGAGAGAGTTAGCTGGGATCGATACCAAGGCAGTTGTCTGAAGTGAGTATGCCAATAGTCGTTTATTATTACGTGATGATCTGTTGCATGTGTTTATCTCTCAGTCGGGCGAAACAGCAGATAGCATAGAGTGTCTCAAGAATATTAAGGAGTTAGGAGGCAAAACATTCGGGGTGGTCAATGTGGTTGGTTCTTCTATCGCTCGTATGACGGATAGTGGATTATTTACGAGAGCGGGTACGGAAATAGGCGTAGCATCCACCAAGGCATTCACTGCACAAGCAGTTTGTCTCTTTTTGTTGGCCCTCTTTATGGGGAAAAACAGAAGCATGCCACCCCTCGTGTACAAACGTCTCCTCCGTGCACTTGAGCATCTTCCTATGCAGATTGAAGCAATTTTGGATCAGTCTGAATATATTGGTTCTGTAGCTCGTTCACTCATTGAGTACCCGAGTTTGTTTTTCTTGGGCAGACAATATCAATTGGCAGCAGCCTATGAATCGAGCTTGAAATTTAAAGAAATCACCTATCGTCATGCAGAAGCCTACCCACTTGGTGAGCTCAAACATGGGCCTTTGGCGATGATCGATGAGCAATGTCCGAGTATTATCTTTATGCCTGAGGATGATCTTTTTGAGAAAAATTGTTCTTCCGTACAAGAGATTAAATCCAGGAAAGGTATGGTAGTGGCAATTAGTGATGTCAAAGTACCAGGTGCTGATTTACATATCACCGTCCCCAAGACTGTGCCTGAGCTGAGCCCATTATTGACCGTTGTTGCTGGGCAGTTACTTGCGTATCATGCTGCAGAACTGCTAGATAGAGATATTGATAAACCCAGAAATCTCGCTAAGAGCGTGACGGTGAAATAAATCACCGATTTATGTCAACATCGAAGACCATATTCTGAGCGTTTTATGCTAACCAGAAGCTATCATTTTTTAGTGTATTCCACTTGTTTGCTGAAGTAATTTGTCCACTATTGCGAGTGAAATTTCAATATTATGTATTCTAATCTCTCAGCCCACACGTACTGATAGATATCCTGTCGAAGGAGGTCTAAGTATAGCTGTGGGCTTTTTTTTGTTCATTTTTTTCCTAAGGTAATGATTGAGGTTATACTGCCAAGTGCGCACGTAATCTTTCAAACAGTTTCTTCGTGACCGCATATGATTGTTTTTCTTCGAAGTTCATTTCTGCCAAGGTGCGATCTTGATCATTTGGGATGAAGATAGTATCTCGATGGTAACCGTTGGTGCCACGAGGCGCCTCAGGAAGTTGACCTTCCACCGTCTCTTCAAAAAAGTGTGTATGTTCTCCATCATAATATCCCAATACCGTTGTCCACTGACAACCAAACTTACCGAACTGTTTTGCTATCTGACAGGTTTTTTCTGCACCTACGGTTTTCTCAAACCAAAACTTAATAAAGGGTCCAGGAAAACCATTGAGGCAATCCAAAAAGAGTGATGCATCCATCACAAAACAGGGCTTTTGGATCTTTTCATAGGCGTAGGTAAGTTTATGGCTAACGATTTCTCTAGGGTCAAGTGACTGGATCTCTGGCACCTCGAAGTCTATGTGTTCTATGACGAAATCAGAGAGGAGTTGTTGTGCATCTGCTAGCTTGTTTTTGTTTTGGGTAACGAAGGTAAGTATTTGAGATATGGTAGTGGTTAAGTTGTGCTAGGTTAAACTTCTCTCTTTGAATTCATTTACCACCTTTCTGACAAATTCACCCGTAGGGAGCGTATATTGTTCTTTGGTTTTGTATACTCTGACGCTCACGGTGTTGTCTTGTATTTCTTTTTCACCTATGATGAGCATGTAAGGGATTTTCATGAGCTCTGCGTTGCGGATCTTTTTGTTGAGGGACTCAGCTGAATCATCACATGCAATTCTGATACCTTCTTTTTTGCAGGCTTCTACTACAGATTGAGCATAGCCATTGAAGGAGTCACTCACAGGAAGGACAGTTACCTGGGTAGGAGCTAGCCACAACGGAAATGCTCCAGCGAAGTGCTCAATCAGAAAGCCAATAAATCTCTCATGCGTACTGAGTGGAGCCCTATGAATACAGAGTGGTGTCTTCTCTTGTCAATCCTTGTCTATGTAGGTGAGATTGAATCTTTCTGGGACTGCGAAATCGAGCTGATTGGTTGCTAGAGTAAACTCTCTGCCTATCACTGATCGAATCTGTACATCAATTTTGGGACCATAGAACGCTGCCTCATCTTCTGCTTCAACGAAGGGGACGTTGCAAGCGATAAGCGCTTTTCTCACTTTATCTTCTGTAGCAATCCATAACTTTTCATTATCGACATACTTTTTGCCAAGTCATTCTTTGCTATGCTTGGAGAGTCTCATTTGATATTTTTCAATGCCGAAGAGCTGAAAGTATTCTAGATACATACGAATTACTTGCACGAATTCGTCTTCAAACTGTTCTTCTGTACAATAGATATGTGCATCGTTCATACAGAGTGATCTCACTCTCATCAGTCCAAAGAGTGATCCAGAGTCTTCGTATCTATAACAATGCCCATATTCTGCCAACCTGAGAGGAAGGTCTCTATAGCTTTTGGGAGTTGCTGCATAACACTTGTGGTGATGAGGACAGTTCATAGGTTTGAGGTAGTACTTCTCACCATCCATTTCCATGGGTGGAAACATACTGTCAGCGTAGTAGGGAAGATGACCTGATTTGAGATAGAGACTATCTTTGGTGATATGCGGAGTACGTACTCTGACATAGCCATAGGTAGCTTCTTTTTCTTTTGCTAATCTCTCAAGTTCTTCTACTATAATGGTACCATTTGGTAACCAAAGGGGGAGACCAGGACCTACTTCATCGTCAAAGGCAAAGAGTTCAAGTTGTTTACCCAATACCCTATGATCTCTCTTTTTCGCCTCCTCAAGCATCGCAAGATGTGCGTTGAGTGCTTCTTTGTTTTCGAAGGCAAGTCCGTAGATTCTCGTCATTTGTACATTGTTTTCATCTGCTTGTCGGTAAGCTCCAGCAAGTTTTTCGATGACCATACCAGATGGATCGAGATCTTTGGTAGTTTCTACGTGGGGGCCTGCACAGAGATCGATATAGACTACTGCTTGGTCGTCACCAATAATTTTTTTGAATCTCATGAAGTCAGAGACTTCTGTATACATTTCTTTGTATCCAGGAAGTGTATCTCTCGCGTGTTCTAGGGTATTGAGTGGCACGACATTGAGATAGTAGGTGATTTCGGTCTCGCCTGCTGCTTTGAATTTATCGAGGAGTTCATTTTTGAGTGTTTGTCTAGTGAGCGCATTGATCTCGTAGCCTTGATCGAGAGGACATCTCCGGAGGAGGTAGGTTTGAGGTTCTTTGGCTATGAATTGGATTTTTTTGGTAAGATCTTTGAGTTGGTCGCTTGATAGGGTGATACCAGCTGAAAAAAGGACATCATAATAGAATCCCGTGTCTGTCCGTGGACCTGTACCGAGCTGTACCTGTGGATCAATAAATCTTTGGAGTGCTTGTGCCAAGAGGTGAGCAAGAGAGTGGCGTTTCGTCGTTAGATCAAACACATTTTCCATGACAAAGTTGAAAAAAGTAAAGCGAAAATTTATAACTGTGTATACTTAACTATTTATTTTGCAATTGCAAAGCCAGTTTTGGTCATTTTATTGACATATAATTAATTATTGAAAAAGATGATTTTAGTAGTTTTTTTTTGCCATATGTATATATACCATCCATTGTTTTTATATTTTTGTGATAATCAATGGGTATCATGCGTTCTAGAATTTTTACCTTTGTCAAATGCATAGTTCTCTACGTATTCACCATTCAACCTCTCCTTTCACCATATGCTCGTATCTTACTTACCATTGATACTACCACTCACCAAAGTCAAGTCTATGCAGCAAGTGCTTCTACTACTCCAACGCCAGCAGCATTGCGTATTCAAAAGTATAAGGCAGAACAAACAAAGATTAAAAAGAGCGATGTCTGAATTTCTTCGACTCTCTTGGATGCAGGGTGAGATGAAAGTCCACTTGCAGAAACATGAACTGTGGCTACGGGGGATAGTGAGACAGGAGATGCTCTTGAGGTAATTGATATTATAAGTGATGAAATTATAGTTGATGAAGTTGTATTACAACCATGAGATATTGTAGAACCAGTAGCTCCCATACACGTGAATAGTGAAGGAATGCTTATTGAGTCTTCAGTTACTTCAGTAACCATAGCTTGAGATACTGCAGTTACTATGTGCTCGAGAATAGCTAGAGAAAACATATCTCGTCTCAAAAAGTTTGTTAAATTTCCTCTTGCTCTCATGCAATGAGATGCAATTGATTTGGCCGAGGAAGCTTCTCAGGGTGATGATTACTATTCATTTACTAATAGAGAAGAACTCTTAGATGAGTTGGATGCATCTCCATTTGATCTCATTGATCTTTTGGTATACCAGGATATAGATCAGGAGAATGAATTGTCCAACACTGAAAAAGAGGATGAAAGACTAGCAAGAGGACACAGAGTAGCCATATTCCGTGGACAAAGTAATGTATGGTATGTACTTGATCCTTTACGCTGAACTAAAGCTATTGAGCCACAGTTGCTGTCTACATATGTTTCTCTTCGTGAATTTTCAGGCTGGACTTGGTTGATACATAAGACCTTGCTCCCAGGTATGAATAGTGCTTTAATAATTGATGATACTACTGATCTAAACGCACATATTGATGCTGGTGATATTGCTACAGAAGTAGATACTGAAGGAGAAGTAGTCTCCTTGTATATGCATCAAGAGGTTGTATTTACAACTACTGAAGAAGGTGCTACGGTAACTATACCTGAATGAGCTAGTATTGAATCAGTGGATCAGTCTGTGATTGATACTGTAAATATTGATTTTTCTGTAGATACGCCTCTTGCTTCATCTGTCTCTCCTTTACCTGCTGGGGAGGTTGTTGAAACTTTGGATTTTGGTTTGCCGGACACTCATCTTGTTTTTTCACAACCAGTCAAAGTTGAAATTCCAACACCAGAATTAAATGAATGAGAATCAGTCACTGTTTTTGTGCAACATGCTGATGATGTAAGCTATAATACACGCGGTATAACAATGAGTAGTGATGCGATTTGTAATGATTGAGTTTCATCAATTGAGTCAAATGAAGCAGTTGTCACAGAAGGTAAGATAGTATTCTACACCTGTGGCGCAAGTTCGTTCATAATTAATGCATGATGAACGAGTAATCTCAAACTATGGCTCAAAGCCAATTCTGGGACGACTTGTACGACTAGTTGATGTGCAGTTACTGGATGGACAGATAGATCAACATCTGCTAATAACGCTAGTGGTATGAGTTATTATCCAAGGTATATTCCTTTGAGACGAAATTATAATCCAGGACTGAACTTTACCTGAGGATATTTCCATACAGTCAATGATTGAGGAGTGCAAGATAGTATGACATTAATAGCTGTGTACAGTACTACTCAATCTAGTTGAGATGCGACTTTTTGGAACTCTCCTGGTATTATTGGAGCAGAAACAAATGCGTGAACGCTCGACTATGCATTGGGGACAAACACAGGTCATTTAAATTTTAAAGCAGTGGCAGGAGATGGTTTGGGGACTCATGAGAATACGTTGTCTAATGATGCATATCCCCATGTTGCAATTTGAACTCGTGCTTTGTCTGGTAATAGTACTTTATATAGAGATGGTATTCAGGTCGCTCAAACTGCTTCAGACAACACTGGTCTAAGTGCACCCACTAAATTTGGTATCGGTAACCATGATATAGTAACTCCAGGATGACAGTTTATAGGACAAATTATGGAGGTAATGGTATATACAGGTGTACTAAGTGCAACTAATATCAACAAAATTTCTTCATATTTGGCAATTAAATATGGTATTAGATTGCTCCAAACAACTGCTACGAATTATACTCTTTCATGAGGTCAAGTTGCATGGCTTGCAAGTGAGAACGGGGTTTACACCTGAAATATTGCGGGTATCGCTCGTGATGATGGGTACTGATTGATGCAATTGCAATCACAGTCTGCGACTAATAGCACTGATCTGATAGTAGGTACAGCAGCAATATCGACGGATAGTCAGTCATTTATGTGGTCACACAATGGAGGAACTACATGAACATGGTCATTGACAGAAACTCCAGGTTGATATGATCGTATAGGTCGCGAATGGAGAGTTTCTGAAAGAAATGGTGATCTTGGAGTTCTCAATTTTCTTATACCAATTGCCTGATTAGCGTCATCGTGATGAAGTACTATATATATGATGCAAATCTGAGCTTCTTCGAGTGGAGACTTTACTAGTTGAACAGTAAGTGTATATACAGGTTCAACCAGTTGAACAAATTTCCTCTTCACTGCTAACCTTTCTGATGGTGATTTTATCACATTTGGAAGAGCGTACACATTTACGGGAATAGCTACAAAAGTGTATTGGTATCGTGCGGATGTAGGTGTCACACTAAGTGGAACCAGTGTTTCTTGATGGAATGACCAATCTTCCAATAATTACCACATTCGTCAAACCACAAATGTGAATCGTCCCATCATAGTGGGTAGTGATAAGAATTTTCGACCAGGTATAAGTTTTAATGGAGCTACAGGAGCTGCAACACATCAAGTACTCTATCGTGATCCTACAACAATTTCCATTGCTGCTAATCCCAATCTTTCAGTTTTGTTTGTTTGAACAAGGGTTGGATCTGCTCTTTCTGCTGTACTGTGATTCCGTAATACAGTATGAAATAGTTATCCTCAATTCTCTGCATCTCAAACATCTCTAGAGTGGAGAGATGAGGGGGGGGCAAATGCTTTTTTTACAGGAACTTTGTCAAATAATTTCGGTATTATAAATAGTTCTCGTGCAGTGTGATGAACATATTCATGATGGTATAATGGAACTTTCTTGAAAACAGGTACCAATGCAACGAATTTTGGAGCAATGACAAATCGTCAAATTGTTGTTTGATGACGCACATTTTGAGCAACTGATACACAATTCTTTTCCTGAACCATGCATGAACTCTTGCTTTATTCTGGTGTCTTGACAACTACTGAGAAGCAGATCATGGAATCGTACCTTGCACTGAAGTATGGTATAACTTTGCCAGCACAAAACTACTATCTTTCAAATTATACAACTATTTGGAATTATACTAATAATGCATGATACCACTCTAGAGTATTTGGTGTTTCTAGAGATTCTAGTTTGAGTTTTGATCAAAGAGTCGCTCAATCTACCTCAACATCAGGTGTAGTACTTACTTATGCAAATGGTTCTGTCTTCACTTGAACACAAACAGGTGCTACACAACTTACTAATAACACTGCAATAGTATTCGGTGATAACTGAGCTACTACATGAAGCGCTTTGTTAACGGGTATAATATATAGATTAAATAGAGCATGGAAAGTATCAGAAATTGGTTCTGTAGGCACATGAGTAATGAGGGTAGATGCAAGCATTTTTGCAGGCACAAACCCACGTATGTTAGTTTCTACAGATGCGACTTTTGATTGAACTGATACTTTTGTGTCAGTACAGACGAGCGGAGGCTGATACAATTATTTTGCTAGAGATTTTTCTCACAATACATATTTTACGTTCACCTTTGACTCAGGCTCAGTGAATGTAGCTCCTGTAGCACTAAATGATACATGAACTATAAGCGAAGATAGTACGGGATTACTTATGGTGCTTGCAAATGATACCGATGGAAATGGAGATGTTTTAAGTATTACTGGACTAGCGATAGTGACCTGAGGGCAAGTGAGTATTTCAGGCACGTGAGTTATTTTTTCTGGATCTAGTAATTTCTGTGGTACGTGAGTGTTCACCTACCAGGCATGGGATGGTGCCCTCACAAGCAATATAGCAACAGGAACGGTGACGATAAGCTGTGTGAACGATACACCAGTAGCAGTAAATGATAGTGAGAGTACCAGTGAAGATACAACAGGAGCATTCAACGTGTTGACGAACGATACAGATGCAGATGGAGACGTATTGAGTTTGACAGGAGTAACGTCAGTGACGGGATGAACGGCGACAATAAGCGGAACACAAGTGAGATTTGTACCGACAGCAAATTTCTGTGGAACGGGAACATTTACGTACCAAGCAAGAGATGGTACAACAAATAGCAATATAGCAACAGGAACGGTGACGATAAGCTGAGTAAACGATGCACCAGTAGCAGTATATGTTAGGGAGAGAACCAGTGGAGATACAACTGGCGCATTCAACGTGTTGACGTACGATACAGATGTAGA